>DASXFH010000162.1:0-4086 GCA_036489655.1 Acidobacteriaceae bacterium | reverse complement strand
TAATCGGTGAGCACTTCGCCCATGGAGCCGCGGGTGGCGGCGGCGATGGGCAGCACGCGGGCTGAAGCGCCACGCTCGGGCGCCTGCATCCAGCGCGTGATCTCCGGCGAGTCATTCACGGGAATGGTGTTGGGCATCGCGCACACGGTGGTGAATCCACCGGCGGCGGCCGCGGCAGTCCCGGTAGCGATGGTTTCCTTGTAGCCCTGCCCCGGCTCGCGCAGATGCACATGGATATCGATCAGGCCCGGCGCGACGGCGAGCCCTTTCGCCTCAACTACCTCAGCCCCGGCCGCGCGGATCTTTCCGGACGGTTCGATGGCAGCGACCTTGCCGTCGCGCAGCAGCACGTCGCGCGTGGCATCGAGATTTGCGGCGGGGTCGATGACGCGTCCGCCACGAAGGAGAATGGCTTTCATCATCGGCCGCCTTTCCCGCCGCTCAGCGCGCGCGCCACCAGAGCCATGCGGATGGGCACGCCATTGTGCACCTGCCGGGCAATCGCGGACTGCGGTCCGTCGGCCACTTCGCCGGTGATTTCCATGCCGCGAATAATCGGCCCCGGGTGCAGGATGGCCGCCCGAGGTGCATGCGCGGCGATCCGCTCCCCGTTGGCCTGATAGCGGCGTCGATAATCCTCGAGATCGATCTGGAGGCCCGCCAGCCGTTCTGCCTGGATGCGCAGCATCATGACGATCTGGGACTGGCGCAGCGCCGTTTCAAAGTCTCGCTCAATCGAGAGCCCCGGCCCCATGACGGCAGCGCTCTCCGGCAGCAGCGGCGGCGGGCCGCAGAAAACCACCTTCGCGCCAAGGCGAGGCAGCAGCAGCGCATTCGACCGTGCCACGCGGCTGTGCAGAATGTCGCCCACGATGCTTACCGTCACTCCGCGCAGCGTCTTTTCGTTCACCGCGGAAGAGCGGATGCCCAGGAACTGAAGAATCGTGCGCAGGTCGAGGAGCGCCTGGGAAGGGTGCTCGGCCATACCATCGCCGGCATTCAGCACCGGCAGGCCGGTGGCGCGGGCCAGCAGATACGGAGCGCCGGAGTAGGGGCTGCGCAGGATGATGCATTCCGGGCCGAGGGCCTTGAGCGTGATCCCGGTGTCCTTCAGCGACTCGCCCTTCTCAATGCTGGACGAGAGGGAACTCACCAGCGTGGTGTCGGCGCCAAGAGCTTTCGCAGCCAGCTCGAACGAAGTACGCGTGCGCGTGCTGGCTTCATAGAAGAGCAGGGCCACGCGTCGCTTGGCAAACCGGCGCGCTCGGCGCAGCGGCTCTTCCTTTTCCAAAGCGTCGGCCGACTCAAGAATGCGCCGCACCTCGGCGACCGAAAAATCCTGGGCGGAAATAGCGGACTGCGGGTGAATGGGTTGCTGAAAAAATGCGGGGCTGATCGGTTCCGGAGGAGTCTTGCGGGAGCGTTTTCTGGTCTGCGCCATCTCCTTCTTCTTTCGACTGCGTTGCGCAGTCAGCTTTACCGCGGTCTGCTACACGCGCTCGACGAGCAGGACCTGCTCATCGTTGTCGACTTCGCGCAGCTTTACTTCGATAATCTCGCGCTGCGATGTAGGAACGGTTCTCCCCACAAAGCTCGCTTCGATCGGCAACTCCCGATGACCGCGGTCGATCAGGACCAGCAGCTGCACCCGGCGCGGCCGTCCGTGATCGAACAGGGCGTCGAGGGCGGCACGAATGGTGCGGCCCGTGTAGAGCACATCGTCGATCAGGATCACATCGCGGCCGTTCACGTCGAATCCCAGCGAGCCGGGCGCCACCACCGGGCGTACATCGCGGGTGGAAAGATCGTCGCGATAAAAGCTGATGTCGAGGACCCCGGTATCCACCGGATGCTTCTCAATACCGGCGATGAGCGACGCCAGCCGCTCCGCCAGGGGGACCCCGCGGCGACGGATGCCGACCAGCCCCAGGTTCTCGGCGCCGTTGTTCTTCTCGATGATCTGATGGGCCAGACGAACCAGCGTCCGCTCAATTTCTGAGGCGGACATGATACGACCCTTTTCGCGCAGTATTGGCGTGGAAGCGGTCTGCAAATCAGGCATAGGCGTAAAGGCGATGATACGGGCAGCGGCGCAGTGCCGCAAGACGGTTTCGTTGGTCGAATCGCCGCGTTTTCCTCATCGTAGTGCCCGCTCTTGCCGGGGCCGCCCTTACATGGTGCGCTGGGTCCCGGGCCGGGGAGCGAGCACGCGCCCGGCAATCGCGCCGCCGGTAGCAGCAAACAACACCATACCCATGGAGACGATCGCAGCCGTCAGGAGCTGAATCGCCGCATGTCCATCACCCGAGAGCCAGAATCCAGCCCAGGCATGGACAAGCTGCGGAGCCTGCTGCATGGCTTCGGTGTTGGTCTTCAGCGCCTGATCGGCCATCTGCTGGGCGACGCTCTGGAACTGCGCATCGATCATCGCAGCATGGTGCAGAAGATAACGCTCCACCAGCAGCTGCACCGCATCGGCGGCGGTAGCGATAAAGGCCGCGGCGATTCCAAGAATCGCGCCCAGCCGCCAGCCGATCCGGCCGTCGGTGATTCCATCTGTACGCCGGCGGTAGAGGAATATCGTGCCAAAGCCGCCGGCAATCACCAGCAGAGTGCTCATGCCGCCGCTGAGCGCCGACAGCAGTCCCACGGGGATGGCCAACAGCAAAGCAGACGTTATGCCGGTCCGCCACTGAATGCGTGCCGCGTCGGCGCCCAGCCGCTGCGGGGGCGCCTGTGGGCCGACAGGCTCTGAAGTATCCACCACCAGCTGAGGCGCGCCGCAATGGGAGCAGAAGCTCTCCTCGTTATGCACCGGGTTGCTGCAGCGCTGGCACAAAAGCTCCATACCCTGACCCTACCGCACGCGGGAGCCCGGCGCAACGCAATCCCGCCGGTCCCCGGAATGTTTCCAGATCCGCTTGTATGCGGGAATCAGTCGCTGGTTTTGGAAGAGTTTTCCGCCAGACCGGAAGGCAGTTGCAGCTCGATCAGGGCAAAACGCGTGCCTTCATCGCTGCTCTTCAGGGCGAAAATATGCTGGTGGCGGCGGGAGCCGGCCCGCAGCGTGAATCCGCTGTTGGTGTCGACACCATTTACGTTCACTGTCCCTTTGGACTCCTCATTGCAGCTGAGGCCTTCGCTGGTCATGGAGAGTTTGCCTGTCGCGTGGTTTCCCTGGCATTCAATCACGTCGCCAAAGCGGTTCATCGCATTTCTGTAAAAATCCACGACTTTGTCTTTGGCATCCGGCGTGTCGTAGCTAACCACCTCCACCCGCATCTGCCACTGGCCGAAGCCGAGATGGACGTCGGCAGACTTATCGCCATCCTTGTCCGGCGTCACATGGGCTCCGGGATACACGGGCAACCCAAGATCCGTCGCCGTGGTTTGGTCGGAACGCACGTGCAGGCCTCCCAGCGGCGTATCAATTCGGACCGTCTTGTCCTCGCCGTTCCTGCCCTTATCCACCTGCACGTGACAGCCAAGGGCGGACAGAAGGGTGCCCAGAACCATCGCCGGTATCAGGACGCGCACGCGCATAGGCATTCTCCTGAAGCAACAATACGCGCGGCGCAAGGGCCTGGTTCCCGACTTTCAGGCAATCAAATCCGAGAGTTGGACTCCCCTGCGGGTTGCGGATCCTTCGGAAAAGAGCCAACATTTGCGTTGGATCGGCGCATCTCCCTCGGAGTGAGCTGCCGCCGGGGGTCAGGCCGCCGGCGGCGCTCCCTGCGGAGCTGTCGCGAGGCAACGCAGACTGCATCACGGCGGGGGCGCAGGTTTTCGCGATTTCCTCTGCTTGCTCCCGGCGTAGGAGAATCGCGCCAGCCGGGGGACCCTGCCGACATTCAGCCAACGCAGCGCGGCGAAAGGACTCGACCGCGCCTCGAAAAGACAGAGATTGCAGGAAATTCAAGGGTCGGGACGGGCAGATTTGAACCTGAGCCGCTTTGCGGGCGTCCGAGCCCGCAGGCGAAATCCTGAGCCGACTCGGCGAAGGATCCTGCTCTCTAAATGGTCGGGACGGGCAGATTTGAACTGCCGACCCCTCGCACCCCAAGCGAGTGCTCTACCAGGCTGAGC
>DASXFH010000114.1:0-11416 GCA_036489655.1 Acidobacteriaceae bacterium | reverse complement strand
GACCTCACGGTCAGCGACCATCCGAAGGATGAGCCGGAGAAGGCGAAACGGGCAGCGAAGAAAACCAAAGCGGCTGCAAAATCCACTCCGGAACCCGACCGGACACCGATTTCCGAGGCGCTTCGTCAGCGCCTCACCGATCTGCGCGCTCGCGGCTTCAACCGTCTCTATCAGCAGAATCGCATCTTTGAATTCTCCTCGCCCGAGTCGCTGCTTGAAGTCGACTTCACGCAGCCGGTCTTCGTGCTTGTCGACCGGATTGCGGTCTCGGCGGAGAGCCGCGCGCGCATTGTCGACGCGGCGGAGATCGGGTATCGCGAATCCGGCGAGATCGTCTATGAAGTGGTTCCGCGCGAAGGCGACGGTTCCGAGCTGCGCCATCGCCTCCGTTTTTCCGGCGAGTACGAGTGCAAGCACTGCCACCGCATTTACCGCGAGCCCGAGCCGCGGCTTTTCTCCTTCAACAACCCGTATGGCGCATGCCCACGCTGCCAGGGTTTCGGCAACACCATCGACTTCGACCTTGACCTGATTATTCCCGACAAGGGCAAGACGCTCGACGAAGGCGCGATCGATCCGTGGAACCGGCCGAAGTACCGCTCGTATCTGACCGATCTGCGCCGCGCCGCCCGGCAGAACGGCATCCCTCTTGACGTGCCGTTCTGGGACCTGACGCTGGAGCAGCAGGCGTTTGTGCTGGAAGGGAAGGGATCGTTTCCCGGGGTGCACGGCTTCTTTGAGCTGCTCGAGCGCAAGAAGTACAAGCTGCACGTACGGGTGATGCTCAGCAAATACCGCGGCTACGCGCTTTGCCCGGAATGCAAAGGGCAGCGGCTGCGCGCAGAAGCACGAGCCGTGCGCATTGGCGAGGACAACGACAGCAGCGGCGGGCGCAACATCTGCGAGGCGGCCTCGCTCACCATTGGAGCGGCCGCGCGCTTCTTTAAGAACCTCCGCCTCACGCCCATGCAGGAAGAAATCGCGGGCAGCATCCTCGAAGAGATTCGCCAGCGTCTGACCTTTCTCGACGCGGTCGGCCTCGACTACCTGACCCTGGACCGGCTCGCCTCAACGCTCTCCGGCGGAGAATCGCAGCGCATCCAGCTGGCTACATCGCTCGGCTCGCGCCTGGTGGGAGCGCTCTATGTGCTCGACGAGCCGTCCATCGGCCTCCATCCACGGGATACCGCCCGGCTGATCCGCATCCTCGACGAGCTGCGCGACCTGGGCAACACCATTCTGGTCGTCGAGCACGATCCGGACGTGCTGCGGTCGGCCGACTACCTGCTGGACCTCGGCCCGGGCGCCGGCGAGTTTGGCGGCAAGGTGCTGGCGGCGGGCACGGTCGAAGAAGTCTCAGCAAATCCGGCCTCCATCACCGGCAAATATCTGAGCGGCCAGCTCACCATTCCGGTGCCCACGCGCCGCCACACTCCTGGCTCGTCAAAGGAGTGGCTGCGGGTGAAAGGCGCGCGCGCCAACAACCTGAAAGGCATCGACGTCGACATTCCGCTGAACCTGCTGGTGGCGATCACCGGCGTCTCGGGCTCGGGCAAATCCACGCTGGTCCACGAGGTGCTCTACCGGGCGGTTGCGCACCGTCTGGGAAGGACTGAGGGCGGCGATCCAACCGGCGTCTATCGGGACATCAAAGGCGTAGAGCGGCTGAACGACATTGTCCTCGTCGACCAGACGCCGATCGGGCGCACGCCGCGATCGAACCCGGTCACCTACATCAAGGCCTTCGACGCGGTTCGCGAGCTCTTTGCCTCACAGCCGGAAGCGCAACGGCGCGGCTACACCGCGGGCCACTTCTCCTTCAATGTCCCCGGGGGACGATGCGACGTGTGCGAGGGCGACGGCACGGTCACGGTTGAAATGCAGTTTCTGGCCGACGTGGAGCTGCCCTGCGAAGAGTGCGGCGGGACGCGCTACAAGGCCAGCACGCTGGAGATCCACTACAAGAACAAGTCCATCCACGACGTCCTGCAGATGACGGTGCGCGAGGCGCTGCGCTTCTTTGTCGGACACCCGAAAATTGTGGACAAGCTGGCGGTTCTGGAAGAGATTGGCCTGGGCTACGTGCGCCTCGGCCAGTCGGCGACGACGCTTTCCGGCGGCGAAGCGCAGCGCGTCAAGCTGGCGGCTCACCTGGCGTCCACCCGTTCGTCCGACAGAGGTTCGGACGGAAAACGCGGCGGCAGCCGGATCCTGTACATTCTCGATGAGCCGACCACCGGGCTGCATTTTGACGATGTGGGCAAGCTGCTGGTGGCCTTCCGCAAGCTGATCGACAGCGGCGGCACGCTGGTGGTGATCGAGCACAACCTGGATGTGATCAAGTCCGCGGACTGGGTGATCGACCTGGGTCCGGAGGGCGGAGCGGCCGGAGGTCAGGTGGTGGCGACGGGCACGCCCGAGGAAATTGCCTGCAGTGAGCTGTCGCATACCGGCCAATGGCTCACACGGGTTCTGGCTGGACATGCCCTGCCGGCAGCAGCAGAAACGGAGACAGAAGTATTTCAGTGATGGAGTTGAGCCGATTGAGTTGTCGGATGCCGGGTCGCCGCCGTATCGGCGCGATCGGGATTGCGCTGCTTCTGGCCGCTGGGCACGGAGTTCTGCGGGCGCAGCAGGCGGCCCCGCCACCTGGGACGAGCAGTCCGGATCAGACGGCTTCGAGTCCGGTGGCCGACGCGGAGAATGCCATCGAGACAAAGAACTACCGCCAGGCAGCGAGTCGGCTGGACGTCTACCTTTCCGTCCATCCCGGCGATGCTCGCGCCCTCTTCGACCGAGGCTACGTGGAAGACGCGCAGGGGCATTCCGACGCCGCGGAAGGCTGGTACCGCAAGGCGATTGCCGCCGATCCAAAGCAATTTGAGGCGCATCTGGCGCTGGGCCTGATTCTGGCCTCCAAGGGCGATCCGGCGGCCAAAGAGCAACTGCAGACGGCTACCCAACTGGAACCGAATCCGCCGAACCCGGCGGCCAAGGCTCAGGCCGACCGGGCTCTGGCGCAGCTGCTGCTGCACTCGGACCCCAACGGCGCGCGCGATGCCCTGGTGGCGGCGCTGAAAATCAGTCCGGAAACGCCGGACGACGCCCTGCTGACCGCCCAGATCGCCGAAGCGGCGGGTAACAACGACGTTGCCGAGGAGGCGTATCGCCGGGTACTGCAGTCGCAGCCCGACTCGGCGGATGCGGCGGCCGGCCTGGCGCACGCGCTGATGGCCCAAAAACGCTATGCCGACGCGCAGCCGGCGATCGAAACCGCGCTGCAGCATCATCCGAAGGACCCGGCGCTGAACGCCCAGCTGGCGGCCATCCTGAACGCCCAGGGCAAGCAGGCCGAGGCCCTGACCGTGCTGGAAAAGCTCCAGGCCCTGGAGCCGAAGAACCGTGCCGTGATACAGATGGCGGCCGATGCCGAAGCCGGGGCGGGGAACCTGGACAAGGCGAGCGCCGATTACATGGAGTTGCTGGCCGGAATGCCCGACGATCCGGGTCTGCTCGACGCCCTGGGAGAGGTGCTGGTCCGCCAAAAGCAATACGATGCGGCGATCCAGAGCTTTCGGAAAGCGGCGGCCGTCCGCCCCGAGGACGTGGACGCCTGGTCGGGCATCGCCTTCGCGGCGTCGGAGCTTCACGAGTACCAGCAGGAGCTCGTCGCCCTTTCGACACGATCAAAATATGCGCCTGACAACGCAAGCACCTTGTTTCTTTGGGCAACTGCGTACGATAATCTCCATCAAACCAAGGCAGCGGCAGAGTACTACCATCGGTTTCTCGCCGCTGCCCAGGGACAATTCCCGGATCAGGAATGGCAGGCAAAGCACCGGCTTGTCACCCTTCATCAATAACGGTGCTCCCAGCCGGGTCACGCAGGTCCGTGATGGTTGAGTGAAGGGCTCTGGGTCGCCGATTGCAGTCATCGACGGCCACAAGACGAGCCAGTTGGCGGAATCGCGGAGTTTGCGTGAACGATCAGTACGCACCTCCCCAGGAGTGCGCCATGCGGATCGTCTCTGTTCTCGCTGCTGTGCTTCTTCCTGCATCCCTCGCATGGGCGAACGGCATGAGTGACCGGCCGCCAGATGCGCGACAGCTCGCCGATCTGGAAGCCAGGGCGGCCACAGCCTCTCCCAACGAGCAGCCCTACATCTATGCCGAGCTGGTGCACTCGATGACCGAGATCGCCACCGAGCAGTTCCAGGCCGGCAACGAGCAGCAGGCTTCCGCATCGCTGCGCAAGGCGCAGGGCTACGCAGGCCGGATCCACATGGACCTGCTGCGGGATGCGAAGAAGCTCAAGAACGCCGAGATCCTCATCCGTCACACCGCTTTTCGCCTGAAGGAGCTGATGACCGGGGCTTCTCTGAATGACCGGCCTACGCTGGAGGCGACGATTCTGCAGTTGAATCAGGTGCAGCAGGAGATGATCAACCAGATCTTCCACCACTGAATCGCTCCGGGAAAAGCGCGGATCTTTCCGCGCCGGGGTAATGCCCTGAAAGTGGCGCACCGCAATCGCTGCAAATCTGCCGGATTTCCCTGCGCGATCCACATGCTTTCAACAGCCCGGGCAGCCCCGGCGGGCAGTATTCATCGGGGGATAACAAATTGCGGTGTAAGCGTGCACCAAAGTGTTCCAACGTATTCGCCTGAGTTTCCCCATTTACAGCCTGGATCGACCTTCGTAGTCTGGCGTGGCGTTTCGAAAGGAACGTTACTTTTCGCCTTTTGCTGACAACTGAATCGGAGCAGTAACTCGAGCGCCTTACGCGCAGTTCCGCCGCTGGTTTTTTTCCGGAAGTGAGACCGGAAAAACCGCGGACGGAAGGCTGCAGCGGGCCCGTCGTGCTGTTCCACCGCAACCTGCGTCCTGGCGGGTGCTCGGCTTATCGCGCCGCTTTTCTGCGGTGCGGAGGTGCAGGGAGCCAGCCGGGACGCCCGGGTGCGGGGCAACGGAACCCGTAGTCGGGTGCACGCGCTGGTCGTGTGTGCCGGCGCAGCGCTCCCGCACTCGGCGGGACTCGTCAGGGAGAATCATGAGACCCAAGAAGACCATCCTCTGCGTGGACGATAACGAGCAGGCCCTGTCCGTTCGCAAGTTTTTGCTGGAAACCCGCGGCTATCGCGTCGTGGTCGCAACCAATGCCGCGGAAGCTCTGGAGACATTTCGCCGCGGCGGTATCGACCTGGTTCTCGGCGATCTGGTTATGCCGCAGATGGATGGCAACGAGATGGTCCGGCGCATGAAGGACATCACCCCGGAAGTGCCGATGATCCTGGTCAGTGGCAGCGTCAAGCAGTTTGAGCGCGCCAATCGCGCTGACGCTTTTCTGCCCAAGGGCGCTTCGACGCCAGCCGAGATGCTGGAGCGCATTCGCGTGATGATTGCCCGTAAGCGGGGCCCCAAGAAGGCGGTGCGGCCGCCCTTCCTGCCGCCACCTGACTTTGCCGCCCTTCCCTTAGCCGCCAAGGAACTCCCCGAATTCGACCCGATGCTCGTTGCCTCGTAGGGCTGCCGGGAGTCCGGAGCGGGCACCGCGAGGGCCGCTCTGCTCGCTTCCATTTACAATCGCTGAGTGGATTCGATGATTCGCGCCGAGAACCTTGGCAAAGTCTACCGATCCGGCAGGCTCGAAGTTCCAGCGCTGCGCGACGCATCCTTTGAGGTCGCAGCCGGCGAATTCGTCAGCATTGTCGGGCCTTCGGGAAGCGGCAAGTCGACGCTCTTTTACCTGCTCGGCGGCCTTACCCGGGCCACCAGCGGCCGCGTCTTCATCGGCGGTGTCGATTTCTCGACCCTCAGCGACGCCGAGCGGACGAAGATGCGTCGCGCCCGCATCGGCTTCATCTTCCAGAAATTCAACCTGCTGCCCACGCTCACGGCCCGCGGCAACATCGAGATCGCGTGGGAGATCGCCAGCCGCAGCGGGCCGCTTGACGCCAGCTACCTCACCAAAATCACCCAGATGCTGAACATCGCCGGCCGCCTTGACCACCGGCCCTCGGAGCTCTCCGGCGGCGAGCAACAGCGGGTGGCCATTGCACGAGCGCTCATCACGCGCCCGTCGATCGTGCTGGCCGATGAGCCCACCGGCAATCTCGACACCGAGAACTCCGACGCCGTCCTCGACATGTTGCGCCGCTCCAACCAGGAGCTTCGCCAGACCGTGCTTATGATCACCCACAATCCGGAGGCGGCGGCCATCGGCGACCGCATCATCCATATGCGCGACGGGAAGATTCGCGGCATCGAAACCGGGGAAAAGCACGTGGGACAGCACTCCTGGTGAATTGAACCGTTTTATTTCTAACTGTCGCCATCGATGGGGGTTGGGGGCGCCGAGCGATTACTTTTGGCCGCCCCCTGAATTTCGATCACTGCGCGCCCAATAGAGTTAGAATTAAGCAGGGCCGCTACGGTCATTTTCCTCAAAAAATGGGTACTTCACTCAATCCACATGTCGAGGGCGCCGAGGGCGCGAAGACTACCGTCAACGGAACGAACGGGTCCAACGGCTCGGGAGCCGGCATTCAGGACCTGATGACGGAAAAAGCCAATGAGGCCACGCGCGGGCTCGATACGCGCTCCGCTTTGGAGATCGCGCGCATCATCAACCAGGAAGATCAGAAGGTCGCGGGCGCGGTGAAAAAGGCTTTGCCCGAGATCGCCCAGGTCATCGATATGGTGGCGCACGCCCTGCGCGAGGGCGGCCGCGTTATTTACGTAGGAGCCGGTTCCAGCGGCCGCCTGGCCGCGCTCGATGCCTGTGAGCTACCCGCCTACTTCTCCACCAGCCCACAGACGGTGCAGTACATCATGGCGGGGGGCCCCAAGGCGCTGGCCTCGCCGGTCGAAGTCAACGAGGATTCCGAAGAACTCGGCAAGCGCGACATCGCTCGGCGCCGCCCCAGCCGCAAAGATGTGGTCATTGGGCTTTCCGCCAGCGGTCGTACGCCATACGTGGTCGCGGCCGTCACCTACGCGCGGACCCTGGGTGCGAAGACGGCCTGCATCACCTGTAATTCGAATGCCCCTCTGGCCGAGGTCGCGGACACGGCGATTGTGGCTGAAGTGGGCGCCGAAGTCGTCTCCGGCTCCACGCGCATGAAGGCCGCCACCGCGCAGAAGATGATCACCAACATGATCACCACCAGTGCCATGACGCGGCTGGGCTATGTGTACGAGAACCTGATGGTCAACGTGCACATGCACAACTCCAAACTTATCGAGCGCGGCATCAGCATCCTCATGCGTGCCTGCGGCGTGGATCGCGAACAGGCGGTGGACGTGATCAAATCCGCGGGCCGCAGCGTGCCGGTGGCGTTAGTGATGCTCAAGGCCGGTGTGGACAAGCCCGAAGCAGTGCGGCGTCTGGCCCGCGCCGAAGGCAACGTCCGCCGCGCGATCGAAGATTCCGTGATGGACATTTAGGAAGCCGGCAGGCACCTCTCTCGCCGCTTTTGTATCAGGGTAGAATCCCTGGGGCTCATTCTGGCTCCCTGGTGTCGCACGCCGGCGGACCGCTGGGATGAGCAACCGGAGACCTTCCGCGTCGCTGGGCGAAGCCTCAGGATGACAATCCCGGGGGGCGGGATAGACTGACGCCGTGACGCCGGGACTTTCCGATGAGAGAACAATCGACAAGCTAATGGGGTATCGGGGGCGGATTGCGCCTTCGCCGACAGGGCTGCTGCATGTGGGGCATGCGCGGACGTTCTGGGCGGCTTACGAACGGGCGCGGGCGGAGGGCGGCACTCTTATTCTGCGCAACGAGGATCTGGATCCTGAGCGGTCGAAGGACGAGTATGTCCGGGCGATCCTGGAGGATCTGCGCTGGCTGGGGATCCATTGGGACGAGGGTCCGGATGTGGGCGGGTCGGCCGGTCCTTACGAGCAGAGCGCGCGGCGGGGATTTTATCTCGACATATGGCGGCGGCTGCTGGTGGGGGGATGGGTGTATCCCTGCCGGTGCTCGCGGAAGGATCTGAGCCGGATTGCGCAGGCTCCCCATGAGCAGACTGTCGGGGAAGTGCGTATCGAAGCTGATGAGGGACCGATGTATCCGGGGACGTGCCGGCTTGAGCGGGCGGAGGCGGCGCGGCTGGCAGAGCAGGTTGTGGATCCGGCTGGGGTGAACTGGCGGTTTCGCGTGCCGGAGGGCGAGGGCGTCATGTTTGAGGATGGGCGCTTCGGGCCGCAACGGTTTGTGGCGGGCGAGGACTTCGGGGATTTCGCGGTGTGGCGGCGCGATGATGTACCGGCGTATCAGCTGGCGGTGGTGGCCGATGATCACGCCATGGGAATTACCGACGTAGTGCGGGGCGCCGATTTGTTGCTGTCCACGGCGCGGCAGATTTTGCTGTACCGGGCGCTGGGGTGGGCGGAGCCGCAGTGGTACCACTGCGATCTGGTTACGGATGCGCACGGGGAGCGCCTGGCGAAGCGGCATGACGCGCTGGCGATCCGGACACTACGGGAGCAGGGGTGGACGCCGGAAGCGGTGCGGGCGGGTTGAGGCGCGGCTATTTCATGGTCATGCCGAGTTCCTGGAAGAGGAAGGCCTGCGCGTCGGCGGTCTCCAGCAGCGCTTCGTTGACATTGGTGCTGATGCCATGGCCGGCGTGTGCATTGGTGAGCAGGAGAACCGGGCGTCCGCTGGCGGTGGCGGCCTGGAGCGCCGCGGTCATTTTGCGCGAGTGGGCGGGGTTGACGCGGTGGTCGTTGTCGCCGGTGATCAGAAGGACGGCCGGATATTTTGTGCCGGGCTCGACGTGCTGATAGGGGGAGTAGGCATAGAGGGCTCGGAACTGCTCAGGGTTTTTCACTGAGCCGTATTCGGTGACATTGAAATTGAAAGTGCCGTTGGGATCGAGTTCGGTGCGGAGCATGTCGTAGATGCCCACGTAGGAGAGGACGGCGCGAAAGAGATGGGGGTGCTGCGTGATCATGGCGCCCATCAGGAGTCCACCGTTGCTGCCGCCTTCCGCGGCCAGGCGCGCCGGGGATGTGTAGTGGTGGTCGACGAGGTACTGGGCGCAGGCGGCAAAGTCGTCGAAGACGTTCTGCTTGTGGGTGAGGCTGCCGGCTTTGTGCCAGGCTTCGCCGTATTCGCCGCCGCCACGGAGATTGGCGATAGCGACGACAGCACCATGATCGAACCAGAGGCGGTTTCCATAGAAGCGCGGGGTGAGGCTGATATCGAAGCCGCCGTATCCGGTGATGAGGGCGGGATGGGTGCCGTCCAGCGGGGTTCCTTTGCGCATGAGGATGGTCATGGGGATGCGCGTGCCGTCTTTGGAGGCAGCAAAGACGCGGCGGACATCGATGTCGGCAAGGCTGACGCCGGCCTGGGTGTGGAAGGGGAGAGCCTGGGGGGCGCCGTGACCGTCGTAGCGGTACCACTGCTGTGGGGTGATGTAGGTTTCAGCGGCGAAAAGGAAGGCGCTGGCGCCGTCGGGCACAAGAGAGCTGACCGAGGCCACCGGCGGAACGGGGACGTTGGGCAGGCGGTGGCCGCTGAGCGTGTAGGCGCGCACCTCTTCCGGTCCGCCGTTGATCACGGTGACGTAGACCTTGTCGGATGCGACGAAGATGTGGCCCGCATCATAACCGGAGCCTTCGAGGCTGGCGTCGCTGGCGGGGACCACGAGTCTTGCATCGGCGAGGTGGGGGTCGCCGGGAGGCAGGCGCCACAACTCGCCGCGGTCGGAATTCTTATGGCTGAGCAGCCAGAGGCTGTCGTCGGGGCCGGAAAGGACCAGGTCGACTTTGTCGCCGAAATGGGTGATCGGGTGGGGGGGTCCCTGGGCATCGAGGAGAAAAGATTCGTAATCGCCGCCGTCACCATTTGCGACGGTGACAACGATCTGGCGGAAGTCGGGCGAGGAGAACAGCTGCGTTTCCGCAATGCGGGGGAAGTCGCGGCCGAGAACGTAGCGGTCCTGGGCGGGCGGGGTGCCCAGCTGGTGATAGTAGACCTGCTGATAGAAATTGCGGTCGGCGGGGGGACGCTCGGTGCCCTGGGGGTAGCGGGTGTAGTAGAAGCCGGAGCCGTCGGCCTTCCAGGCCATGGCGCCGCCGCCGGTGGCGAACTGCACGCGGGGCACGGTTTCGCCCACCTGTCGGCCCGAGGCGGTGTCGATGACGTAGAGCGAGCCGTCTTCGCTGCCGCCGGTGGAGAGGGCGAGGCCTATGCGGCTGGCGTCGGGGGAGACGCTGTACCAGTCCACCTGGAAGACTTTGCCGGGGACGAAGGTGGCGGTGTCGAGGAGGGTGCGCTCGGAACTCAAAGCCTCAGGCGAGGAGAAGACGACAAGTTTGGGGCCGGCCTGGCCGGGATCGAAGCGGAGCGCAAAGAGATGGCCCTGCCGCACCTGGAAGGCTTCATAGCGGGTATGTTCGCTGTTCAGGCGCTGGCGGAGATACGCGAGGATGGGGTCGCGCTGGGGCAGCTTGTCCATCCGGGCGGCGGTGTACGCGTCCTGGGCGGCGACCCACTGCTTCACCTCGGGAGAAGCGCCATTTTCGAGCCAGCGATAGTTATCTGTGACGTGGATGCCGTAATAGGTATCAACGACGGGACGCTTTGGGGTGGCGGGCGGAGAGGTCTGGGCGGCGGTGAGCGAGGCGCAGGCAAGCAGACATCCGGCAAAGACCAGGCGCATGAACTTGGATCCTCCGTAAAGGCGTGGGGAACCCATCAACCTTAGCACCAGGGATGGGGCGCGCTACCCGTGCGGCAACCGAAAGTTTGTGGCGCGAGATCGGGCAGGGCGCGGTGCGGAGGATGGCTAGGCGGTTTCTTCTTCTTCGTCCGGCATCTCTTCGATCGCCATATCGCGAAATTCGTTGGAGTCAAAGACTTCACCACAGTCGAGGCATTCTACGAATTCGACGTCTTCCTCGCGGGCGACGATGCGGACCTTGGGGTGCTTGCAAACCGTGTTCATGGGGTTAATACCTGTGTGCGAGAACAGGTATGGGGCAGATTGTATCCGGGCCATATCGTCTGTCAACAGGGATGTTGAGGGCGGCTCAAAATGGCCTGGTACACTGAGACCATGTCCGAAAAGGAACGGGTTTCCGTGGAGGAAGTGCGGCGTGTGGCCGAGCTGGCCAACATGGAGCTGACCGCGGAGGAGGAGACGCGGATGCGGCGGGACTTGAACGCGATCCTCGACTACGTGGCGCAGCTGGGCGAGCTGGATACGGCGCAGGTGGCGCCGATGGCGCAGGTTTCCGAGGTGCTGGCGGCGGCAGGGGAGCGGGCGACGGAGGAGAGCTCCGTTCTGCGCGCCGATGAGCCGCGGCCGTGCCTGGAGCGGGCTGCGGTGATGGCGACGGCGCCGGAGACGGACGGGACGTACTTCAAGGTGCCGAAGGTGATCGAGCGATGAAGAC
>DASXFH010000109.1:0-6998 GCA_036489655.1 Acidobacteriaceae bacterium | reverse complement strand
AAGTCCAGGCAGATAGCTTTGGCATGGCCGATATGCAAATAGCCATTCGGCTCGGGTGGAAACCGCGTCTGCACCACCGCATCTCCAAACTTCTTCAGGCGCAGATCCTCCGCGATCGTGTCGCGAAGAAAATTCGGTGTGCCGGGGATTTCGGGCGTTTCCACATTCGGGTCGGTTTTGGCTGCCATGCTCCTATTCTTCCACGGGAGGGCGCTCTCTTCCCTGCGAAGATCACCTGGCATCTCAGTCCCGCGAGGCGGGGGCGAAGCGGCATTCGGCCGGTGCGTCAGAATCCTGCTTCCGCTGCGATCTTTCACAGCGACTACGTCACGCCGAAGCGTACAGCCCCTGGCACATGAAAGCGGTCGGCGTCAGCCGGAACGCCTGCAGGCGCATCCCCTATATTCGATCCAATAGAAAATTCGACATAGATGGATCGCGATATCGGATCGTATCGCAGCAGCTGGTCATAAAGTATGACGATCCGAGCCGGCAGCAGCCGCCAGTTTGCCCTGACGCAATTGCCGGCGCTTCATCAGCAGAAAAAAGACCGGGACCAGGATCAGTACGTGAATGGTGGATGTGATCATGCCGCCGACGATGGGTGCGGCAATGGGCTTCATCACGTCCGAGCCGATGCCGGTTTCCCAGAGAATCGGCGCCAGGCTGAGAATCACAGCCGCCACCGTCATCAGTTTCGGGCGCAACCGCTGCACAGCCCCTTCGATGGTAGCCTCTTCAATGTCGTCTTCCTGAAGAGCCGTGCCGCCGGCAAGGCGGTGCTCCAGCGCCTCGTGCAGATAGACGACCATGACGACGCCGGTTTCGACTGCGATGCCAAACAAGGCTATGTAGCCGACCCAGACCGCGACGCTGAAGTTATAACCAAGCATCCATTGCAATAACAGGCCGCCGGACATCGCATATAGCGTAGGAAAGATCAACACCGCGGCTTCCGCTGCGGACTTGAAGACGAGATATAACAGCAAAAAGATGACAAAAAAGACTACAGGCAGGATGATTTCAAGGCGCTGGCGAGCGCGGAGCTGAAACTCGTATTCTCCCGCCCAGTGCCAGGTATAACCGGCCGGCAAAACAAGCTTCTGGCGGAGCAGCTGCGTGGCGCGATCGACGAAACTGCCATAGTCGCTGTTCTTCAGGGTTAGATAGACGTACCCCGTGAGCGCGCCATCTTCATCGCGAATCATCGCCGGCCCACGGGAGAAGGAGACGCGCGCCACTTCGCCAATGGGGATCTGTTCGCCGGAGGGCGTGGGGATCAGCGCCTGGGCGATGGCGGCCGGGTCGTCGCGAAAGTCCCGCTGGTAGCGCACCGAAACTGGAAAGCGTTCGCGCCCCTCCACATTCTGGGCGATGTCCGCGCCCCCCACCTCGGTGGTGATGACCCGCTGCACATCGGCGACCGTGAGGCCGTAGCGCGCCGCTGCCGGCCGGTTCACCTCAACGTTGAGATAGAAGCCCTGCGACACCCGTTCGGCAAAAACCGAGCTGGTTTCGGGCAGGGAGGCGAGCAGGCTCTGCATCTGGGAACCGATCTGCTGAATCCGCGCAAGGTCGGTTCCCTGGATCTTGATGCCCACGGGGGTCTTAATGCCGGTGAGTTCCATGTCCAGACGGTTTTCTACAGGCATGGTCCAGGTGTTGGTGAGTCCGGCAAACTGCAGCTTCTGGTCCATGGCGCTGATCAGCCTGTCGTACGTCATACCGTGACGCCACTCGGAGCGCCGGCGCAGCATGATGGTGGTGTCGAACATATCGAGCGGCGCATTATCCGTGGCGGAGTCGGACCGCCCGACCGTGCCGAAGACGGTGGCGACTTCAGGGAAGCTGCGAATGATCCGGTCCTGCTCCTGCATCAGCGTTACCGCCTGGGAGACTGAGATACCGGGAAGCGCGCTGGGCATATAGAGCGCCGATCCCTCATAGAGGGCGGGCATGAACTGGCTGCCCAAACGGAAGTAGAGCGGTACGGTTGCCGCAAGAAATGCCAGGTTCAGAACGATCACCAGCTTCCAGTGGCGCAGGCACCAGCGCAGCACCGGCAGGTAAAGCGCCTGAGTGATACGAGCGGCGGGATTCTCCGACTCGGGCCTGAGCTTGCCGCGCAGACAGAAAGGCATAAGCGCGGGCACCAGCGTAATCGACAACAGAGAAGAAAAAACCAGGGCCAGGGTTTTTGTCCACGCCAGCGGACGAAACATGCGCCCTTCCTGAGCCTCTAGCAGAAACACCGGAAGAAAGGAGACGACGATGATGATGAGCGAATAGAAGAGCGCCGGGCCCACCTGCTGTGCTGCATGCACGAGGATGCGTCTGCGTTCGCCGGGAACGAGTTCGGAGGTTCCATTGCGTTCGGCAAGATGACGGTAGCCGTTCTCCACCATGACAATGGCTGCGTCCACCAGAACGCCGATGGCCAGCGCCAGGCCGCCCAGCGACATGATGTTGGAGCTGACATGGAGGTAGTACATGGGGATGAATGCCGCCAGCACTGCAATGGGCAGAGTCAGGATGGGGACCAGCGCCGAGCGGAAGTGAAAGAGAAAGGCAATGCTGACGAAGCTGACGATCACGGCTTCGAGCATCAGGTCGCGTTTGAGCGTGTGAATAGACTCATTGATCAGCCAGGACCGGTCGTAGCCGGTGACGATCTCCACCCCGGCAGGCAATGAGGACGCCAGCTCATGCAGTCTGGCTTTGACACCATGAATCACGGTGAGCGCATTACTGCCATCGCGCATCACCACGATGCCCCCCACGGTTTCGCCCTCTCCCTGCCAGTCGGCGGCGCCGCGGCGCACACCCGGGCCGAACGACACGCTGCCCAGATCGCGCACGAGCACCGGCGTTCCGTTCTTTGTTGCTACCGGGACGTTTTCAAGATCGGACAGGGAGTGGAGATATCCCAGCCCGCGAACCATGTATTCGGCGCCGTTCATATCGAGCACGTCGCCGCCCACCTCGTTGGTGCTCTGGCGGATGCGGTCGATGACGGTGGCCGCGGAGACGCCGTACGAGAAGAGCTTCCGTGGATCGAGATTCACCTGATACTCGCGGACGAATCCCCCGATGCTTGCCACTTCCGCGACCCCTGGTACCGTCTCGAGCTGATAGCGCAGATACCAGTCCTGAAGAGCGCGCAGGTCGGCCAGAGAATGTGTATGGCTGCGGTCGAGAATGGCGTATTCATAGACCCAGCCCGCGCCGGTTGCATCGGGGCCGATGGCCGGATGCACGTCCGCAGGAAGCCGCCCGGCAATCTGCTCGAGGTATTCGGTCACGCGCGAGCGCGCCCAGTAAAGATCGGTTCCATCGTCAAAGACCACAAAGACGTACGAATCGCCGAACATGGTCTGCGCACGAACTCCTTTGACATGCGGAGCCGAAAGCAGAGCAGAGACGATTGGGTAAGTGACCTGATCCTCGATGACATTGGGCGGCTCGCCGGACCATGGCGTGTGGATAATAACCTGCACGTCGCTGATGTCGGGCAGCGCATCCAGCGGCACATGCCGCATGGACCACACCCCGGCCGCCGCCAGCAGAATCGTTGCCGTGAAAACAACGAAGGGATTGCGAGAGCACCAGTCAATGATTCGCGCAATCATTGCATGCCTCCTGCAGCGGTGAGGCTCAGCCGTTTTGTCGCCAGGGTGTGGCCGTTCTGCGCCGCGGTCACAGTGATCTGCCAGCTGCCGCCCGACCCCAGTTGCACAGGGCCGGAGTAGATGCCCTGCCCCTGGTCAGCCACCGTAGCGGCCGCGCGCATGGCGCCCATGCCCATGGCCGGCATCGCAGGCATCGAGAAGGTCACAGTGACCTGCGCACCGCTGATGGGTTTGCCGTCGGCTCCGCTGAGCCGCACGCGCACCGTGTTAGCGCCTTTGCGAAGGGGCGAGGGATGAGTGCTGAGGTCGATCATCGTCCCCGTGCCGGACGCGCCCGATCCGCCTGGGGCCGACGGAGGCAAAGGAGAAAACGACCCCGACGCCGACTGGAGCTGCGCCTCAGAGTCCACGAGAAAATTCGCCGAGCTGACGATGCGGTCGCCCGGCTGGAGACCGCTGAGCACAATGACGGAATCGTCGATCCGTGAACCGGTCTGGACGGCGCGGGGCTCCAGAATGCCCTGCCCGCGATCGAGGAAGGCGATCTCGCGCTCGCCCGCCTGCAGCACGCCCGAAGCCGGAACGACCAGCTGCCGCCCCAGAGGGATATGGATATTCACACTGACGTACATTCCCGGCTTGAGCACCAGCCCCGGATTGCGAAAGACCAGCCGCACCCGGACGGTGCGCGTGGTGGGATCGACGTCCGGCAGGACCTGATCGATTCGTCCTCTAAAGGTTCGTCCCGGATACGCATCGACCGTCACCTCCGCCGGATCGCCGGGCCGCAGGCGGCCCACATCTGTCTGAAAGACGTTGGCGTAGACCCATACGGTGGAGAGATCCGCGATGGTGTAGAGCTTCGTGTCCGGCTGCACGTAGGCATTCGGCAGAGCATTGCGTTCGGTGATGTATCCGGAGGCGGGCGACTCCACAGCGATTTCGCGCTGCACCTTGCCGCTCTGTACCAGCGCGGCAATCGCCGCCGGTGAAACGTCGAACTGATGCAGCCGCTCCTCCGCCGCCTGCACCAGCCATCCGCTCTCCTGTGCCGCCGTGCCACCTGTTGACGCCGGCATGCTCGCCGCTCCCCCCGCGTGCATCGCAGGCGCAAAGGCGCTCTGGTTCTGCTTCGCCAGCAGGTATTCCTGTTCGGTGCTCACCAGCTCCGGACTGTAGATGGTGAAGAGGCGCTGGCCTTTGCGCACATACTGCCATGTCGCATTGGCGAAGACGTTCTGGATCCAGCCGGGAAAACGCGTCTGCACATAAGCCAGCCGCTGTTCGTCCACATCCACATTGCCGGGGACCTGAAGATCGTCATTCACATCCCGGAGTTGCGCGACGGCAAAGGTGACACCGATCTGCTGCAGGCGCTGTGGCGAAATTTGAATCGGCGCGAGCGCGGCTCCGTCGCTGCTTTGCGCCGCGGCAGCAGGCGCCGCCGGCTTCCCTGCTGCGATGGGGCCCTCCGCGACAACAGGGTCCGACGGGTCCTGTGCCGGCGCCGCCGCGCCCCGGTGCAGCATTTCCCAGGCCAGAGCCGCTCCCAGAAGGAGGCAAAGAATCAGAACTCCACGAAATGCGTTGCGATAGTTGCGGTCGCTCATTGCTTTTCCCCCTGCGCCGATGGCATAACGGCGGTTCCGCTCAGATCGATGGGTGCGCCAACGGCCATCTCCAGGTCCGCCACGCGCGTGTTGAAGTCGGCCAGTGCCTGCAGCCAGGCAAGATCGACATCGATGACCTCCATCTGGCTGTCGAGCAGGTTGAGAAAATCGGTCTGGTTGTTTTCGTAGGCGATCACCGCCGCGTGCAGCGTCGCTTCTGCCTGAGGCCTCAGCGAGTTCTGGTAGAGTGCAGCGAACTTCTGCGCGGCTTCGGTTTCGGCCAGCGATTCCTTGATCTCTCCAAAGGCTTCTGTTCGCAAGGCGGCCAGCTCCGCATCCTGCTCCGTAACCGCTGCTGCCGCGGTCCCGATCTCCGCATCGTGTTTCCGGCGATCGAACCATGGCAAGCTCATCGAGCCTTCCACCATGTAGGTATTGCGCATGTTCGCAGTGGGCGGCATCAGCATGTAACCCGCCGATACCGTGAAATCGGGCACATACGTTTTCTTCGCCAGGCTCTGCTGCTCCCGGCTTTTCGCCGCGGCGGCTTCCGCTTCCAGCAAATCGGGCCGAACCCGCAGCGCCAGTTGTTCGAGGCTCTCGGGCGAGGCGAGTGCAGCCGTGACCCCGTAATCCCCCTCGACGCGCAGCGGCGTGCCGGGATCGCGCCCGATCAGAGTGTTCAGGCGTGCCCGCGCCACCGCGCCATCGCGGTCGAAGCGGATCATGTGCTCGGCCAGACGAGTCAGCTCAAGCTGCGCTTTCAGCAGATCCTGTTGCGGCACCTGCCCGACGGTATAGCGAATGCGCGCCGCCGCAATCGCCTGCTGCGCAATGGCCACGTGCTCATCGTGAATGCGCAGCTCGTCCTGTGCCTCCAGCAGGCTGTAGAACGCCTTCCGGACCTCGACTCGGACACGCAGGCCGGTCTCCGCCATTTCGTCCTTCGCTTCAGAGACCTCGGAAGTCGCCACACTGGCGCGCAAACTGCGCTTGCCCGGGCCGGGCAAAGCCTGGGTCACCATGAACATGTTCTGCGCCTGGTTGTAGTTCCATGGCTGGCTCAGCGGCACGCCCCAGCCGCGATACATGGCCTGCGGGTCATCGAGTGCTCCTGCCGCCGGCACATTCGCCTGCGCCATTGCGGCACGGCGCGCGGCTACCGCAATCTCGGGATTGCGAGCCAGCGCCATTCGCTCGAAGTCAGTCAGGGTAAGCACCGGCCCGGAGGTTTCCGCGACCGGCTGCCCCCCCACCAGCGCATTGAAATTCGGCAAAGGATCGGAGCCGGTCCGCGCCTGCGCGCAAACAGCAGGCAAAGAGACAAGGATCGCCAACAGACAAAGAAATACGGCAGGCACTCTCATGTTTTCCTCGCGTCGGAAAAAATGCGGCACGCGGCGACGCCTCTGCAGTCGCAGACACGACGCCCCAGACAGGCGAGGAAAAGTGGCTAGATTCGGAGAATGGAGCCGGCTCCGGGGGAGCCAGGCGGAAGCGGTGCTTCAGAAGCCGACAGCATTGCGCCGCTGGCGGCCGGCAGAAACGCCAGGGCGCAGCCAGACGGGGACGCCACGGAACTCACCCCAGGGTCGACGGCACAGGTGGAACCTGGAAACAGCGGTGCATCGGCGGGTTGCACGCCGCAGCAGTCGCCGCATTGCAGCGTCGCCGCGGAACTGCAGTCTCCCATGGCCAACCCATCGCAGCAGGATCGGTGCCCTGAAGATGCCAGGCAGGCGAGCGCGGGCATGAACGC
>DASXFH010000004.1:0-14846 GCA_036489655.1 Acidobacteriaceae bacterium | reverse complement strand
GTCCGGCGATTTGCCCATATCGCCCCACTCGCTGTGCACCACAGTCGTTAGACCCGAGTGCCAGGCCAGCAATCGCAGTTCCCCCGGATGCGGCACGTGCAGCCGGTCCAGCAGCACCTGCTTCGCAATGGAGAAGATCGCGGTATTCGCACCGATCCCCAGCGCCAGCGATGCAATCGCAATCGCCGCAAAACCAGGACCCTTGCGCAGCATGCGGAGCGCGTAGCCCAAATCCCGCCGCAGACTTTCGACTACCGGCCACCCCTCCCGCAACCGCACCGTCTCCCGCACCTGGGTCACGCCCCCGAACTCCCGCAGCGCCGCCTGCCCCGCCTCTTCCGCGCTCATCCCGCGCCGCAGATGCTCCTCCACCGCCATCTCCAGATGCGTGCGCAGCTCGTCGTCCAGTTCCCGATCCAGCTCCCGCCCCCGAAACAGCGCTGCACATCGGCTCAGAATCACTCTCAGTCCGCCCACGTCACCCTCCCAATCCCGGCTCCCGGCCCCCAAGTCCTGGCTGCTGGCTGCTAGTTGCTCGCTGTCTTCAAAAATCTCGCCATCACGGCCGCCACCCGCTCCCAGCTCTCCGTCTCTTTCTCGATCTGCGCTTTGCCGGCCCGCGTCAGCTCGTAATACCGCGCCCGCCGGCCATTCTCTGATGTCCCCCACTCCGCCCGGATCCATCCCCTCTGCCGCAGCCGCAGCAGCGCCGGATAAATCGTTCCCTGATTCAGGTGCAGCGTCTGCTCGCTGATTTGTTCGATCCGCCGCGCGATCCCATACCCGTGCAGCGGCCCCATTGCCTCCAGCGTCTTCAGCACCATCAGATCGAGCGTCCCCTGCAGAACATCCGACTTCTCCTCTCCCACGAGCGCCTCCTGTTGAATTACAACAGATACCTCACCCTCCAGTTGAATGTCAACAGGAAACCTGCCCTTTGCCCTGGATGCGCCGCTGAAAAATCCTCCGCTTGTCCCAATCCCGCCATTCTCCCGCGACGAAAAAATGGCGAATGGCAGAAAATGACATGACTTCCAGTCCTGCACCGGAGGCCCGTTTATGGATTCTTTATCCCTGTTTCCTGTAATCTGTTGATTGCCCAGCAAGGGTCGTCTGGAGGTGTAGTTCCCTTGGCAGAGGTTCGCGTTCAGGAAGGCGAGCCGCTTGAAAATGCATTGCGCCGGTTTAAGCGTAAGGTCCAGCAGGAAGACATCATTAAGGAAGTAAAACGTCATTCCTTCTACCTGAAGCCGGGCGAGAAGCGCCGCGTGAAGGAAGCGCTGGCGAGAAAGCGGAATCGTAAGAAGGCTCGTAAAGAGCAGGACTAGTTGTTTTTGTTCGGGCCGGTCTGCGCCGCTCCCCAGCTCCTGAGCAGACCGCATTCCCAATACGCCCCGAGGGTCGGGGCTACGATTGGGCGCCCCTCCCGGACCCTTCGGCCCGGCGGGGCGGTAAACCAGGTATCCGGAAGCGCGCTTGTCGCGCCTCCGGATGGGCAACTGGGACTCTCAGCCCGGACCGCGTTGTCCAGGCTGAACCAAAGGCCGGTCCGGTAACTTCTCTCTCTCCCCGCCCTCGGGCGGGTTCCCGGCAATCTGCCGGTGTTGTCTTTTTGGCCGCATTCAGCCGCGGCTGGGCAGTTGCAGAGAAGACCCTCGTACCGGTGCCTTTTGGGACCAGAATGCTCGGCCTCCTTCGCAATCGCCCAATGGGCCCCTTATCCAAACAGGAGTACCACAGCCTGCAGTCCGGGTTGTGTCGCAGCAAGCCGGCCATTCCTTTTCGGGGACTGGCCGAGGCGATCCGAATGCGCTGCAGGAACTGGCGCTGCACGGCGGGTGCTTCGGGCGAAGGCGAGGGAAGCGGATGGAATTCGTCGACAAAATTTTGAAGTGTGCCGATTGTGGAACTGATTTCGTCTTCACGGCCGGCGAACAGTTGTTCTTCTTCGATAAGCAGTTCAAGAACGACCCCAAGCGCTGCAAGCAATGTAAGGCCAAACGGGCTTCCGGTTCTTCTTCCGTACGCCCCGAGACTCGCACCGTCTGTTCGGAATGTGGCACGGAGACTACGGTCCCCTTTAAGCCCACCCAGGGACGCCCGGTGCTCTGTCGCAGTTGCTTCCAGCAGAAGCGGACCATCACCCAGCAGGCCAGCTAGCTTCGGCTCCGGCCTTTCTCGCAAGGGCGCCGTGGCTCGTTCTGCAGGCGAAGCCCGCTCCTCGTGGGTTAGGTCGAAGCACAACCTCAGGAAATTGCTAACTCCCGGTCGCTCAGCTTCCTGCGCAACACCAAACTGACCACCAGCACTGTCGGCACCAGATCCGTAAACCAGCACAGGTCAGGACGAACCGCTCCGTTCACCGCATAGCTGAGGCCCTCCAGCGTGGTCAGCAGCACATAGAGCAGAACTCCGGTGCGCGGCATCCGCAGCAGCCCCACCAGCACTGCGCAGCCGATCAGATCGCCGGGCACGATCACCGCCAGCCACGGATTCAACGCATAGCTGGCACCGATTTCCATAACCGTCGGTACAAGGTACAACACCACCAGCATCAGCAGAAGCAGAGCCCATGTGTGCATCTGCAGGACCTCGCGCAGCAGCGGCACCGCGGCCGCTGTACCCCTCCTCCTCGGACGCGCGTTCGCCGGGGGCGCTCCCTCCATCCAGAATGCACACATGTGCGCTGATTCCATCTCTTCCACCGAATGCCGGTCCCAGGCCGTGCCCAGCGTTTGAAAACACCGCATGCAGATCACCTTGCAGCGGCCATCCGGGTCATAACGGCGATAGAAATGAATCGCGCTCATCGCGGAAAACTCAACGTCAGGAACTGGGGCTTGTTTTCCTGCGCAGACAGTATAGGGACGAATCGCAGTCCAGGGAAGACGCGCCCGAACGAACCAGGCTCTCCCGCACCCGCAACGTGCCGTCTGGAAACCTGTCTGACTGGCTGGATTCCTAATCGCAGAACCGAGGTCCGGCTCCTTACCGCGCGCGGCTCTCGGCCAGCTTGCGCGGCTTCTTCTCCACCGTCTGGGCCGCAGAGAGCGTCTCCAGCTTCTTTTCGCTCCCGATCCGCTTCTTGTCCTCGTGAGAAACCAGCATTGCCTCGATCTGCCGCAGCAGATCCTGCGTGTTCATCGGCTTCACCAGAACCTTGTCCGTCGTCCCTGTCGCCATCCAGTCCGCATCCGCCGGCGGATACGCCGTCAGCATTGCCACCGCTGGCTGATTCGGCGCCTTCTTCGCGGCCGCCGCCACTTCCTGTCCCGCCGTCTCGCTTTCCATCCGCAAGTCGGTGATCACCATGTGGTATTCGTTCGACTTCAGCCGCTGCTTCGCCTCCCGTGCCGAGGCCGCTGTCTCCACTTCGAACCCGCTGATCTCCAGAACTGCTTTCAGGGTCAGCAAGATAGCCACATCGTCATCGACAAGAAGAATGCGTCGTTTCATAAAAACTCCAGAGCCGTATCGGGATCGTACAACAATTTGCCTGCGACGGTCTTGAGCCACGGCAAATTTGCCTGCCCGTCATCGGCTTTTCTCCCGTTGATACACTGAACAACGTGGCAGAATATCACGTTGAAAACTTCGGCTGCCGCGCCAGCCGCGCCGACGGCGAGGCCATTGCTGCCAACCTGCGCCACAACGGACTCGCGCCCGCCACAGCACCGGATTCCGCGCATGTCGTTATTGTAAATACCTGCAGCGTGACCGCGGAAGCCGACCGCCAGGCGCGCGCCTGGATGCGCCGCGTCCGCCGCCAGAATCCGGCCGCACGCATCGTCGTCACCGGCTGCTACGCCCAGCGCGCCCCCGAAGAACTCGCCGCCCTGCCCGAGGTGGATGCAGTCGTCGGCAACAGTCACAAGTCGAGAGTGGCCGAAGTAGCTCTCGATTTCGCTGCTTCATCGTCCGGCCCCCGCAGCAGCTTCGTTCCTCTCTCGGCCCTCGCGCCGGTGCTCCACGACGACAGCTTTGCCCACTCCGAACTCGCCGCTCTGCCCTTCGCCCCCGACGCGCAGCAGACCCGCCCGAACCTCAAGGTGCAGGACGGCTGCGCCAATCGCTGCTCCTTCTGCATCATTCCCACCACCCGCGGGCCCTCACGTTCCATTCCGCTCGCCACCTGCCTCGACAATGTGCGCCGTTTCGTCGATCAGGACGGCAGGGAGCTCGTCCTCTCCGGCATCAATCTCGGTCGCTGGGGCCGCGACCTTCAGCCCACTCAACGCTTCGAAGACCTGGTAGCAGCGATTCTCCACGAAACCGCGCTGCCCCGTCTCCGCCTCAGCTCCATCGAGCCCATGGACTGGTCCCCTGACCTGCTGTCGCTCTACCGCGAATACGCAACCGAGGCTCCTGACCTGTCCGCTGTCCGCTCTCCGCTGTCCGCTTCCTTCCACCCTCGCTTAGCCCGTCACACTCACCTGCCCCTGCAGTCCGGATCGGACACGATCCTGCGCCGCATGCACCGCCGCTATCGCCCCTGGCACTACGCCGAGCGACTCGCCGCCATCCGCGCCCTTCTCCCCGATGCCGCCATCGGCGCCGACGTCATGATCGGCTTCCCAGGTGAAACCGACGCGCTCTTCCAGGAGAGCTACGAATTCATCGCCGCACAGCCCTTCACCTACCTCCACCTCTTCCCGTTCTCCGCGCGTCCCGGCACGCCTGCCTGGGAGCTGCACCGCCAGCAACCCGTCGCCCCCCGCGCCGTTCAGGAACGTATGGCCGCCCTGCGCTCCCTCATGGCGGAAAAGTCCCGCGCCTTTCGCCAGCGCTTTGTGGGACGCACCCTCTCCGCCGTCACCATGGACACCGCGCCCGATGGCGCCACCTCCGCCATGTCTGACAACTTCCTGCGCCTCTCGTTGATGGACGCCTCCGGAGAGCCCATCCCCGCCAATCGGCTCGTTGCCGCCCAAATTACCGGGCTCACCCCGGACGGCCTCGCGGGCACTGTCCGAAATCAGGCCAGCGCCGCCGCCATGGGCATCCACCCGCCTCCCGAGCGCACCATCGCATCGATGGCGCCCGCCTCCATCGGCCGCGCAAAGTAATATCCCTGTCCGCACGGGCAGCCCATGCTCTTCAACTCCTCCAGCTGCTCCGCATCTTCAATCCCCTCCGCCACCACGTCCATCCCAAACGACCGCGCCAGATCCAGAATCGTGCTCACGATCAGTCGCGATTCGGGATCGCAGACAATTCCTTCCACAAAGCTGCGGTCGATCTTCAGCGTGTCGAACGGATACCGCTGCAGATAGTCCAGCGAGCTGTACCCTGTTCCAAAGTCGTCGATGTGCAGCCCCACCCCCAGCCGGCCCAGCGCCCGCATCGTTTCCAGCGCCGTCCCCCCATCCCCCAGCACGCTGCTCTCGGTCACCTCCAGCCGCAGGCTTGCGGGCGGCAAACCTGTTTCCTCCAGCACCTGACCCACACGGTCCGCCAGCTGCTTCTGGTCGAACTGCCGCGCTGAAAGATTCACGCTGATCCGCGCCCCCTGCATCGCCTCATGCCCGGACTGCTGCCACGCCACCATCTGGCGACAGGCCTCTCCCAGTCCCCAGTCGCCCAGAGGCAGAATTAAACCCGTCTCCTCCGCCAGCGGGATAAACTCCCCCGGCGGCAGCAGGCCGCGCCGCGCATGCTGCCAGCGCACCAGCGCCTCAAATCCCACGATCCGCCCCGTTCGCAAATCCACTTCCGGCTGATAATGCATCCGCAGCTCGCCGGTCTGGATCGCTCGCTCCAGATCCGCCTCCAGCTCCAGACGCGCCAGCTCCTTCTCCCGCATCCCGCTCGTATGGCAGATCACCCCCGGCGGTTCCTGCCGGCGCGCTGCCGCAAGCGCGCTGCGCGCATCGCTCACCAGCTCTTCCGGATGAGCATGCCAGGGCATCGCCTGCGCCACGCCCACCGCCAGCGGCGGCGCCACGCGATGCCCCTGCCAGACGAACGGCTTCCGAAATGCCTCCACCAGTTCCTCGGCCAGCCGCGCTCCATCGGTGCGCGTCCGAGCTCCTTCCAGACATACCAGAAAATCCGCTCCCAGCACCCGCGCCGCCAGCGAGCTGCCCGGCAGCACATCCTGCAGCCGTCCGGCCGTCTCCATCAGCAAACGTTCCCCGCCGCCCGTGCCCAGCGTCTCATGCATCCGTTCAAAGCCATCCAGGGCCAGCGCCAGCACCGCGAAATCCCACTCCGATCCCTGCCGCGCCCGCTCCAGACGCCGCTCCAGATGTTCCAGAAAGAAGGCACCGTTCGGCAAACCCGTCAGCGCATCCGTCATCCGTCCCTCGGTGTGGTCCATCAGGGATCCGGCCACGTGGGTCACGCGCCCGTCCTCATCCCGGGCCGCAATCCCCCGCGCCTCCACCCACCGCCACTCCCCGCTGTCCTGCCGGACGCGATGTTCGTTCCTGACCTCGCGCGCCTGGCCCGCCCGCAGAGCCCGCAGCTCCGCCTCAAACCGTGGCTTGTCCTGCGGATGAACCCGCTCCATCCACGCATCCAGTCCCGCCCACGCCTCGCTCAGCCCCAGAATCGCCTTCCACCGCCGCGACCCCCACAGCCGCCCCGCGATCAGATCCCAATCCCAGAAACCCTCCTGCGAAGCCTCCAGCGCCAGCGCATATCGGAACCACTCCTCCCCGTTCTCCCGCTTTCCCTGCGGCATGCGCACCCAATTCCTGCGGCGGATCGGGACGAACTCCGCCTGCATGCCTGGTTATCGGCGCAACCGGGAGAAGGGTTCAGTCAGCTTTGGGCCGGTGCCGCACAAGAGTTCCGGTTCGGGTAACCCATCCCCCCTCGAACCGTTCAGGGCCGCGCTCCCTCCATCCAGTACTCGGTCCGCGCCCGCACCACCAGATCGGTCCGCCCCTTCACCTCCACGTGCAGCGCATGCAGACCCTCCGTCGGCGCCGTCGGCCGGAAGCTCAGCACATACGCATTCGGCACGTCGTTCGATACCCCGATCAGCCCCGCTCTCAGGCTCTTCGCGTCTTTGAAACGCACATACTCCCCGCCCGTCAGCCGCGCCACCGACTCCGCCGTGTTCTTCCGCAGCGCGTCCCTCGCCGCCACAAACGCCATCGTCGCAAAACGCAGCGGCGGCGCCAGCTGGCTGATGCAGTCCAGCACCTGCTTGCTGTAGTGGCCTCCCTTTTTCGGATCGTATTCCGCGTCGGCGCCCTGTTTGCTGAAGCACCCATGCGCCGGTCCCGGCTCGCTCTGGTCGAATTTCTCGAACTCGTGCACCGCCGCCGCCCGCGTGCTCGAAAACGCAAAGCTGTACATCGCCGTGTTCGTGTCGCTGATCTGCCGCAGCGCCTCGGTCAGCGTGGTCCTGCTGCCCTGATCGATCGTCTCGCTCAGCAGCAGAATCGCCCGCCGATACTCCGCCGGCTCCCCCCGCAGCTCATCCACCGCAAACGCCAGCGCGTCCAGAATCGCCGCCTTTTGATCGCCCTCCGGCAAATGTCCCAGTTCCCGCGCTACCTCGTCCGTATCGCTGGTAAAGGGCACCAGCACCTGCGGCGTGCTGTCGAACCCAATCAATGCCACCCGGTGCGGGATCCCCCCCACCAGCGCATCCAGAATCGCCCCCAGCCGCCGGTAGTCCTCGCGATGGCTCGCTCCCACCCCTCCGGTCTCCACGACCACCGCCAGAGCCAGCGGCTGTGAATCCGTGTCCTGCTCGATGCGCACCGTCTGCGGCGCTCCATCGTCGGTCACCACAAAGTCCTTCGCCGTGAGCCCGAAGACCACTTCGCCTTTCTTCGTCGTCACCAGCGCCGGCACTTCCACCAAATTCGACTGCACGGTCAGCGTCGCTGGACGAGACGAGTCCTGCTGAGTCACCAAATCCTGCGCCGCCCCCACCGCACTCCCCAGCCCGGCCAGGATCGCCAGAGCCCAGATCCCCCGCCTCACGCTTTCTTCCCGTTCGGCCACAGCAGCCGCAGCTTTTTCTCCGACGCCTGCACCACCGTGTAGCTCGCGCCCAGCACCTCGCCATCCGCTTCCACCAGCAGCGGCACGGGATACGCGTTTCCGTTCAGCGGACGGCAAATCATCTTCTTCACTGTGACATATTGCGGATACGGCAACCCGCCCCAGCCCCCTTCCATCCGTGTTTTGCCCGTTGCCAGCGCGTGAAAGCTCGCGTGCGCCAGCCCCATCCGTCCCGTTGGCGGAACCCACGCCACCCGCAGCCAGTCCGCCATCGGATCGCCCCCTGCCCGCCATCGGTTGATCTCCGGCACATGCACCGCGATCGCCTCGCAGGCGGTCTCCGTCCTCCGGCTTCCATCCGGCATTTCCATCTCCATCGTGAACGCCTGCACCGGATGCTCCACCAGCAGCCGGAATCCGCCGACGAAATACGCCAGCCGTCCGCCCCGCCGCTTGCCCTGCCCGGTCGGCGCCAGATTCATCAGCGCTGCATGTACCCCCATCCCCGCCGCGATAAAGAAATACCAGCTCCGCATCCGCTTATGTCCCACCGGATTCAGCAGGACCTCGCCCAGGCTCACCTCGCGCACCGTCGCACCCAGAAGCATGCGCGCCGCCGTCATGGGATCCCGCGACAGCCTCAGATTCTGCGCGATTACATTGCCGGTCCCGAACGGCAGCACCCCCAGCACCGCCTCCGACCCCGCCACTCCCTGCATCACCTGAAAAACCGTGCCGTCGCCGCCGCACACCAGAAACGTGTCGAACCCCGCCGCCACCGCTTCGGCCGCCTGCTGCCCCGCCGAATGCGCCGACAGCGTTTCCTGCAGATGCACGTCGCTGCCGTACCCGCTCAGCAGCTCCGCGATCTGCTCCACCGCCGCTCGCCGCTTCTCGTTGTGAATCAACAGCGGATTCAGGAACATCATCACCCGGCGCATCATTTCAGCCTGTCAGCCCTGTCCACCCCAGCATGTGAATAGTCGGTGAGATGCGCTTCGCCCGTATCCGTTTCATTAACTCGCCCGCCCGGCCGCTCCGGGCTCGCAGAGGAACCTCCCGCAGCTACTGCCGTGCCGCCCACGCCTGCAGCTGCGCGGTCGATCCTATCTCTCCCGCCATCAGCCGCTCCACCAGATCGTGCATCGCCAGCAATGGCACCGGATGGCTCACCTCCGCCGCCGCCGTTTCTCCCGGGAACCGCACCATCAGCATCGGCCGCGGATCGAACTGGCCATGTTCCGAGGCCTCCTCATCCTCTCTTGACCAGCCGAACGTATCCCGCCACAGCCAAACCCTCCAGCTGTGATCCGAGGACACAATCACCGTCGTGCGCGACGCCGCTTCCGTCCGCCCCACGTCCGCCAGAATGCGTCGCAGGGCCCTGTCCGACAGGGCCAGATTATCGATATAGCTGCCGCCTTCCCCCAGCGTTCCCGTCCGCCGGTCGTACCGTCCCGGAGGATGGGGGAAGGGCAAATGCACGAAGCACAAATCGAGGCTCTCGTCCCCGATCATCTGATCCACTGCCGGAATTTCCGCGATCCTGCCCAGAACCGAACCTCCGGACTGCGGTTGCGCAGCAGCGGCTCCGGCTAAGTCCGGCGAAGGCAACAACCCAAATACGTTTTCCAAAGTGCTCTTGTCCCGTGAGAAATGGTCGGGGAGTGGCAGAAGGTCCATCCAGCAGGAATCCAGCTGATCCCGCAGCAGCCGGCAGTAGGGGTTGTACCAGCCCGTCAGGCCCGTCGTCCATCCTGCGCGGTGCGCATCGGCAAACAAAGTAGTGTTGCTGTCGAACCGCCTCCACGGCGACTGGCGATGGTTCCGATACAACAGCCATCCGTCGCTCGTGGCCAGCGTCTCCCGGATCGGAACCCCCAGCAACAGCGACGGCACCACGTCCTCGGTGAAGCGCCCGTCCGGACGCACCGAAGAGAATGTCACGCTCTGGCTGCGCATCTGATCGAAATTGGGCATCGCCAAACCCGGCCAGCGGTGATCAAAAACCTGGTCGTACGACATCCCGTCGAACAGCACCCACACGATCCGCCGGTGCCCCGCTTGCGGCGCCGCGATCGGCTTCCTGAAACTCTGTACGTCATACGGCTGCCGGCGAACGCCCGCCACGATCAGTGTCGGTACCATCCAGAGGAGACAAACCCCCAGAAAAGACAGCCCGGCGCGAATGCCGCGAATCGTCCCGCGATACGTCCGCTCACGCAGCCGCAGCAGGGCCAGCAGCAGCAGCATGGCTGGAAATACCCAGGCTGCCGATATGAACTCCCACACCATGATCTGCGCTTCCTGCAGCCCTTCCACTCCGCGAGCTACCAGCAGGCTGATCCAGACCGCCCACAGCAGTGAGGCCGTCCACCCTCGCCTTGCGCTGCCGGATTGCGCAGCTCTCCCCCTCACCCGCTCCAGCATCCGGATCATTCCCAGTGCCGCCAGCGAAAGCAGCACCAGATCGATCGCCAGCGCCCGCGCCACCGTCGTCAGAGGCAGCAGCCGGTGATAGCCGTCAATGTGAGTCGGCGAAAGCTCGTTCCACAGCAGGCCCGGCATCAGCAGGATGGCCGCGCCCGCCCCTTCAAGCCAGCATTGCAGCCAACCCGGTCGTGCCTCCGCCTGCCGCCCCGGCGGCAAACCGTCCCGCACAACATTCTCCGGTGCCGCCGCTGTCTCGGAACGCTCAGTGTCCGTTCCGTCCAGAACCGCGATCACGGCGCTACGCTGCCTTCATCCCCCGTCTCGACGTCCTCTATCGCCCGCGGCGCAATCCCCAACAGTTTTCGCACTTTGGAGCGCAACACGAACAGCGCGCCGGCCAGCATCGATCCGCCCACCTGCACCGCCAGTAAGCCCGTTCCCGGATCGACATAAGCGTAGGCTGGCCGCGCCACACACGCCAGCAGCAGAAGCATTTCCACAGCAGTGAATGTGAGCAGAGCGAAGCGGCGTGCACCGCGGCTCCGCAGAATCCCACGCGCATGCGGCGCGCATGCCTGGCACATATCTCTCGTCAACATGAGAACTTCCTTTGCAGAAAAATAGGCAGTGTTACCAGCTGCAGGTATACAGCCGGGGGCGGCTCCCTCCAATTACCACTTTGGGGTGATCCCACAGTAACCATGTCGAGGTCCCAACCCCCGCATCCCCCTTCCGGCCCGGCTCCCCACCCCTGGCTACCGGCTCCCGGCAGTATCCTTCTTGTGCCATGCAGACCCTTCTGCGCAACGCGCTCCTCGTCGACGCCACCGCGCCCGAGCCGCGTCCCGGCCACCTGCTCATCGAAGACGGCGTCATCCGCGACCTCGACGTCCGCGCGCCCGCTCCCGAAGCCGACGCCATCGACCTTGAAGGCCGCTCGCTCCTGCCCGGCCTCATCGACTGCCACGTCCACGTCGTCGCCAGCATGATGGACCTCGCCGCCAACGCGCAGCTGCCGGCGCCGATCGCCGTCCTCCGCTCGCTCCCCATCCTGCGCGGCATGCTCCAGCGCGGCTTCACCACCATCCGCGATACCGGCGGAGCGCCTCCAGCTCTTGCCGAAGCTATAGCCCAGGGACTCGCACCCGGTCCCCGCCTCTTTACCTGCGGCAAAGCCCTTTCCAAAACCGGCGGCCACTCTGACGCCCGCCCCCGCTGCGACACCGCCGACCCCAACCGCTGGGCCGAGAACTTCGGCGCCCTCGGCCGCATCGCCGACGGAGTCGACCAGGTCCGCCTCGCCTGCCGCCAGATGCTCCGCGAAGGCGCATCCTTTATTAAAGTGATGGGCAACGGCGGCGTCGCCAGCCCGACGGATCCCGTCGATTGGCTCGGCTACTCCCTCGCCGAAATGAATGCCATCGTCGATGAGGCCTGCGACGCGAAGACCTATGTCGCCGCCCACGTCTACACCGCCGAAGGCATCACCCGCGCTGTCGAGTGCGGCGTCCACTCCCTCGAACACTGCAACCTCGTCGATGCCGACGCCGCCCGCCTCGCCGCTCAGGCTGAAGCCGTCGCCGTCCCCACTCTCGTCACCTACGAGGCCCTCGCCCAGGATGGCCCCTCGCTCGGCCTGCCGCCCGCGTCGATCGCGAAAATTGAAAGCGTGCGCCAGTCCGGCCTTGAAAGCCTCTCCATCCTCCGCGACGCCGGAGTCTCCATCGCCTTCGGCACCGACCTTCTCGGCCCCACGCATGTCCGTCAGTGCGAGGAGTTCACCCTCCGCGCCCGCGTTCTCTCAGCCCTGGAAATCCTCTCGAGCGCCACGACGGTCGGCGCCAATCTCTGCGGAATGGAAGGCCGCCTCGGCATCCTCGCCCCCGGTGCCATCGCCGACCTGCTCGTCGTGGACGGCAACCCTCTCGACGACATCAACCTCCTCGCCCATCCCGAGCGCAATCTCCGCCTCGTGATGAAGGAAGGACACATCGTCCACCGCAACAATTTCTAAAGTCTGTCATCGACTTATAAAGTCTGTCATCCCGAGCGAAGCCGAGGATCTCGATATTTAAAAAGCTCGTCATCCCGAGCGAAGCAATGTCACCCTGAGCGAGTTGCCGTCAGGCGACGAGGCGAATGGGCGAGGGCCCCCCCGACCCTCGGGAGGGATGAGCCGCACGGCGGCTCCCGCTCTTGCTTTTGCTGTTGATTTGCTCTTGCCTTTTCGGAGTGTCCTCCAGCAGCAGCTGATTCCGAACAACCTACTTCGCCAGCACCGCCTGCCCCGTGTGGAACGACACATGAACCGTCCGGCTCAGCACCACTGCCAGCCGGTTCCGCGTCGGATCCTTCGCGAAATCTTCCTCGCTCACCGCCGTGTGCCTCTGCAGCCACTCCGCCGGCGTGAACCGCTCCAGCGCCGCCGTCAGCTTCGTGTTCACCGCGCTCCATGCCTTCCGCAAATCCGCCGCCGGCACCAGATCCGCCAGCGTCCCATCCGGATTCGTGATGAATGCCTCATCCAGCTCCGGATGCAGCCGCTCCCCCACATCGAGCAACGCAAACAGCCGGTCGTGCACCGCCGTCAGGTGGCCCAGAATGTAGTACAGCCGATTCCGCCCCGGCGCTACCGGCTTCTGCAACTGCTCATCGCTCAACTCCGCCAGCCTCTTGTCCAATTGACCGATGGCCTGCTTCCACGACCGCACCACCGCACCGCCAAACAACTCTTCGTTCGTCATCGAACCCTGCTTTCCGGGAAGTAGCTGCAATTGCCTTCTTTAGATGTCCATCGAATCGTCCCGCTTCGAAAAGTTCCGGCGCGGCCCTGTTTGGATCCCTCCAGCCGCGCCGGCTTCACTCTTCACTTTGCCAGTGCCGGCTGTCCCGTAAGAACCGGCGCGCGATTCCACCCCAGCGCCTGCGCCACGCACACGATATGCAAAATCAGCAGCAGCGGCACCGCAAACCCCGGAATCAGGCTCAGCGGCAGAACCAGGATCGGGCTCATCGGAAGTCCGTGCGGGTTGATGACGCCCGAAAGCGTGCCCAGCGACAGCGCCGTCACCAGGTCCAGCATCCCCAGCGCCTGCCACAGCAGAAAACTCCCGCGATGCTCCGCCCGCGACAGCACCAGCGCCGCCACCGGAGCCGTCAGCCCGATCGCCATATCGCCATACCCCGTCGGCAGCGCGAACCCGTTCGGCAGAATGTGATACGCCGCCAGACATACAAACGCGAAGCCCGCCGTCCGCCAGCTCTGCACCAGCGTCAGCGTCCGCGGGCTCAGCGACAGCACGAACGCGCGGAATCCCGCCGAACCGGCAAACCACACCAGGAAAATGGCCACCGGCGTCAGCACCGCCAGACCCAGCGGCAGAGGCGGCCGGTTCGGGCCGTTGTCGAGAACATGCAGGGCCGAAAGCGCGAGGGCCACGACGAACCACGCGCCAATCAGCCAGGAACTCAGCTTTGCATAGCGTGTCATATCCTTCTCCTTATTCGATTGCGGCCTCGGTCACTTCCCGCGTCAGTTCCAGAAGCGCCTGCCACCGTTCATGGCCCAGTTGCCGCCGCAGCCGCTCCTGCACCTTCTGCCAGGCCGGCACCGCGGCGTTGAATTGCTTTTGTCCAGCCGGAGTCAGACGCAGCCACCGCTCGCGCCGGTCCTTCCCCTGCCGCTTCGCGATCCACCCACGCCGCCCCGGAATCTCCAGCGTCCGCGTCAGCGTCGTGCTGTCCATGGCCAGAATTTCTCCCAGATCCCCCTGGGTGATCTCTCCCGTCAGCGACAGCGCCTGCAGCATCGTGAACTGCGTGCCCCGCATTCCCAGCGGCCGCATCGCCTCGTCATACAGCTGGCTCAGAGCCCGCGACGACCGCCGAAAACTGGCGCACAGGCAGGGCAGCGGAGGAATCGCATTTCCATTCATGGAGAGATAGATGTATATGCATGTAGTTCGGATTCGAATACTTTCAGATTTCACACGGCCCCTACTCCCGCCGCAAAGCCGTCACCGGATCGACGCGCGCAGCCCGCCGCGCAGGAATCGCACACGCCGCCAGCGCCACTCCGCTCAGAAACAGCGGCGCCACCGCAAACGTCACCGGATCGTGCGCGCTCATCCCATACAGAAAACTCGCGCAGAACCGCGCCGTCATCCACGCCGCCCCCAGCCCCAGCGCCACCGCAATCCCCGTCAGCACCATCCCCTGCCGCACGATCAGCCCCTCCACCGAGCCGCGCGTCGCCCCCACCGCGATCCGGATCCCAATCTCCCGCGTCCTCCGTCCCACCGAATAGCTGACCACCCCATACAGCCCCACCCCCGCCAGCACCAGCCCCAGCACCCCGAAGATTCCGAACAGCGTCCCCGCCAGCCGCGGCAGAAACAGCGCGCTCTCCAGATGCTCCTGCATCGTCTCCACGTTGAACACCGCCATCG
>DASXFH010000041.1:0-7568 GCA_036489655.1 Acidobacteriaceae bacterium | reverse complement strand
CGTTCTTCGATATGCCGGTGATGCTGCTGACCCTGACGGTGGTGCTGCTGTCAGCGATCTTTGCGGTGTTGCTGGTGAGCTGGCGGGGACGGCGTCTCCGCGATGAGCAGAGATAGGCGACAAAGCTCAGGATCGTTGCATGGAAAATCAGATCGAACAGAACGAGAACGAAAAGTCCGATGGCTTTTCCGGTGAACTGAAGCTCATTCCGCTGTGGTCGATCGCGGCGGCGGTGCTGGCGTTCACAGCCATGGAGTGGGTGATGTGGGTGGTGGTGCCGGCGCATCGGCGGCATCCTCCTAACCTGCCGTTCTGGTTCCGTTTTTATTTCGATATCAGCATCGGGGCGCTGGCGGCGCTGTACATGCTGATGGTGGGTTATATCAGCCGGGATTCACCGCGCCGCGGGATGAGCACGGCGATCTGGACGATTGTGTGTGTGGTGATTCCCAGTGGGATTGGCGCTGTGTTGTATTTCCTGTTGAGACAGCCGATTCTCTCGCAGTGCCCGGCGTGCGGGACGCGGATCGAGAGCGATTACCACTTCTGTCCCCAGTGCGCCTATCAGGTGGCGCCCTGCTGCGGCAACTGCCATCGCACAGCGCGGATTACGGATCTGCACTGCGTCTATTGCGGGCATCATCTGGCCGAAGACCATCCTCCGGCGCGTCTGCACGCGTTTGCGGAGTAAGACACAGCTTGTACCCCGTAGCCGCTACCCTGTAGCCTTGGAGTGGCCGCAGGCACTTTTATGTCCATAACCGCTGTTATTGTCGACGATGAGGAGCTGTCGCGCGAAGAGTTGAAGTATCTTCTGACGACGGCTGGCGACGTGGATGTGCTGGCCGAGGGCAAGAACGGTGTAGAAGCCGTGAAGCTGATCCGCGAGCATCACCCCGACGTGGTTTTTCTGGATGTGCAGATGCCGGGGCTGGACGGTTTCGCGGTACTGAAGAAGCTGCTGGAACTGGCCGATGGCGAGCAACTGCCGCAGATCATCTTTGCCACGGCATTCGATCAGTATGCGGTGCGGGCCTTCGACGTGAACGCTATCGATTACCTGCTGAAGCCGTTCGACCGCACCCGGCTGCTGCAGGCCGTCGAACGAGCACGGCAGCGGCGCCAGGAATCCGGGCAGAGCAGCGACACGCGGCTGGGCAGCGGCGATCTGCGGGTAGACACGCTGCTGAAGCTGATCGAGCAGCACCAGGCGCCGAAGCCGCACAGCGGGAAGATCGTGCTGCAGGCCGCCGGCGGCCGGCTGCTGCTGGTGGATCAGAAGGACATCTGTTTCGCCTCGATTGACGAGGGTGTGATCACGGCGGTGACGCCGTCGTTCGAGGGGCAGTCGAAATGCCGCACGCTGGAAGAGCTGTTCGATTTGCTCGATCCGGCGGTCTTCTGGCGGGCGCATCGCTCGTATCTGGTGAACATCAACCACATTCGCGAAGTGGTGCCGTGGTTCAAGAGCAGCTATCAGCTGCGCATGGCAGACAAGAAGCAGACGGAGATTCCGGTGAGCCGCGCGCAGACGCGCCGGCTGCGGGAGCTGTTCAATCTTTAGCCTGCCGCGCAGTGAAGCGGTGCTGATCGCCGCTGCGCAATGCCTCTGTCCTCTGCCTGCAAACAAGCTCGCGCAGGCGATCGCGCTCAGCCACTGGGAAACGGGACTGTACTTTGGCGGAACGGCCTGGGTGATCTTCGCCTTGTGGCTGTTGGTGCGGCTGCGGGCGGGCCGGTCCATCGCCAGGGCCGCGGAGCGGCTGTCATCCCGGCCGTGGGTGCAGGGGCTGATGGTGGCGCCGGCCTGGCTTCTCATCCTGACCGGGATTGAGGTGCCGCTCGCGCTGATCGGGCACCATGTGGGCCTGAAGTACGGCCTGTCGATTGAGGCGTGGGGCGCCTGGTGGGCGGACTGGGCGAAATCGACGGCCCTGACGCTGGTGATGGGAACGGCGATTGTGGCGGTGCTGTATGCGCTGATGCGGCGGTCTCCGCGGCGCTGGTGGCTGTGGTTCTGGGTGTTCACGGTTCCGGTGGAAGTGCTGCTGGTGTTTGTGGCGCCGCTGGTGATCGATCCCATGTTCAACCACTTTGAGCCGCTGGCCAGGGTCAATCCGGCGCTGGTCGAGCGTCTGGAACAGGTGGCAGCGAAGGGTGGCCTGAACATTCCTCCGGATCGAATTTTCCTCATGGACGCGAGCCGGCGCGCGACCGGAGCGAACGCGTATGTAACGGGACTCGGCGCTTCGAAGCGGATCGTGGTGTGGGACACGACGCTGAAAATCGAGTCGCCGAACGAGATCCTGTTCACCTATGGGCACGAGCAGGGACATTACGTGCTGCACCATGTTCCCTGGGGGCTGGCCTTCTCGACCATCGGATTCCTGGCGGCGTATCTGCTGGGATTTGGGCTGCTGCGGTGGCTGGTGCGGCGGCGCGGTGCGGCATGGGAGATCGACGCTATAAGCAGCTGGTCGTCGCTGGGCGTGGTTCTGCTGCTGGCGACGGTGCTGGAATTCCTGGCCGCTCCGGTGGGGAACGTCATCAGCCGCCGCATCGAGCATGATGCGGACGTCTATGGGCAGGAGGCGATTCACGGGCTGGTGCCCGATCCACAGGCGACCGCCGTGCACTCGTTCTGCAGCGATGCGCTGGTGTGGCTGGATAATCCGTCGCCGAATCCCCTGGTGGAGTTCTGGACTTACAGCCATCCTTCGACAGAACAGCGGGCGGAATTCGCGGCGCATTACGATCCCTGGCTGCCGGGGCGAGAGCCGCGCTACTTCAGAAAAAACTGAAGTCGGCGTGCGACGGCTAAGGTGCGCCAGGACCGCCGCCCTCTTCCAGCGCGACGCGGTCCACGATGCGCTGGACGAAGACGACGTTGATGTTGATGTGGCGGGCGACGTCAGGGACGAACTCGGTGACGAAGTTGCCGATCGGGGCAGTAGCCCATCCCGTCGCGATGCGCTCCGCGCCGGGACCCCACCCCATGCGCTGATAGGGCACATAAGTGACGTCGACGGCTTCCTCGATGATGGAGCCGACGAGGGTGGAGTAATTGGGCATGGGATGGCCGCTGTCGCTCACCGTCCAGAAGGGCTGGATGAGGCAATGCAGGGTCCGGCGCATGATCGAGAGGTTGGGCTCGCGATGGTAATGGGGGTCCTGGTGATCGAGGGAAGGAATCATGAAGGTGCCGACGAACTCCCCGGTCATGTCTTCGGTAAGGGTGACGCCGCTGAGCCGCGCCCAGCCATGGAAGCCCGGGCCGTAGGGTGAGTGCGCGTCGGTGGCGACGGAGATGGCAGACGTGCCGCCGATCGTAAGCAGGTTGAAGGGATCGGCAACGCCATGCCAGGCAAGTGCCGCGAGTTTCGCCGGTGTGTAAACGGGGGACGCGTTTTCGCTGAGATAGAAAGCGTAGTCTTCGCCGCCAGCCTGGCAGCAACTGCGAGTGGGAGCGAACCGGCTGCAGGCGCGAGCCGAGCAGGGGCGGGGTGGGGGAACATAGCTGGGCTGCAGACCCGGCAGACGGCGGCCGGCGCGTGGCCGCTGTGATTCCGGCGGGAAGGTCTGCTGCAGGGCCGAATCGGCATCGAGCGAAGCGCTGACAATGAGAGTGGGCTGCGGCGCGGGCGCGTCGGGAAGAACCATCTGCGCATGCGCGGAGCTTGCGACCAGAAGCACGAGCACGGCCCCGCACCAGAGCGGAAGACGAGGGCGCGGGGAAGGACAGGCAGACAAGATGGACATGGCGCAGGGCGTCTGTTGGGCACCTTGCTCTCCATGGTCACGCATGTCAGGGCGTTCGAGACTGCCGGGCGTGGACGTGGGCGCGGTGATTTCGCCAGGCGTTGATGACATCCGGCCAGAACTCAAGAAACTCATTGTTCCCGGTCGTTCCGGCAATGGAAACGAGGAAGGTTTCCAGCACCACGCGGCCGTTGGCGCTGGGTGCCGGGTAGTAGGCCATGGTGAGAAACGAGGCGGCAAGGTGGCCGAGGATATTGGCGTCGTTGAAGCCGGGGCGTCCGGAGTCGCGCTGCGTGACCCAGGCGCGCTCGGCGGCCCACCCAATGCGGCCTTTGCGGCTGCCGGAGGCCTTGCGCAGGTAGCGCGGATCCGTGTGGTCCAGGGCAGGGAAGGCGCCGAGGACAAAGAAGCGGAAGGAAACCTGCCGGAGCGCATCGAAGCCAAGGCGATCGCCAAACGCTCCGCTGTCCACGCCGTATTTGGGATTGCCTCCGGTCAGCTGCCCAAAGCCGGCAGAGGCGAAGTCCGGAATCAGCGCGGAGGGAACCAGGGAACGATGGAAAGAGAAGCGGATCTTGTCGCCCGGGGAAAGCGGCGGGACTTTCTCGCCGGGATCGATGTACTGAGCCCATTTGCGCTTGGCGCGCGGCGCGTGTTCGATCGAGGAGGCCGCTTGCGGCGAGGCTTTGGCCGGCAGAGACTGGCCAAACAACCAGGCCGACGCAGCTGGGAGGGTGGTGGATACGACAGGCCGCGGTTCCTCCGGAAGAGATACGGAGGCTTGTGCGGATGCCCTGGGGAAAAGCGCAGAGAGAAGCACTAGCCCCAGGTATAAAGAGCCGGTTGGCCGGAACCATTGCAGGAAGTTCACGCGTCCCTCATCCTGGATGAGGATTGCTATGCCGGGGATGTATCGCGGAAGGGCGATTCCCGGGTTACTCGCTCCGATACGGTCCGGGAAAAGGAAGGGATTGACCCCGCCCGAGGGCATCGCAATACTGGACGAAGAGGAAACAGGGGTGTTATGAGCGCAGGCAATTCAGGACGGTTTGAGCAGTTCGGGCGCAGGGTGGATGAGCACCTGGGCGGATGCAGCGATCGAATTGAGGACGACGTGAAGCGGGTGATCGCCTACCTGAACGACAAAGTGGTGCCCGAGGTGCGCCAGAACTCCTCGAAGGCGCTGCGCGTGGCCGCGGAGCAGCTGGGCCGGCTGGCCGATAATCTGGATCGCAGAGGCGGAGCCTAGCCTGGACAACATGGTGTCTTCTTTCTCTCTCCCCCGCACGATTTCCTTGTTCGCGACCGGCAGCCTGATGGTGCTGCTGGCCGCGGGTTGCGCGCACAAAAAGCAGTTGGTCTATCAGCCGCCTCCTGCACCGGCTCCGGTGGAGTCCGAAGTTCCCCCGGCGCGGCCGGAGACACCGGCACCGGCGCCGGCTCCAACGGTGAGCGCCGATGAGCAGTTCGCCGCGACGCACCAGCCCATCTTCACCGAGACCGGAGTGGCCAGCTGGTACGGGCCGCCGTACCACAACCGGACCGGCGCGAACGGCGAAATCTACAACGAGAATCAGCTGTCCGCAGCGCATCGGACCCTGCCGATGGGATCGCTCATCCGGGTGGTGAACCTGAAGACGGGACAGTCCGCGGTCATGCGGGTTACCGATCGCGGGCCGTTTGTCGCGGGGCGGATCCTCGATCTTTCCCTCGCCGCGGCGAAGGCTGTAGGACTGTGGCGCCCCGGGATCGGCAATGTGCGCATTGACGTCTTCAGCACGCCGAAGCCTATGGACGAGGGCGGCCGGTGGTGCGTCCAGATCGGGGCGTTCAGCCACGCGGGCGCGGCGAAGCATCTCCAGGCAGAGCTGAACCGCGAGTATCCGCGCGCGAACGTCATCGAGTTTCAGGGACCGACCGGGTTCTGGGTGCGCATCCGGCCGGAGAACGACGACCGCGCGATCGCCGTGGCCATCGCGCACGACTTGAAGCCGAGCGAGGGCGAAGCCTGGCTGGTGAGGCTGGACTGACAGCAGGGGCAGGGAACCGCAGGGGATTCTTCGGTTAGCGCTCTCGCTCGGTTGCCTCAGGCAAAGGATTCGACAGCTGCCGTTTCGTCGTCGAAGACCTCGAAGAGCGGCAGCAGGCGGCACATGCTGAGCGTCTGCACAACCACGCGGGCGGGATTCACCAGCTTGACCGAGCCGCCGGCTTCTTTGCACCCCTGCAGCGCCTTGATCAGCAGGCCGATTCCGCTGGAGTCGAGCTTCGTGACCTCCGCGAGACCGAGAACGACCTGAAACTCGCCATGGGCGGCCAGGTTGTCCAGCGTCTGGCGCAGGCTGTCCAGCGGCGGACCGAGCACGAGCGCTCCTCGCAGAGTCACCGCACTGACGTCACCATGCTTTAAGACGCCGATCTCAAGCGAGTTCAAGCGCTGTTCCTCCTTCAGGTCTACCCGCCGGGAGGCGCACTACAACCCAACCGACAAGGCGCCGAAACGGCCACGGCCACCGTGGACAATGCAGCCGGCGAGTGTGCCCGGCCCGAGAAAAAAACTTAACCGCGAAAGCAGCGGCAGGATACCATACCGCCAGCAGTCTCTCAGAGAGGGTTGCAGCTTCATCCCCGGAAGCACGGGCTTCGCCCATCCCCGCAACCGCGAGTTCTCGAAGGCGTGAGGCTGCTCCTGCGCATCACGCTGGAACCGGCCGGAAGGAGCCTTGCGGTTGAGTCACCCTGCAGTGGTTTTCTCATTCGCGGAGTTGGCGTCGGCTTTACTGTCGGAGCTGGAGATCGGCCCCCGCGCGCGGCGGGTGGCTGTCAGCGTCGCGGAGCTGGTTCCGGATTCCGCGGTGGTGGTTTTCACCATCGAGGAACCAGAGACGCCGGTTTGGACGGCTCGGGCCACGGCCGGGGAAATCACGGTGGACGGCGGGGCCATCCCCCTGGAATCCGGCACGCTGGGCGCGGTCGCGCAGGAGCGCGGCATCCTTCAGTTCCGCATCGATGAGCTGAGCCGCGAGGACTTTGCCCACCTCGATGTGCGGCAGAACATCACCGCGCTCACCTATGTGCCTCTGCTGCGTGGCGAGCAACTGCTGGGGTGCATCGAGATTGTGAGCTTTGCGGCTGCTCCGGGGGAGGACATCCTCGAGCCGATTGCCGAGATGGCCGGCGTCGCCGCCATGGCATTTGCCGGGGCCCTTGCCTATGCGGTGGAGCGCAATGCCGGCCTGGCATCGGTGATGCGGCTGACCCAGCTCTACGACATTGAAAAGGTTTTCAACGCCACCCTGGAGATGGAGTCGCTGCTGCCCATCATCTGCGAGAAGGTCGGCGACCTGATTCACGCTGCGGCTGTGAACCTGTGGATGGTGGACCAGGAAGACCTGCTGCTGATGCAGCAGGCAGGTGACGACCCGGGAGCCCAGGTGGGCGAGCGCCAGACAGGGAGTTCCGGCGGCATTGCCGGGCAAGTGGGAGAGACCGGAGAGGCGGTGCTTCTCCAGGCAGACGATGACGCGCTCTTCCAGCGTAATGCGAGTGCCGGCGAACTCCGCGTCGGTTCGCTGATCGCGGTTCCGCTGATGGATGGCGAAAGCCTGGTGGGCGTTCTCGAAGTGATCCGCCTGGAAGACGATGCTCCCCTCGACGATGACGACCTGTTTGTGCTGACGCAGGTGGCGGAGTCGGCGGCCCAGGCGCTGCACAACTCATCGCTGCTGCAGGCGGAGCGCAAGATCGAAGTTCTGCAGACACTGGTCAGCGTGGGACAGGAAATCGGCTCCACGCTGAACCTGGACCGC
>DASXFH010000005.1:0-18231 GCA_036489655.1 Acidobacteriaceae bacterium | reverse complement strand
CACACCGAATTTTCTTCGCGACACGATCGCGGAGGATCTGCGCCTGAAGAAGTTTGGAGATGCGGTGGTGCAGACGCGGTTTCCACCCGAGCCGAATGGCTATTTGCATATCGGCCATGCCAAAGCTATCTGCCTGGACTTCGGGTTGGCGGATGAGTTCGGGGGCAAGACGAACCTGCGCTTCGACGACACCAATCCCGAGAAGGAAGAGCAGGAGTACGTCGATTCGATCCAGAAGGATGTCCGCTGGCTGGGGTTCGAGTGGGAGCGGCTGTGCTATGCGTCGGATTACTTCGGCCAGCTCTATGAGTGGGCGACAGAGCTGATCAAAAAGGGCAACGCATATGTGGACGACTTGTCGGCAGACGAGATCCGGCAGTATCGCGGGACGCTGACGGAGCCGGGCAGGGACAGCCCGTATCGTAACCGCACGGTGGAGGAGAATCTGGACCTGTTCAGGCGGATGAAGGCCGGCGACTTTGCGGACGGGAGCCGCGTTCTGCGGGCGAAGATCGAAATGGCCTCACCGAACATCAATCTGCGCGACCCGATCATGTACCGCATTGTGCATGCGTCGCACAACCGAACCGGCGACGAGTGGTGCATCTACCCGATGTACGACTACGCGCACGGGCAGTCGGACTCGATTGAGAACGTGACGCACTCGATGTGCACGCTGGAGTTTGCGGATCATCAGCCGCTGTACCGGTGGTTCATCGAGCAACTTGGGATATTCCCTTCACAGCAGATCGAGTTCGACCGGCTGAATTTGACCTATACGCTGCTGTCAAAGCGCAAGCTGCTGCAACTGGTGCAGGAAGGCCGGGTGAACGGATGGGACGACCCGCGGATGCCGACGTTGTCGGGGATTCGGAGACGCGGATTTACGCCGGAGGGAGTTCGGGCGTTTGTGGCCTCACTGGGGGCAACGCGGACCAACGGCATTATCGATTTCGAGATGCTGGAGCACCTTCAGCGCGATGACCTGAACCAGCGGGCGACGCGCGGGATGGCGGTGCTGCGGCCGCTGAAGCTGGTGATTGACAATTACCCGGAGGGAGAGACGGAGTCCGTGGAGGTGGCGAACAACCCGGAGGATCCGATGGCCGGGACGCGGCAGGTGCCGTTTTCGCGTGAGCTCTACATCGAGCGGGAGGATTTTCGCGAGGTCCCGCCGCCGAAGTATTATCGGCTGTCGCCGGGCAGGGAAGTGCGGCTGCGCAATGCCTATTTTGTTACCGCGCACAGCGTGGTGAAGGATGCGGACGGGAACGTGGTGGAAGTGCATGGCAGATACGATCCAGCCAGCCGCGGCGGGAACTCGCCGGATGGAAGGAAGGTGAAGTCGACGATGCACTGGGTGTCGTCGGCGCATGCCATCTCCGCCGAGGTGCGGCTGTACGACAAGCTGTTTTTGAACCCCAACCCGCTGGACGTGCCGGAAGGGGGGAGCTTTCTGGACAATCTGAACCCCAACTCGCTGGAAGTGGTGGCGGATGCGAAGCTGGAGCCTTCACTGGCCGAGGCGAAGGTGGGCACGCCGTACCAGTTTGAGCGGGTGGGATACTTCTGCCTCGATTCGGATTCGACCGGGGAGAGGCTGGTATTCAACCGGACGCTGGCTCTGAAGGACACGTGGGCGAAGATCGAGAAGAAGGCGGGGGCGTAGGGGGGTGCGTGCGCTGCATGCCGAGTGGCTGTAGTGGGCGAACGGTTCCGCACTTTGGCACGGTAAGGCTGGCTTCGCCGTCTCCCAAACGCAGCGCCGACAGGCTCTATGACGTACGCATAACTCGCGCGGTCGCTGTGTCATCGCTAAGCCTGTTGAAGGATTGGCAGCGCCATCGGGAATCGAAAACGCGTGCGGAGAGACCTGTAAACACAGGGAATCGCGGCACAGGGCTGGAAGAGTTGCCCCCGCAGTTGCCGCCGGAAGTCGACGCTTCGATCGAGGCCGGAACGCCCGTCGATCTCCTTCAGATACCGAGCTCACCCTCGATGCCCCGCTCGATCGCGTTCCGATGTTTGTGCCGGGGTGCAGGGGAAGCGATCGCCGACTAGTGTAGCGGCCTGTAAAATCTTGCCCGAAGGGCCGGCTCTCGCAGCACGGCCGCCTGCAGAAACATGAATACGTCGGCGAGGTAGCCTTCGTATCCTTTTGGGGCTCCCGTCCAGTTCGTCCAGTCGATGCCCTTGTTGGCTTCATTCTGTACTCCGTCCTGAAAGCCAATCGTTGCCTGGCGGGTCAGCATGGCGTGGAGCAGGGCATCCGCCTTCTGCGGTTCGCCGACCGCATAGCCGGCAAGAATGAAATGCAGAGTGTGACCGGCGGAGATTCCGCCATTCATATACATCTGAAACGTATCTGTGCCGTCGGCGCGGTGAGGGACACCGAGGCCGCTGGGCTGCAGATAGTCGGCGCGGCGAACCGGTTCAAGAGTGCAGGGCAGCCCCAGATCAAATCGTGAAAAGGCCGCCGACTCCATCTTTGCGTAGAGACGCGACAGAATTTTGCGCCCCTCTTCCGGATGGACGAGGCCAAAGGAGATGGCCATTCCATTCACAATGGGAGTGGCGTAGTCATGGAGGGCACCGTCCTGGCTCTTCCACCAGGCGAGCCAGCCCGTCGAGGGGTTGTAGAGGGTTTTGCGGTAGACCGCTTTCAGCCGTTCTGCGAGCCGGGTGTAGTGTGCCTGCTTTTCTTTCCGGGCCAGCTTCGCTTCCAGGTCGGCGAGACAGCGCCAGGCTCGATAGATGAGGGCATTGCTGTATCCGTCCTTATAGCCGGTGTTCAGAGCATCCCACCAGCAGGAGGAGCGGGCCGGTTCGATGAGGGTATTGTCATTGCCGCTCTGGGTGGCTTCGACCATGCCGTCTCCGTCAACATCACGCTGTTCGAGAAATGCGGATAGATGCTCCAGCTGCGCGATGCGGTCGCTGAGCCATGCATGATCTCCGGTAGCTTCGACGTAGTCCCATGAAGAATTGATGATGCCTGGGTTGGCATCGAGAAAATGCCGGTAGTCCCAGTAGCCGATGACCTCACCGCTGGCATCGGTGCGGTGATCGAGCCACCACTCGATGGATCGGCGCACCTGTGCCATGACGGAGACGCCGGGGGCGATCTCAGGGGTCCAGAGAGCCTGGTCCGCGTAGAACGGCAGAGCGAAGCTGACGGGATCGCTGATGACATTGTTGGAAAGAATGCCAACTGGCGCGCTGTAGGGACGCTGCTGGTCGCCCCATCGCGCGCTCGGCTGCCAGGTGTTAAACCATCCGCGGCGCACCTGCTGCCACATGGCCGTGTCGGTCATGCCCTGCGGAGGCGCGAGGAGGATGGGCGTAAACACGAGCGAGACAGCTGCGCCCTGAATCACGCCGGGAAGTTCGAGAGTGAGGTCCACGGTATGGTTGTCGCGGTCGCCATCGAGACGGGCGCGAACGCCGGCATTCTGATCGTCGAGCAGCAGCTGGCCAAAGTCGGGCGCTGAGAGCACAGCGGGCAGAAGGCCCTTGCCATCGGAGGACCAGCTTTGCGGCAGTATCGTGGTGGGAGTCACTTTGGGGTCGAAGGGGAACAGTATTTCTACCGCTTCGAGAGCCTGCCGCCCGGGTCCGCTTGCAGCAACGGTCATCAGGAGGCGGTCGGATTCCGGATCGATCCTCCAGCGAATGGCAGCTTGATTTGCCACCGCAATAACGTAGTCGATTCCGCCATGGCCGATGTTCTTCACCTGGGCAGGGAGGTCGAAGCTGCTGTGCCAAACCCCACGGATACGCACCCGCAGACAAAGGGGCTGACCGGGGCGAAGCAGGTTCGATCGTGTTCTGTCACCGCGCTCCGTATCCCAGCTGAGGATGGGTGCCTGAGCACGCTCCGAGTCAGGGCAGATGCGAAACGCCGGCGACGGCGCGGCGACCGCCTGCTTCTCGGCGCGGGCGTCCTGCGCATCCGCATTTGAGCCGGGGCCCAGAGCGGCGGCGCTGAGGCTTGCACTTGCAAGCTGCAGGAAGGAACGCCTGGTCAGCGAGGACTCAGCGGTCATATTCGATCCTTTCGCCGATATTCACCGGGCCGTTGCGTTCTAGTACGTTGCTCTGCCGCCGCTGAGATCAAAGACCGCGGCTGTTGTGAATGAGTTTTCCTCCGACACGAGCCAGGCGATCATGGCACTGGCTTCATCCACTTCCAGAAATCGGCCCCGTGGAATCCTGCTCAGCATGTATTGAATGTGCTCCTTCGACATTTGATCGAAGATGCGCGTTCGGGCCGCGGCGGGGGTTACGCAGTTGACCGCGATATTTCTGTTCGCAGTCTCTTTGCCAAGAGATTTTGTCAGAGCAATGACACCCGCCTTCGACGCGCTGTAGGCGGAGGCGTTGGGATTTCCTTCCTTGCCCGCGATGGATGCGATGTTAACGATGCGTCCGTAGTTCCGCTCCAGCATATGGGGAAGAACCGCCCGGCAGCAGTAATAGACGCCTAAAAGGTTAACCCGGATCACCCGCTCCCATTCTTCAGGGGGATAGTCCCAGGTGGTGTGGTTCGGGCCCGCAATTCCCGCGTTGGCGACGAGGATGTCAATCGTCATGTGTTTCTTTATCGTCGCGGCCATGGCATCTTCGACGGACGCGAGGCTGGAGACGTCGACCTGCTCGGCTGTTACCGCGCCGGCTTTCTCCAGCTTGTGGAGGGCGGAGGCAAGGACCTCGCGGTCATTGTCCCAGAGGGAGAGGGTTGCCCCCGACGCCTGAAGGCGGGTGGCAATCGAGAGGCCGATGCCCTGAGCGCCGCCAGTCACCACTGCATGTCGATTTTTCAGATCGATCTGATTCATGACCGCCTCGCAACCTTCATTTGTCCGCCCTCTGTCAGCTTGCGCCTCGCCTTATTTGACTTCATAGTGGAGTGCCGATTCAAGGGCGCGACGCAGCAGCAGAGTCTCCGAGACATTGTCCGTGCCGTTACAGCCGTTCCAGTCGATCCATACATACTCCAGGGCAAGGAAGCCGCGATAATCGAGGGACTGAAGCCCGGCTGCCATTCCGGCAAAATCAATTGTGTTCTCCTTCACCGATGTCTGGAGCCGTCCTGGCGCGCCTCCGCGCACGTGAATGTGGGAAGCGGAGGGGAGCAGGGGGTGGATCCGGTCTGATGGCTCCCCTGCCATGACAAAGTGTCCGTAATCGAGGGTGAGGGTGAGCCCGGGAACTCTCTTCAGGAATGCGGTTGTGGTCGCCACATCCGGACACAGAGAACCGACATGGGGTTCGATGGCATAGTGCAGTCCGGCACCTGCGCATGCGGCAACGCGCCAGAGGGCTTCCTCCGCAGCCACGTCGACATCGCGTTCGCGCGAGGCCTGCGAGTGAAGCACGCCGGGGAGGCCGGTCAGGTGACCGCAGCCCAGGGCGACGCAGAACTCGATGGACCGCAGAAAAGTGTCGCGATTGAGCTGTCGCCGGCGAGCGTCCGGATCGTTCGCCGAGCACTCCGCCGGGTCGACGCCGATCTGGAGGAACACGTCGGAGGCACGAAGGTCTGCGGCATGCAGGTCCCGGATGACCTGAGCGGTATAACTGGAGGGCGACTCCTGCAATGCGAGTGGAGAAAAATGATCGCTTCGGGCAAAAAGGCCCACGTCCACGTGGCTAAAGCCCAGCAGCCCGATGAGTCGCAGGGCTGCCTGTCGTTCCATAAGAGGAAAGGTAAAGTCGGCGCAGGCGAATTTGATCATACGGCGGTTCCTTCGATACTGGCGCGATAGAGGGCATCCAGACGATCAAGCGTACCCTCTGGATTTTCATGGGCGCGGCAAAACTCCGCGATCATCGTACCGCCGGTTTCCTGCAGGCCGACATAGCCCGGATAGCGGGGACGGACCCAGGCGGTTTCAACGCTTTTGCTCGTACGCACAAAAAAGTCATCAGTGAGCGCGTTGAGCCGGGGATCCAGCCAGGCGCTTCGGCGTGCAGGCTGGCCGCCGCACGCTCCATAGAGAGTCTGCTGACAGGTTCGGCCGGATACGAAGAGGCTGTATTCCAGCGCGAGAGCACGCTCTTTACAGCTGGCTGAGACCGCTATCCCTGTACCTCCGAGAACGCTGCGCATGGGGGTACCATCATCGAGGCTAACGAGGCCGGAGAAACGAAGATGCCGGGCACCGAAGCCCGGCCGTGAGTAGTTGCTGTAGGTATAGGCAAAGGGGCAGTAGGCCACTGTATCTTCCGCCGCCATCAACTCATACAGGGCGGGAGGGTTCATCTGGAAGATGTCATCGGGCATGAGGGCGGCGATTTCGCGCAGCATCTCGAGGCAGGCCGCACCGACTGTGTGGTCCGCGAGTTCGTCGGGAGTCTGTGCCACCGGGGATCCGTGGGAGACACAAAGCCCGAGAAAATTCAGAAAAAGGTCGGGGGGAAATCCCGGCATACGCACCCAGCCGCGCCGGGCCAGCGAGATCACGTCCCGCCAGCTCTGCGGTTCCGGCAGTTCATGCCGATCGAGCAGGTCGGGGCGAAAGCTGGCTGCGGGCGCAGCCGCGTCGATCGGCAACGCATAAAGACCGTCGTGAAAGAGATAGCTTGCCCAGGAGGATCCCATGGAGTCGCCATTTTGATCGTCGATCTCCGAAGGAGACAGCAGAGGCAACAGATTCGTAAGGATGCCTTGCGCCTCTGCGTCCCCGCACATGGGATGATCGATCACCAGGAGATCGAAATCGCGGGCCAGGGTGGCAAGGCTCTGGTGTCCGAATTCGTGCAGCGTCCGTTTTCTCCATTCGATCTGCACGCCGGGATGCAGTTCCTCGAATCGCTGGGCTGTTGCTACGAGAGGGGGGAACGCTCTGCTGTGGTTCCAGGTAATCCCGCGGAGGGTCAGCGTATTCATCGGCGCCGCCGGGTGAGCGAGGAGACCGGCACATTCCTGCCGGTTTCGGCGGAGCGGCAAGCGGCCTCGATTACTTCCATGGCTGTGACACCCAGGGTGGCGGGAGCCTGATTGCGCATCGGATCCAGAATAGAATCAATCAGATTTTGCGCAGGCGCCTGGTGCGGATAGACGTCGGCTTCCGCAAGCGGGGGACAGGGGCGCGGTGGGCCCTGCAGCGGCACAAACTCGAGGGTTCCATGCCACAGGTCGAGGAAGATCATGCCCCTGGTGCCGAAGATTCGCACCTCGAAGTCCCTGCGCACCGGGCTGGTGGCGCCGGTGCTGGCCAGGCATACGACGGCGCCGTTATCCATTTTCAGATTCAGGGCGTCGTAGATATCCAGAACCTCGCCGTCATCGTGGAAACGGGCAAATACCTCAGTGGGTCGCGAGCCGGTTAAGAACGTGAGGTATGCCGCCGCGTGGCAGACCTGGGTGTAGATTTGTCCGCCGCCGGCGATACGCGGATCGCTGTAGGTGCCCTGGCGCGGATGCATGTAGGGGGTTCCATGGGTGGGTTCGGTACTTCTTCCGCGCAGCAGATCATTGATGGGGTTGGTCATGAGAACGCTGATCATGCGCACTTCGCCGACCTCGCCATCCCGGATGAGCCGCCGGGCTTCGCGCGCATGGGAGGTGTAGTGCCATGGGCAGCTGATGAGGAATTGTGTGCCGCGCTCCTCTGCCAGGCCAGTGAGGTCATCCGCTTCGGCCACCGTCAGGGTCATCGGCTTCTCGACGAGGACATGTTTTCCCAGGCTGAGGGCCGCGTGAGCATCGCTGTAGTGGAGGTGGGCGCTGCTGCTGACGATCACTGCCTCGATGTCGTCGTGAGCCAGGAGGTCCGCAGTGCGGGTGTAAGCATGGGGAATGTTAAAGTCTGTGACGATTCTCCGAGCGTCGTGCAGGTCGGCGGTCTGAATCGCGACGAGTTCCGCATTGGGATGCTGTAACAACGCTGGAATGTGGGCGAACGTAGCCCACCAACCTGCCCCAATGACCCCACACTTAACCTTGCGCTGCACCAGCCGACCCTCTTTCCTCAGGAACTGACGGCTTCCAGGAGGTCGCGATTCAGTTCGACGCCAAATCCCGGAGCGCTGCCCAGTTGTACGTGGCCATGGACGGGAAGCGGCTCGCCGAGGATGGCTTCAAAGACAGGCCGGACCTTCGTGCCATCTCCTACCGAGAGATACTCGGCGAACGGTGAGTTGAGGTTCGACTGAACGAAGTGATAGTTATAGACGCCGGCGCCGTGAGGAATCACGGGCACATCGGCGGCTTTAGCCATCGCCGCAATGCGGCGCACCGCAGTGAGGCCACCGCACCACTGGATTTCCGGCTGAATCACGTCGCACGCCCGCGCCGCCAGAATGGCGGCAAAGGCCTTCACATCGTATTCCAGATTGCCGATCGCGACCTGGACGGGATTGATGCGCGTGCGCAGTTCCGCATTCATGTGCTCCGCCCAGCCGTTCTGGAGCGGATCCTCGAACCATTTCACATCGCAGGCGCGAACCCGCTGGGCAAGCCGGGATGCGAACTCGATGTCCCAGGAGAGATAGCAGTCCACCATCAGCTCCATTTCATCGCCGATGGCGTTTCGGCAATCCTCGAGGCAGCGCTGCATGCTGTTGAGCCCGGCGCGACCGTCCGCGGTGCCCCAGGGCGCGGCGATCTTGACACCGAGAAAGCCGCTGTCCTTCCAGTGGGAGACAAGATCGGGATGGGTGGTTACGTAGCAGGGAACGGTGTCTTTGGTCTGGCCTCCTAGCAGCCGATAAACGGGCTGCCCGAGGGTCCTGCCCATCAGGTCCCACAGAGCAAGATCCACACCGCTGATGGCCATGGCTGTGACTCCACCCAGACCATAGGGCATGGTGGAGCGATACATCTGATCCCAGAGGAGCTCGATGTTGAATGGGTCCTGGCCGATGAGGAATCTTTTGAAGTGGTGCTCGATCACCGCGCAGGCATAGGCGCCGCCGCCATAGTTGACCGCACAACCGTATGCGCCGTCATCAGTGAGAATCTCGATGGCGTAGGGATCCTGACCGGGGCCCATCCAGAGGGTGCGTACGCGCGCGTACTTTGGGTAGATGGACATGGGGTTCGCGATATGGGACCCGGTCTGCCAACCGCCTCCCCAGTACTGCGATTCGCCGAAGCGAGCGCCTTTCTCGCCGGTATTTCCCGATCTGATCTTATAGAGCCTGATTTCAGCAATCTTCATTCGGCAGCCTCGGACTGTTCGCTTCCGGACAATAGATCTTCCGGACAATAGATATCGACCGGCGGTTGATCAGACAACCAGAAAGCAGCGGCGGAAACGCTTTTGCGGATAACGCAATCAGGGGGCAGCGGCCGCATACAGCGCGGCGCTTTCAGCGAGGCGTGCAGTTCGGCCGGGTCTCCGCAGTGCCAGGCGTGAGTGGGGGCTAAGATTGGCAGGCGCTATCCCGCGCGTTCCGCGTTCGCGAACAGCGAAGGTGGATAGAACTTGTCGATGTTCTGGCGTGTGATGAGCTGGATGGGAGCGTAGATCGCCGGCATGACCGGCTTGCCCTGCAGAAGGTCCAGTGCAATCTGGATCAGATTGTCTCCATAGCGTTCGGGAAATGTGGCGATAGAGCCGATCATTCTGGTTTGCGGAAATCGCAACTCCCGGCGAGCTTCAGGAAAGGCGCCAACGCCGAGCGCCAGGCAATACTCGCTGCGGCCCACCTCGGTGAAGGCGCGAAGGGCGCCGAGGACGGCCAGATCGTTGACGCCAAAAATCAGCGTCCTGCGTTTTGGAGACAGGTGCATATGGCGGCGGACCAGTTCGAAGGAGCGTTCCATTTCGCCCCGCGAATCGAGCCGAACCACCTGGTAGTCTCCGGACAGCGATTTTCGAATCGCAGTTTCCGCTCCCGAGATGCGAAGGTGGGGGAGCGAGCCGGCCATCTCCAGATCCAGCATAAGCAACTCGTCGATCTTGCCGCGCCAATGAACCTGGGTCGCCCGTGCCAGAGATCTGCCCGCCAGCTGGCCCACGCTGTAATTATCAATTCCGAAAAAGACGGCGCCCGGCTGCGGAATCTCGACGGCGATCACCGGAATCGAAGCGGCCTCATAGATCTTTGAAAGCTGCGAGCCGATTCTCTCGTACACCTGAAACTCGATGGCCAGGTCGACCTTCTGCTCGGCCAGTTTTTGCGCATTGCGCAAAGCGGTTCTCGCGTTGTAAAGGTTTTCCACCTCGATCAGATCGACCTGACTGCGGGCCGCGGCCCAGCGAAGTCCCTGGGTCACCGCCTTCGAGAAAGAATCGCTGTTTTGCGAGGCATAGCCGATGCGGAAGCGTTTCTCGCTGAGGAGCCGCACATTTGAAAGATAGCGTCGACCTTCGGGGCGTCGCAGCAGGCCTTCCTTTTCCAGCGTTCGCAGAATTCTGAAAACGATGGTCCGTTCCAGCCCGGTTTTTTCCACCACATCGCCCAGACTTAAAGGCTTACCGCTGTTCGCGAAGTGCCGGAGAATCAGACAAGCGCGGGAGACGGTTGCAAGCTGATACGAAGAATGACCGGAAGAGGATCGGCGCATGCGGCTCCTGGTTTTGAAAGACTCATGCCCCAGGATTTGGCGAAGATTCAGGAACGGGGCATGCGAAGCATATCGGATGTCTTGCGATATGCGCAATTCATCAAAAACGCGATTTTCCCAATTGTCAGCGGCGGCTCGGCTGGGGCCTCATGCGATCCATCAGAGCAGCCACTTCGAGTGCTCGATTCAGCATGCGAATGGGAGGTCGTGTCAGTGAGACAAGTTCAGCTGTGCAGGATTCTGCTGTTGATGGTGCTCTTCGGTCTGACAACCGCGGTTGGGCCCAGCCTCAGCGCACAGGCGGGCGCCGGTTCTCTGTCCGGGGTGGTCACCGATCCGAGTGGCGCCGTCATCCCTGACGCTCAGGTGACCATCACCAACCAGGCGACCGGCGCGTCCTGGAAAGAGGCCACGAATAAAGAGGGCTTCTATTCGCAGGAGGGGCTGGCGGTCGGGGTTTATAAGGTGGAAGTGGGCAAGGAGGGATTTCGGCAGAGCATTATTCAGGGACTGCAGATTGACCCCGGTCAGCGCCGAGCCAGCAACGTGGTGCTGCAGGTGGGTAGCGCGTCCACGCAGGTGACGGTGTCGGCTAACGCTGAGCAGGTCAATACGGAGAGCTCGGAGAGCGGCGGCACTATCACCAGCGCGCAGATCGACAACCTGATGCTCAACGGAAGGAACTTCCAGACGCTCGCCATTGCCATTCCGGGCGTAGCCAGCACCAACGCCGCCGACGCTCTCGGAACCGGGGGACTGGAGGGGGTGACCACTCTGATTGTGAACGGGAGTTCGGTCGAATATACGACCTACACGATCGACGGCATCTACGACATGAACTCGGGCAACCTCGCAAACATCAACATTCTCCCGGTGGTGGACGGCATTGCGGAATTTTCAGTGCTGAAAGACAACTACAGCGCGAAGTACGGGTTCGCCGGCTCCGGCCAGGTGGTGGTGATCACGAAGAGCGGCACGGATACATTTCACGGGAGCGCCTGGGATTATCTGCGCAACAACATCTTCGACGCGGACAACTATTTCTCCACCAGCACACCCGCGCTCCACCAGAATATCTATGGATACACACTGGGCGGGCCGGTGATCATCCCCGGGCTGTACAACACGCACCGCACGAAAAAGACGTACTTTTTCGCGGCTAACGAGTGGCAGAAGATCGTCTCTGCATCAGTAATCCGCGGCGCTGTCTTCACCCAGGCCATGCGCAACGGCAACTTCGCCGCCAGTCCGACACTTCCGGCCGGGGGGCTCACGCTGGACGCGCACAGTCAGGCGCTGCTGGCCTCCGAGGGCCGCACGAACTGCGTTTCCAGTCCCACGACGATCAATCCGGCATGCCTGGACCCGGTGGCAGTGGGGCTGCTGAATGCCGATGTTCCCCTTCCGAACAATGCCGCCGGAGGGTTTAACAATTACATCAATGAAAATCCCGGCGTGACCACGTCCCTCGACTATCAGTTCCGCGTCGATCATCAGATTAATCAGAACAACCAGCTCACCGGCCGGGTGATGTACGAACCAGTTCTTAACCGGTTTCCGAACGACGGCTGGACGGGAACGCCCTACACCACAATCCGCGACGCCTATTACACGACCGGGTCGAATATCCTGCTTCGCGTTCAGTCGCAGATCACGCCCAGGCTGATGAACATCGCGGGGGTGGCCGAGACGGATGACCGGCCCCACATTCTCCTCAGTCAGGGGTCGGGCACTCTGCCCAGCGGCCTGACGATTGTGCAGTCATTTCCCAACGCTCCGAGCCTGAATCGAATTCCCACCATCAATATCGCGGAGGGCTGGTCAGGCAACGGAGTAGGATCACAGCCTATTTCGGCTTCCGACGGGGAGGGGCTCGTATCCGACGATGTGAGCTGGGTGCATGGCCGCCACGTGCTGCAGCTGGGTGCGCTGTACATGTTCGGCATCAAGCGTCAGACGGTCTTCACGAATCCGCAGGGAACGTTCAACTTCAGCGGCACCCATACGGGCGACCCGGCAGCGGATTACATGCTGGGTCTTAATTCCAGCTACTCCCAGGACAGCACGGAGCGAGAGGGCTACTTCCATTACCGGCAGGGTGAGGCCTATGCCCAGGATGACTGGCGCGTCGATCCGCGGCTGGTTCTGAACCTCGGGCTTCGCTGGGTCTACTTTTCCAGCGATACAGTGAGCGGAGACCAGGTGAGCGGCTTCAATCCGGCGCTCTACAATGCGTCGGAGGCTCCGGCGGTGAATCCAGACGGCTCTTTCAACGTCAACGCACAGAATCAGCCATTGACCGCTGATAATCAACCGGCAAACATGCTCAATGGGATCGTATTCGCCGGGAAGAACGGAACCCCCAGCGGCTTCTTCATCCCGGTTAAAACGAACTTCGGACCTCGGGTGGGCTTTGCCTACGATATTTTTGGCGACGGCAAGGCATCGATTCGCGGCGGATATGGGATCGGCTACTCCAGAATTCCCGTCGCCCAGATCTACTACGCCTACGGCAGCAATCCTCCGTTCAACAGCTCCGCGCAAATTCTGAACAGCCTGCTCGACAACGGAACGGCGGGAGGTTCGTCTGTGGCGCCCACACCGGAGTCGCTCAACGACTCCCCGTTTTCCTTCAGGCCGGCGCAGATCCAGTCCTACAGCCTGAGCCTGGAGGGCCAGATACGGTCGAACATGGTCGCGACAGCCGCGTATGCGGGAAGCCAGTCGCGGCACCTTACAACGGGAGTGGGCGGCGGGAACGACATCAACTGGCCTGTGCCCGTCTCTGCGCCCTCGGTCCCGGGTTGCCTGTCTCCTGGCCAGCCGGCGGCTGCGTCCTATCAGTTCGATCCCTGCATCAACGGCGGTTCGGTATCGCCTAATTACACGCGGCCCTACCTCGGTTACAGCACCATCAATTACCAGTACGACGAGGGAACAGGCAATTACAATTCGCTGCAGACCTCGCTGGATTATCGCGCCGGAGCGTCGGAACTCACGGTCGCTTACACGCTCAGCAAGACCCTCACGACGATCGGGGGCCACGGCTCCGGCTCGGCGACCTCTCAGTCCGCAGGCGCCCAGAATCCGCGTGACTGGGCGGCGGAGTATGGCCCTCCGTCCTATGACTTTCGCAACAACATCACTGCCACGTGGGTTTATCCCATCCCATTTGCCGCCAACGCCAACAAACTGTTGCAGGAGACGCTGGCGCACTGGAGTCTGCAGGGACTCATTCTGCACCAGAGCGGTTATGCTCTCAGCCCGTTTCTTTCCACCCCCACGGGCGGTCTGGCCAGCCGGCCGAATGTAACCGGACCGGATCAAAAGGTCGGCAAGCTCAGCGAGTGGTTTAACACGGCCGCATTCTCGGCGCCGAACTATGGCGCCTACGGGAATGCGAGTAACGGATCGATTCGCGGGCCCGGATACACTTCGGTGAACGTGTCGCTGTACAAGACCTTCCCGATCTATGACCGGCTCAGCTGGCAGCTGCGCGCCGAGGCATTCAACGCGCTCAATCACCCCAACTTCAACAGTGTTGACACCGGACTTGGCGATGGCAGCTTCGGGCAGGTCGATAACGCGGGTGACCCCAGAATTCTGGAGTTTGCTGCGAAGGTATTTTTTTAAGGCCCTGATTGCGGTTTGCCCAGTGAATCCACATCTGCCCGTTTATCCGGTGCAGGAGTCTGCTCATTGATCAGGTCGGGAAAGATGACACGAGTGTTGCGTACATGCTGCCGAGCCCTCCTGCTCATTTTCGCCGCGGTGTCGCTCCCGGCGCAGACACTGAGTCCGGCCGACGCACTGCATCGGGAGTTCCTCAATCCGCCCAGGGATTTCTCTCCGATGCCCTTCTGGTTCTGGAACGGGGAGATGAAGGCGCCGGTCATTCGTCAGGAGATCCGCGACATGGTCGCGCAGCACGTGTACGGCGCCTTCGTTCATGGCCGCGACGGGCTGGAGACTCCATACCTCTCAAACGCGTGGTTTGACGCGATCGGGGCCGGACTCCAGCAGGCCAGGAATTCGGGTTTTGAATTCAATATCGTCGACGAGTACGACTGGCCGAGCGGCGAAGCACGCAACGTGTGGAGGACCGGGAGCCACCAAAGCGAAGTGCTGGCGCGGCGCCCGGATTTGCGGATGCAGACCCTCGCGTACGAAACCAGGAGGGTAACGGGTCCGCAGATGGTCAAATTGCCCGTCGATCCCGGCACCCAGGCAGTGGTCGCTGCCCGCTGGCTCGACAACGACCGGATTGACGGCGCCAGTCTCACGCTGCTCGCCTCCGGCAACGGTGAACACGAGGTCAACTGGTCAGCACCTGCGGGTCAGTGGATCATCGTGGAGTTCAGTCTCAGGCCGGCCATGGGGTTCGACGGGGGCTTCGTCGACCTGATGAATCCCGAAGCTACGAGCTTGTTTTTTCATCTGGTGTATGGCGAGTACCACCGCCGATTCGCCTCTTACTTCGGCAACACGCTGCGCTACGCTTTCTCCGATCACGAAGGAGACTATGGGTATCGCATCGCCTGGACGCCAAAGCTGTTTGCCGCATTTCAGGAGCGCGCCGGCTATGATCTGCGCCGTATGCTGCCGCTGCTGATCTACAACGGCGGCGAACTTACTCCCAAAGTCCGCAATGACTACCTTGCGACTGTTACGGCCTTGTATGGCCAATCTTTTTGGGAGGGCATCACCAAATCTGCTGAGTCCCTGGGGCTTCACCGCACCGGCCACGCATGGGAGGAGAGCCTGCAGTGGGCCGCGGCACTGGAGGGCAGCCTGTTTACGGTCGAGCGCGGGCTCAATCCAGTCGGGGTTGACTCCCTGGTCGATTTCGGCCGGCAACCGCTGAACTTCAAGGTTGCGCAGTCCGTAGCCGATTTCGAGGGCCGCCGATTTGCGTGCGAAAACCAGGGCGTGCAGGGCACCGACTCGTACCTCGATCTGGAAAAGATGCGCGAGGCAACGAACGGGATTGCAGCGTCGGGCGTGAATCTCTTCATCCCGCATGCCTTTGACTACGATTCAGAGCGGGCCAACTATCCCCCCGACTGGCTCCATCAGCCTTTCTGGCCTTCCTTTCACACCTATGCCGACTACACACGGCGCCTCAGCTTCATGAATGCGGACAGCCGCCACGTTGTGAACCTGCTGCTGTATTACCCCATCACCACGATGTGGGCAGACACCGCTCCGCTCTTCTCCGGAGCCGCGGATTATCAGCAGATCGGCAAGCCTGTTACCTGGAAGAACCAGACAGTTCTGATCAACGACTACTACACGCGTATCATCCTGCAGCTCACCAGCCACCACTGGGACTACAACATCGCTGACGATCGATATCTTCAGGCTGCGCGCGTTGAGGGGGACGAGCTGGTCATTGGGCCGCAGCGCTTTCGCGCCATCGTTCTGCCGCCCATCAGCACTCTCAGCAGGGCTACACTCGGCAAATTACTGGAGTTCCATCGAGCGGGGGGCATTATTCTCGGCATTCGTCTCCTGCCGACCGCTTCGCCCGAAGCAGGAGGCGATGATGTCCAAATCACGGCGGGGATTCAATCGATATTTGGCGAGCAGGCAGCGGACGGCAAAACTGCAGGCCAGACGGTGGCGGAGTGGGACGACGGCCATTCCTTCTATGTCACCGATTCAGTGGATACACTTATTTCAACGCTCGACGCCCATATCCCGAAGGATGTACGCGTCACCTTCGGACCGGCGCAGCACCTCCTCTTCGAGCACCGCGTTCGACAGCAGGTCGAATACTACTGGGTGGCTAACGACTCCAGCCGCAGGCGCATCAACGAGGTGCATTTTTCGGTGAGGGGTGTGCCTGAAAAATGGGACGCTCTTACCGGTGAGCGAGAGCCGCTCTTCTATACAAATGATGCCTCAGGAACCGATGTGCGTCTGAACCTGGCACCGTGGGACGGTTTCTACGTCGTCTTCCGGCCGTTGACCGACGCGGCGCAGGGAGTGGCGCTGGAGGCCACCAATGCTGACGCAATCGGCCCGGTATCGCGTCACGACGATGCTCTCAGCTTGCATGTGATAACTCCGGCCAGTCCCGGCGGCGTTTTTGTAGCGCTTCGCGACGGCGCGAAGGTTTACCGCGCGGCAACGTCCGGGAGCCCCCTGCGGCCCTTCGTGCTGCAGGGATCGTGGGAGTTTCACCCTCAGCCGGCGCGAATCTCTGTACCCTATGCGCGGTCGAAGGTGGCGCTCGGAACAACCGGGGAGAGCAGGGGCTGGGCGGCGCCGGATTTCGACGACAGCGCCTGGCCCGAGACATGGCTCAGTGAAGAACAGACGACTGTCCGGCAGTGGGAGCTGATCGGCCCCTTTCCCAACAAGGACAACGATGGTTTTGCTAAAGCCTGGCCACCGGAAGAGGAGTTCGACCCGCAAAAGAAATATAAGGGCGTCAATGGGCCGGTCGCGTGGGAACCCTATGACGGCAATGAGCCTCATCTTGCGCTCGACGACTGGGACATCCGGATGAAGACGGAAGGTGGCCGGTCGTCGGACTCGGGTTACATCGTCAATTTCAATCCCGCCGAGTTGACTGACGGACTGAACTGGATTGCCAGCTACGCGCATACCTATCTCTACTCCCCAACCGAACAGCATGCTCAGTTCATTGTCGCCGCGGATAACTGGGCTCGCATATGGCTCAACCATCACGAGGTCTACGGCCAACTGCGGACGCCCTTTTGGTACGAGTTGAACGATCAATGGGCCGATCGCATCCCGGTCGATCTTCATCAGGGATGGAACGAAGTTCTGGTCAAGGTGGGAAAAGCCCGAGGCACGGCCAGCGGCTTTTTCGGTTTCACATTTCGTGTCGCGAATCCTCAGGGAGGTGCTCTTGCCGACGTTGTTGCCGCCACTGCGCCCCACGACATAAAACCAGCTCGTGATGGGAATTCCCCGCTGCGCTGGTATCGCATCGCCGTTCCGCCAGGGTGCGTGGCCGTTGTCCCCCCCTCCCTGCCGGGCCGCTTTCGCATGATGCTGAATGGTGAGAGGCTACAGGTTCATGGCGATGCTCCCATTGACATTCATACAATGCTGCACGGGGAAGGGAATACGCTGGCTGTTGTCGCCCCTCAGGACAATCCGCTTGTTGCGCCGCTCGTGTTTGTAACGGGCCCTACGCCACTTTCTCTTCAGTCGTGGACCGGGACCGGCCTGGCGAATTTCTCCGGAACCGCTGTCTATACGAAGACCTTCACGCTCCCGGACAGGTTTCGCGGTCAGCCGCTGATGCTCGATCTGGGCAGGGTGAGCTCAGTGGCCGAGGTCTACATCAATGGCGCAAGCGCGGGCACGCTGGTGTGGAGCCCCTACAGACTGGACATCACGAAATTCGTTCAACCGGGAACCAACCAGATCAGGATCGTTGTCACCAATACAGAAGCCAATCGGCGGGCGGTCGGGACCTGGCACCATATTCTGCCCGCGATCGATGTCGATGGCATGGAAGGACCGGTACAGATCATTCCCTGGGTCGATCAGGTGCTGACCCTGCGGCAGCAGCCCAGCTCCGTGAGCACCAGCGTTCCACAGTAGCCCAGCGGGCCTGCCTGCGGGACGGGCCTGTGCCCTGAGTCGCCGGCCGCTATTGCGATTCGTCAAGGACTTCAATCCCCGACACGGTTGCGTTATTGACCACCGGCTCGAATGTCGGGTTGATTTTC
>DASXFH010000425.1:0-36489 GCA_036489655.1 Acidobacteriaceae bacterium | reverse complement strand
GCCCCCAGGGTGATAATCTTGAAGCTTGCCATCCCTACTGTTTGAGGTTCCGGATCGCGTGAAAGCCGTGATGTTTCGTCTGGGCGCGCTCGCCATTTTGAGCGCTGGTTTCATGGCGCAGGCTTGCCTGCATGCACAGGTCACGGCCACGGCTCCCGAAGAAGAGACGCCGCAGTACGCCGAGCGCCTGGACGTTTACGGCGGAGCCCAGTACGCCCACTTCAATCCCAGCCCCGGCCGCGAGGTCCACGCCATCAACCTGCTGGGCTGGCAGGCCGACGGCACCGTCTGGATGCGCACCCGCTTCGGCATCGAAGTCAACGCCCGCGGCGAGTACGGCACCATGGACATTCCTGCCAACGCCTATGGCGTCCCGCCCACCGCCCCCATGTCCGAGCATCTCTTTCTCTTCGGACCGAACACGCGCCTGATGATGCATCCCCACTTTGTCGTCGGCATGCACTTCCTCATCGGCGCGGCCTATGGCAAGTTCAGCGATGGCTTCCCCTCCGGCGTCCAGCCGCAGTACGTCGATATCTACAACGACAAGCTGGCCATGGGCCTCGCCGTCGGCCCCTCCGTGGACTACAACCTCGGCCCCCGTCTCGCCGTGCGCCTCGTCCCTGACTGGCAGCCCACCAAATACGGCTACCCGTGGCAAAACGAATTCGCCGGCTCCGTCGGCATCGTCTACAAACTCGGCCACCGGCCGCAGTAACAAAGACGGCGAGAATCCCCTGTGCGGGACAAACGGCCGTCAGGGCGAGTCCCAAGCCGGCGTTCGCAAGCCCGCCAGCATCCGCTCAAATCTCACCCAGCAAACAAACCGTGTCATCCTGAGCGAGCCTTCCGCACTCGTTGCGCGTGCCTTTCGCGCAACAATCAATTCAGCCGCGAGTCGAATGGACCTGCATTTCCCACTTTCCACACGGAGATACCCCCGGGTGCCCCATCCTCGTGGCTGAAGTCTGGCTGACTCCGCAAACAAGGAGGGCTGTCGAGGTTCACTTTTGCCGGGTCACCGGCTACACGGAAGTCTCGTTCTCCTTCTCCCCCGCCTTCCGCGCCGCCTCCACATCCGCCTCCCGCGCCAGCCGCAGAGCGTGCCGCGTCGCGGAGTACTGCGCGCCCCCCAGCAGCAGCAGCCCTGTCAAATAAGCCCAGATCATCAGCCCCACCGATACTTCAAACGGCCCGTACACCGAGTGCAGATCCATGTGCGGCAGCACCCAGATGTACAGCAGCCGCCCAAAGTCCCACAACAGCCCCGTCAGAATCGCCGTCGGCAAAACCGCCCGCACCGGCAGCTTGCGGTTGGGCAGCACCCAGTAGATGAAGAAGAACATCCCCACGCTCATGAACGCCACGGCGATCTGCAGAAACAGGTGGTGGATGAACCCATACACCACGTTCTCCGTATGCCCGAAGAACAGGATTGTCAGCAGCCCCGTCTGCACCGTCGCCGCGCACACCGCCACCATCACCAGCAGCCCGATGATCCCCGCGAGGCCGAGCGAAACCGCCTGGTTCATCACGTAAGAGCGGTTCTTCGTCTCACCCCACACCCGGTTCAGCGCTACCTCCAGCGGCAGAAACACGCCCGTCGACGAGATCAGCAGCATCACCACCGACGCCAGCTGCACGCTGCCCGCCGGGTGCACCAGCAGGCTCATGTTCCGCACTACAAAGTCCTGGTTCGAGGGCAGCAGATCGTGCAGCATCCCCCCAATCACCGTCACCATCGTCGTGGAGTGGAAGACCTGCCGCGCCACCGTGAACATCATCACGATGAACGGGAACAGCGACAGGATCGCGTTGGCCGCCACGCTGAAGGCGTAGGTGTGGACTTCCGTCTGCGCCAGGTACCGGCCCAGGGTGGCCAGAACCGCCCACCATCCCCGCCCGCGCGACGGAGCGGGGGGCTGCGGGCTCTTCGGCAGGACGCTGCCCGCCGGCAACGCCTCCAGTTCACCTTTTGGGGGCATGGAAACCTGCCAAAATCGTAGCAGAGCGCCTCTGACCCTTTCGTACCGTGCCATGCAGCCCACCGCGCATCACCAAAGTTCCGGCTACTTCCGTAACTCCCCCCAAAATCCCGGCTGCATCCATAAAATTTTTCTTGATTTCGCGAAAGAATCCTGCCATAACAGGAGCACGATTCTCGTTCCCAGGAAGCGAATCGGATTCGGAAGGCCAGTTGTTTGATGTACCTGCATAGCTGTCTCTGCGACTGCCCGGCAACCGACTGAGCTGCCCGAAACCGCCCTTACCGGCGGCTTATGGCAGCTTTTGGTGTCTCTGGGGCTCATTATTCACGTAATGGCCCGGGGCCGGGAGGATTCGGAGGCAAGAACAAGAGATGACGCAAACACATGAAGGAGTCCCAGTGAAAGAGCAAGGTGTGGTCAAGTGGTTCAACGGTGCGAAAGGGTACGGGTTCATTCAGCGATCGAGCGGCGAGGATGTCTTCGTGCACTTTTCGGCGATTCAGGATTCGGGCTACCGGACGCTGAACGAGGGTGAGGCGGTCGAGTTCGAATGCCAGCAGGGTCCCAAGGGGCTCAGCGCAGCCAACGTGGTGCGCGCCAACGCTTAAGCAACCCAGGTGTGCGGCTCCCGGCCCCCACCGGCATGCCGCACACGGGTTTCCTGCTGCATTCTCTGTCCCCTGTTCCTGTAATTTCGAGGGGCCAGTCTGTCATGGTTCCGGCTGTTGAGATTCCCGCTCGCCTGCCATCCTCAGCTTCCTGATGGCCCAGTCGGCTGTCTCCGCAAGAACCGGGTCCTCGTCCTTCGCCCACCTTTCCAGGGTGGGGAGAAACTGCGTCTGCCCGCTGTTGCCCATCGCAATCGCCACATTGCGCCGGAAGCCGGAGAACTTCGCCCGGCGCACCGGCGATCCGTTAAACCAGCGCTCGAAGTCCCCTTCCTCCATCCCCGCCAGCCACTCCAGCGCCGGATTCACCAGCTCCCCCCGCGCCGCCAGCTCCGGATCCGCTGCGATCGGCGCCCTCCGGTTCCACGGGCAAACGTCCTGGCAAATGTCGCACCCAAAGACCTGCCGCCCCACCCCCGAGCGCAGCTCCTCCGGAACCTCTCCCCGCTTTTCAATCGTGAGATACGAGATGCAGAGGCTGGCATCCATCTGCCGCGGCCCCGTCAGCGCCCCCGTCGGACAGGCATCCAGGCACCGCGTGCACGATCCGCACCGGTCGGGAGCCAGTGCTGCGCTCGCCGCCCCGGCCTCCAGCGAAGTCACCATCACCCCCAGGAAGAGCCACGACCCCAGCTTCTGGTTCAGCAGACAGGTGTTCTTCCCCGTCCACCCCAGCCCCGCATAGCGCGCGTACACCCGCTCCACCACCGGACCCGTATCGACAAAGCACCGGCTCTCGAATGGCCCGAATTCTTCTGTGGCTGCTGCACGCAGTGCCTTCAGACGCCGCAGCAGCACCTTGTGATAATCCGCCGGTCGCCGGCCCTCCTCAGGCCCCCGGCCCGTCCACGCATACCGTGCGATCCATCCTGCATTCGGTCCAGCAGCATCGATCGATCGCGGTTGCGCAGAGTTGTAGTTCGCCGCGCAAACCATCACCGACCGCGCCCACGGAAACACCACCCGCACTGACGAGCGCAGCAGCCGCCCCGCCTCGTCGCGCCGCTGCAGGTACTGCATCTCGCCTGCACGCCCCGCCCCGACCCACTCTTCGAACCGGCGCCGCTCCTCCTCATCCTCCGCCGATTCCGGCTCCGGAACCGCCGCCACCCCGGCCGCAGAAAACCCCACCCCGCGCGCAAGCTCGTCCACGCGAGCGGGAGAAAGTACGTTCTGGATCGAGGCCGCTGTCATGCCAAATTCCTCCTGCCAGCCTAAGGGATCGCCCCGCACCAGCGTACCCCGCCCCCCCTTTTTCTCCCGTTGAACCCCCGCCAGCTTCGCCGTATACTGCACCCAACGAGGGCTGGAGCCCCCGCCCTTCCGAAGAGAGGTGCGTCTTCAGTCAGAGTGTTGTGCTGACCCGTGAAGGACCGCCGTCCGATGTGTCGGCCTGGCGCGCTGTGGTTCGCGTGCTGCGAAGTACGGCGCGTGGCTCCCTGCATCTGGTTTCCGACAGCCTCTCCGCCGTTCTCTTTCCCTCCGACTGCCGCGTCTGCGGCCTCCCTCTCGCGCGCTTCTCCTTCCTCCCCATCTGTCACTCCTGCTGGAACGATCTGCCTCCCCAGACCGTGCCGCTCTGCCTCCGCTGCGGCGAGGCCCTGACCTTCGATACCCCCGGCGAAACGCAGTGCCGCCCCTGCCGCACCACCCCTCCCGATTTTGAAATCGCCGCCGCCCACGGCGTCTATCGCGGCACCCTGCGCAGCCTCCTGCACCTGCTCAAATATGACGGTCTGGAGCCCATCGCCCCGCGTCTCGGCGCGCTTTTGGCCCGGCGCATCCTCGAAATCCCCAACATCCCTCAGAACCTCATCGTCGTCCCGGTCCCGCTCTATCGCAGCAAGCGCCGCGAGCGCGGCTTCAACCAGGCCGAGCGTCTCGCCCGCGCCTCCATCTCCGTTCTTCGCCGCCAGCGTCCCTCCCTGCATCCGCAGCTCGCGCCGGGCCTGCTTGAAAGGCAGCGCGCCACAGAAAGTCAGGCGGGCCTCACCCCGCACCAGCGTCGTGCCAACGTGCGCGGCGCTTTTTTTGTCCCCCGGTCTGCCGCAGTCGAGGGACGCGACGTCCTCCTCATCGACGACATTTACACCACCGGCGCCACCGCCCGAGCCTGCGCAACGGCTCTCAAGCGTGCCGGAGCCGCCCACGTCTGGGTCGCCACCGCTGCCCGCGCGCAAAAGGAGTTTGCAACAGCACGCCACGCAGAGCCGGCCGAGACACGCACCGATCTGCCGATGGAACAGGATTTCGCCTATTGGAACCAGGAAATTTCCGCAGGCCGCGCCCCCCACGATGCGCGGCCTGGCACGAACGCACGTACCTGAGACGGAGGGATCATGTCGCTGGGAAAAGCTGGAGTGGCCGCTCGCAGACAAACCCTGAGCAAATCGGTGGGCATGCGCCAGGTGGTGGCGGAGGCCCGCGACGGCGTGCGCGTTGTGACCACGCCGGCGCTGCAAACGCCGGTCCTGGTCCTCAACGCCTCCTATGAGCCCATCAATATCTGTGGCGCCCGTCGCGCCCTCGTGCTGGTGCTTAAAGGAGTGGCGCGCACGGAAGAAGAACAGGCCACCGAGCTGCACTCCGCCCGCCTCCGCATGGCCATGCCCTCCGTCATCCGTCTGCTCGAGTACCGCCGCATTCCCCACCAGACCCGCGCCCTCTCCCGCAAGAACATCCTCCTCCGCGACCGCAACACCTGCCAGTATTGCGGCATCCTTCTGCCTTCCGCCGAGCTGACCCTCGACCACGTCGTGCCCCGTTCCCGCGGCGGCCTCTCGACCTGGGAAAACCTGGTCGCAGCCTGCCACAGCTGCAACCGACGCAAGGGGAATTACCTGCTGCACGAACTGGAGCACATGAAGCTGCAGCGCGAGCCCCGCCCCTTCACCCTCCACACCAGCCGCCACATCATGCGCATGATCGGCCACTCGGATCTGAAGTGGCGGAAGTATCTCTACTACTAGACCGCTGTCGCCAGACCGCTGTCATCCCGAACGCCAGACCATTGTCATCCCGAACGCGCAGCGGAGGGATCTTGTGTTTGCCTTTCGCCCCCGAGCTCTTCAGCCATGCGGCAGGAACCCCAGCTCTTCAGCCATACCGCAGGAACCCCAGCTCTTCAGCCATACCCCCAGGAAGTTCAGCTCTTCAGCCATGCGGCAGGAAGCCCAGGATTGAGCGGGCTTTCAGCCCCTCGCGCAGCGATGCCGCGCAGCGGCATAACGGAGAAAGCCACGGGTTTTAACCCGTGGAACAAGGCGCTCCAGCAGAAATGGGCTTCAGCCCCGGAGCTTTTGTCTCAGCGCATCATGCACAGAGTGCGGAAAAACTCCGTCGCTTTGAAAGGACATAGTCGCAGCTTGCAGAAAAATCGCTCAAGGCCCCGCTTTGTGTCAGGGCAAGCTCTTCAGCCATACCGCAGGAAGCCCAGGATTGAACGGGCTTTCAGCCCCTCGCGCAGCGATGCCGCGCAGCGGCATAACGGAGAAAGCCACGGGTTTTAACCCGTGGAACAAGGCGCTCCAAAAGAAATGGGCTTCAGCCCCGGAGCTTTTGTCTCAGGGCGTCGCTTCAGCTGCGGAATGAATCCGGCTTCAGCCGCTGAGGGATACCCCCGCCCGATGCGCAATTTTCCGAAAGCTGATCAGCCGCGCCGTAATGCGCCCACCCCTCTCAGCTTTCAAGGATCGTCAGCCGCCCCGAGTTCTGCCTCTCCTCGCGCAGAAACGCAGGTCCCCACTGCGGAGACTCCAGCTCCGGCATCGGTTTCGCCTGGAACAGCCTCTTGCACTGCCTCGCCGTCCACCGCGCCCAACGCCGCGACTTGCTTCTGCGCGCGCTGTCGCTGGAGATCCCCGTGCCGGCATACATCTGCCTGTAGAGTTTCGACAAAAAGATGAACGCGATGCGCGAGGTCACATTGGGGCAGCAGGCGGATCGCCGCCAGATCGGCTTCCAGTGATAGAAGGTGTCCCAAACCTCCTGCGTGCGCTCGCGGATCTCATCCGAGCTCATGGTCGGGTGCGGCGTAAACATCTTAGGCCGCACTTCGGTCGGGATGAGCCAGTACCGGGTGATGGGCACATCCCCCACCATGGTGGGCTCGACTGACTGCTGCTTTTCCCAGCGGCCGAAGTCCACCGTGCCCGGGAATGGCGTCATCATGACAAACTGCGCAAACGTGACGCCCGCTTTCATCGCCATGTCCACCGTGGCCGGGAATGTGGAGGGCTTGTCCGTCGGCAGTCCGAAGATGAACGATCCAAGCACATGCACGCCGTGCTGTTTGAAGGTCTGCAGACGCGTGGCCAGCGCTTCACCGGAGTAGTTCCAGTCCTTGTAGACCGCCTTCAGTCCTTCAGGGGTCACCGCTTCCACCCCCACCAGCGCCCCCTTGATATTTGCTTTGCGCATGGCGTCCAGGTACTCGCCGTCTTCCCCAGCTTCCATCGTGATCTGGGTGAAGAAAACCATGTCCTGGGGCAGACGGGCAAGCTCTTCCATCAGCTGGAAACGCTCGGCGCGGATGGCCGTGAGCTCGTCGAGCTTAGCCAGATTATTCTGCTCTCGCGCCAGCCGCAGGTCGGTCAGGGTGACGGGGTAGAAATTGTCGTCCGCCAGGGCGACGAATCTGAAGCCCAGCCGGCGGAGATTCACGATCTCGTCGATCACGCTCTGATACCGCCGCTGCCGGGGCTGCTGTCCGTCCGTGCGCCACACACTGCAGAACGAGCAGTGCTTGGGGCAGCCCCGGATCGTCTGCACCGATGCCCACATGTATTTTTGCGGGTTCATCAGATCCCAGCGCGCCGCCAGAAATTCGCTGCCCCCGATGCGGCCCCCTTCGTACACCCTCTGGGGATGCCCGCCCAGGCAATCGGCGACAACCCGGCTCCACACGACGTCGCCATCCCCTTTAACCACAGCATGCGCCTGGCCGCGCTCATAGGCTTCTTCAGGAAACAGCGTGGCATGAATGCCGCCGTAGACCACCCACGCGCCGCGCTCCCGCGCCATGCGCCCCACCTGATATCCCCGCAGCGCATTGCCGGTGTGGACACTGATGCCCACGATGTCGCCGGGCTGAATGCTCGCCGGAACGATCGCCTCCAGCGATTCATCGATCAGGATGGGATCGCCCGCCGAAGGCGGTGTCGCCGCTGCCAGCACGAACAGCCAGCGCGGCGTAATGACCGCGGTGCCAAAAGAATTATCGCTGGGATTTACCAGATGAACGCTCATCGAGCCTACCTTTCCCGAACAGGTGCGGAGGCCTCAGAGAGCGTGCGCGTTGTTGACGAACCGCATCCTCGTGTCGGATACAGTTCCCGGCCCTGAAGTTACCGAACGGTGTCCCATCATACAGAGACAGGATGAACGGAGGGAAATACAGGCACCGTGGCCGGATTTCCATTGTCAACAACGTTCCCATCTGTATCCGCGACCTCGCCTGGGTGGCCCATTCAAGCCCTCTGTTGGCTTGAGTGGGGCGGCGGCATCCCTTCCCATGCCAACAACGTTCCCATCTGTATCCGCGACCTCGCCTGAGTAGCCCATTCAAGCCCTCTGTTGGCTTGAGTGGGGCGGCGGTATCCCTTCCCATGCCAGCAACGGCCCATCTCCATCCGCGACCTCGCCTGGGTGGCCCATTCAAGCCCTCCGTTGGCTTGAGTGGGGCGGCGGGTTCCCATGACCTTCGTACTGTCCCACCCCACGATTTCGCTTGCCTTCTCAATCCCCATTTCCTAAGCTGGAGAAGAAGAAGCTCTGTGCGCCTCGGCGCTCAGAGCTTTTGCCTTTTCAGAGGCTCGCTGATGACAGGAGCCTCCTCGGAACTGGTTCTGAATGAAACACTTGCATTAGGGGGGGCTCCTCAAGATTCACGTAAGTGAATGAAAGGAAAACAACTGGCAGGAATTAATCGAAAAAATCTCCACAAGCGAACCCGGCGAAGCCTCTACTCCCAGCGGCGGAAGATCAGAGAGCCGTTGGTCCCGCCGAATCCAAAGGAGTTCGACAAGGCGATGTGCATCGGTCCCTTCTGCGGCTGTTTAGGAACATAGTTGAGCACGCACTCCGGATCGACGTTGTCCAGATTGGCCGTCGGCGGCGCGGTCTGGTTGATCAGGGCCAGAATCGTGATCCCGGCTTCGAGTCCACCCGCCCCCCCGAGCAGATGCCCGGTCATGGACTTGGTGGAGCTGACCTTGAGCTTGTGGCTGGTGGCATGCTCTCCGAAGAGGCGCTGCATGGCCTTGGATTCGGTCGCGTCGCCAACCGCGGTAGAGGTGGCGTGGGCGTTGACGTAGTCCACCTGGCGGGGTTCGAGTTTGGCGCTCTTCAGAGCGTTCTGCATGGCTCGGAAGCAGCCGTCGCCGTCCTCGGGCATGCCCGTGATGTGATAGGCGTCGGCGCTCATCCCGTAGCCGATAATCTCGGCGAGGATTTTGGCGCCGCGGGCCTTCGCGTGCTCGAGTTCCTCGAGGATCAGGATGCCCGAACCCTCGCCGCAGACGAAGCCGTCCCGGTCCCGGTCGAACGGACGGCAGGCATGGGCCGGATCGTCGTTGCGCGTGGAGAGAGCGCGCATGGCGGCGAATCCACCAATGCCCATCGGGGTAATCGCGGCCTCGGAACCGCCGGCGATCATGACGTCGGCATCGCCCCGCTCGATGATGCGGTAGGCGTCGCCGATGGCATGGGCGCTGGTGGTGCAGGCGGTCGCCGTGGCTTCATTAGGACCTTTGGCGCCATAACGAATGCTCACCTGGCCGGCGGCAAGATTGACGATGGCGGCGGGGATGAAAAAGGGCGAGATTCTGCGCGGACCGCCGTTGAGATAGTTGCTGTGCTCGCGCTCGATCACGTCGAATCCGCCGATGCCCGAGCCAATGAAGACGCCAATGCGCTCGGCGTTCTCCGCAGTGACCTTCAGGCCGGAGCTTTCCATGGCCTCGTGCGTGGCCGCCAGCGCGAGATGGATGAAGCGCCCCATCTTGCGCGCTTCCTTTTTGTCGACGAACTGAAGGGGATCGAAGTGCTTCACCTCGGCGGCGAACGTGACGGGAAAGCCGGTGGTATCAAAGCCGGTAATGGTGGCGATCCCGCTTTGGCCGGCCAGCAGGTTGTTCCAGACTTCGGAGGCGGTCTTGCCGACTGCGGAAACCAGCCCCAGTCCGGTGACAACGACACGTCGTTGCAAGATTACTTGCCGCCTTTCGCGTTCTTATCGATGTACTCGATGGCGTCCTTCACCGTTTTGATCTTCTCGGCGTCTTCGTCGGGAATCTCGAGATCGAAGGCCTCCTCGAACTGCATGACCAGCTCCACCACGTCGAGGGAGTCCGCGCCGAGATCTTCCTGAAAGGAAGCGGCGGGCGTTACCTCGGCCTCATCCACCTGGAGCTGTTCGACGATGATCTGCTTGACCTTATCTTCCACACCTGATGCCATGCGTCTCTCCTGTGTACCGCAGTTGACGTTGATGCTGAAAACCGAAGGGGGGGATGGTAGCCTCCGCACGCAGGCGCCAAGGGTCGGTGATGACACACCGCACCTCGGCTCCAAAATTCCCAGTCTACTGACGCCTCTATGCAGTGTAAAGCCAGAGGAACCAAGGGTTAAAGCGGCGAGATACCGAGGGCTCAGAAACGACACTCGGAGGTGGATTTTATGGGGCGTATAGTCGAGCCATGTTGGCGAGTCTGGGGATCGGATTAGCGGCGTTTGTGGCGGGCGCCATCGTGGTGTGGGCGATGCTGGCCGGGCGGTCAACGGCTGCCCGGGAATCGATTGCGCGCCTCGAGGAGAAAGCGCGGCAGCTCACAGGCCAGGTTGCCGAACGGCAGGCGGCGCAGGAGCGCGCAACCGCCGAGGCAGAACAGAGCCGGAAGATTGCAGAGACGGCGCGGATCGACGCCGAGAAGCTCCAGACCGCGCTTGAGCTGGAAAAGAAAAGCGCGGACGAAAAACTGGCGATGCTGCAGCAGGCGCGGGAAGAGCTGTCCAATCAGTTCAAGGCGCTGGCCAACGAAATTCTGGAGCAGAAGACGAAGACGTTCACCGAGCAGAACCAGGCCAATCTGACCCAGGTGCTGACACCGCTGCGGGAGAAGTTCGGGGAGTTCCAGCTGAAGGTGGAGAGCCTCGAAAAAGAGGGAATCACCGGCCGGACAGAGCTGAAGACGCAGATCGAGCAGCTGCGGACCCTGAACGAGCGGCTCTCCGCGGATGCGGCGAACCTGGTGACGGCTTTGAAGGGCTCGTCAAAGACGCAGGGCGACTGGGGCGAACTGGTGCTGGAGAAGCTTCTGGAGTCCGCGGGCCTGCGGCGCAACGTGGAGTACCGGGTGCAGAACACCTGGGGCCGCGAAGAGGGCGGAAACGCGCGGCTGGACGTGATCCTGGATTTGCCCGAGGACCGCCACTTGGTGATCGACTCGAAGGTGTCCCTAAATGCTTACACGGAATACTGCAATACAGAAGGCGAAGAAGCGCGCAAGCAGGTGTTGCGGCAGCACATCCAGTCGGTGCGCGCCCATTTGAAAGAGCTCTCGGCGCGGGAATACCAGGATTTATACGGGCTGCAGTCGCTGGATTTCGTGCTGATGTTCCTGCCTGTGGAGCCGGCCTTTATGCTGGCCATTGCGAATGACAGCCGCCTGTGGCAGGACGCCTACGACAAGAATGTTCTGCTGGTGAGCCCGAGCAGCCTGCTGTGCGTGGTGCGAACCGTAGCGCAGATTTGGCGACAGGATCGGCAGAGCCGGAACGTGGAGGAGATCGCGAAGCGAGGGCGGATTCTCTACGACAAGTTCGTCGGCTTCACCGAAGATCTGCAGAAGATCGGCGGGAAGCTGGGTGATGCACGCGCGGCCTACGAGTCGGCGTACAACAAGCTGACGCGCGCGGATGGGAATCTGGTGTCGCAGGCACAGAAGCTCGTGAAGCTGGGCGTGAAACCGAACAAGGCCTTGCCGCAGCCGCTGCTGGATCAGGCGATGCAGACCGACGAGATGTTCGAGCTGGCGGCCGTAAGCGAGGAACCCGGAGAGGAAAGCTGATCACGCTGTCTTGCGGTTCTTCCCGGTGAAAGAGCCGGTGGCGTGCTGGCCGGCCGGTGTAGCGGGATGTTCCTCGGCCTGATGGCCGGGCTCTCCGGCGTTGCCGACTTCCTGGTGGCGGCCGACATTCAGATCCAACGCATCTTTCTGCGACTGGCTCGTGCCGGTCGCTTTGGGATCCTCGGGTTCGACGGGATGGACGCTGGTCTGCGGCTGCCGGGCGGAGGCCTTCTCGTCATGCGTGCGTGTGCCGGGCGCGGAATCTGTGTGGGAACCGGACTGCGGGTGGAGTTTGGTGCCGGATGCAGGAGACATGGGCTAAACCCTCCCGTGATTGGATGCGGGCTGGATCGGTCGGGCCAGGTCTCGTCAGGAAGAGGAACGTTGTCCCGGCTCTCCGGTCGGAGTCACGCGCTTCTCGTCCGGCGCATTCCTGTCGCGAGCACGGCTGACTCTGCGATAGGTGGTTCGGACCACATAGTTTTTGTGAGGGCCCTGAACCGTGTGCTGAACGAACAGCCGATCATCACCGTCGAGAGTGAAGATTGAGACATAGTGGTCAGGTGGGCAGTTGTGCTCGGCCTCGGCGCGCAGAGTTCCGTCCGGGGAAGGATGAAAATCCAACCGCTCGAAAAGCTGTCCATTGGCAGCGAAGAGCACCTCGAAGCCGTTGGCGGGCGGCGCCAGGCGGCGATAGTGATAGCTCTGACTGCCCGTGAGCACGTTGCCGCCCGTCAGGCGGACGCGGGCGGTCTCATCGTAACGAGCCCGTCCTTCGCTGATCGGTGCGATGCGTGCGCGACCCGTCATGTTCGCTTTGCCGGGAATCTCGCGGACGAAGGTCCACTCCCCCTGAAGCCGATCGAAGACATGCGGAGCCGGCCTGGGAGTCGCTGAAGGTTTCATGGCGTCCTCCCCTTTTCAGAATGAGACGCAGCGGCGAAGGCGGGACGGAGGCGCTCCCAGGTCATGGAGAGGTCTTCGGGGAGGATGCGGGTTTCGCCGATGGTGGTGAGGAAGTTGGTGTCTCCCGTCCAGCGCGGCAGAGCGTGGAGGTGGAGGTGTCCGGCGACGCCCGCGCCCGCGGATCGGCCGAGATTGAGACCGATGTTGAAGCCGTCCGGCGAGTAGGCGGCGGCCAGGATCGTCTCGACGCGCTGGGCGAGATCGATCATTTCGTGGGTTGTTGCGGAGGAGACGGCGGCGAGAGAGCTCTGGTGCTCATAAGGAACCACCATGAGGTGCCCCGAAGTGTAAGGAAAGCGGTTGAGACAGACGAAATTCCAGGGCGCCCGGTGCAGGATGCCGGCGGCGCGCTCGGCCTCTTCGCGCGCCATGCCATGCTCGATGGCGTAATCGACGGCGCCGATCATGTTGCAGAAGACGCAGCCGGCATCGCCGGGCCACGCGCTCAGCTCTTCCGGGATTCCCTGGCGGTTCTTCTTATCGACCTCTGAAACGTAGCTGTAGCGCCAGGGAGTGAAGAGGAAGTCCACCGGGTCATTGTACGGGAGCTATGCAGGACGGGGGTTGCGTCTGCTTAACGCTCCTGAGGAATCCCGGGCGAAGCGCCGGCTTCCATGCTCTGCACCTTACTGTGGCGAATCGAATAGCCAAAGTAGATGAAGAGCCCGATGACGAGCCAGCTGAAGAACCCAATCTTGGCCGGTGTGTCGGAGGAAACCATCAGCGCCAGCGAGATGATCATGCCCATGATGGGCACGAAGGGAACCCACGGGGTGCGAAAAGGGCGGACGACGGTCGGCTGCTTTTTGCGCATCACCCATACGCCAAGACAGACGATGGTGAAGGCGAGCAGGGTACCGAGGCTGACGAGCTCGCCGAGGAAGTTGATGTTAAAGAAAGCGGCGAGAAAGGCGACCAGAACACCAACGGCCATGGTGACCAGCCAGGGAGTGCGAAAGCGCGGGTGGATGCTGCCGACCCATTTGGGCAGCAGGCCGTCATGCGACATGGTGTACAGCACGCGAGTCTGGCCGAGGATCATGACCAGCATGACCGAGGCGAGGCCGGCGATGGCACCGAGGTCGATGAGGCAGACGCCCCAGGTAGCTCCGATGGCGGCCGCTCCGTCGGCGACGGGTGCGGGCGTGTTGAGCTGAGTGTAGGGAACGATTCCGGTGAGCAGGCCGCTGACGATGATGTAGAGAATGGTGCAGATAATCAGGGAGCCGAGGATGCCAAAGGGCAGGTCCTTTTGCGGATTGCGAGCCTCCTGAGCGGCGGTGGAGACGGCGTCGAATCCGATGTAGGCAAAGAAAACCACGCTGCCGCCTCGCATGATGCCGGACCAGCCGTACTCCCCGAAGTGGCCGAGGTTTTTCGGGATGAAGGGGTGCCAGTTGGCGGTCATGTGGTGCCAGTGGCCGAAGGCGAAGATCGTCGCGATGCCAATGAAGAAGAGGACGACGGAGACCTTGATCATGACCGCGGCGCTGTTGAAATTAGCGGATTCCTTCACGCCGACGACCAGGATGGTGGTGACGACAATAATGGCGCAGAGAGCGAAGATATCGACCTTCGCTGAGAAGGGGTGTCCGAAGAGAGTAATAGCCAGCGACGGAGTGGGGTTGAACGGGATGTGGACGCCGAAGTAGCCGAGCAGGCTGGTGACATAGCCGCTCCAGCCCACGGCAACGGTTGCGGCGCCGAAGGCGTATTCGAGGCAAAGGGCCCAGCCGATAATCCAGGCCGTGAGCTCACCCAGGGTGGTGTAGCCATAGGTATAGGCGGATCCGGCAATGGGGATCATGGAGGCGAACTCGGCGTAGCAGAGTCCGGCAAAGACGCAGCCGATCCCGGCGACAACGAAGGAAAGCACGATCGCTGGGCCGGCGAACTGGGCGGCAGCGGTGCCGGTGAGAACGAAGATGCCTGCCCCGATGATGGCGCCTACGCCCAGCGTGATCAGGTTGATCGGCCCCAGCGACCGCCGGAGGGTGTGCTCGCCTTCCTCTGCGGCTTCCTGACGGATGACGGAAAGGGGCTTGGTTGCGGAAAGCTTAGCCATTCTCGGCTGTTCCTCCAGAAAGATCCGACGATGCAGAAGCGGTCCTGCGGGACCACACGGCGAATACCGGCACGCCGAGCAGGACGATCACCAGGCCGGGCCATGTGTATTGGGGTTTATAGCGCAATAGTACGATACAAATCCACGCGGCCATCACTATATAGATGGCAGGGAGCACGGGGTAGCCGAACGCGCGATAGGGGCGCTCGGCGTCGGGACGCTTCACGCGCAGCACGAAGAGACTGGCGATGGTGAGGATGTAGAAGATGAGCTCCGTGCAGATGATGTAGTCGAGCAGCTGCGAGTAGGAGCCGGAGAGGCAGAGCACCGAGGTCCATACAGCCTGGACGATGAGGGCGGCGACCGGGGTGTGCCATCGCGGATGCAGCCGTCCCGCAGCCTTGAAGAAGAGGCCGTCGCGGCTCATGGCGTAATAGACGCGGGCGCCCGCCAGGGTGAGCCCATTGGCGCAGCCGAAGGTGGAGATGAGAATCGCGGCGGCCATCAGATACGCGCCCGCCCGGTGAAAAATCATCTGCAGGGCGGCGGTAGCCACTCGATCATCCGTCGCGTACTGGATGCCGCGGGCGGTGATGCTGGCCCCATGCGGGTCGCCATGGAGGGGAAGCGCCAGCAGATAGGCGAAATTCGAGAGGATGTAGAGCAGCAGAACGATGCCGGTACCGAGGACCAGGGAGAGCGGCAGATTGCGTCTGGGATTTTTTACTTCGCCGGCCGTATAGGTGACGTTATTCCACGCGTCGGCGGAGAAGAGGGAGCCGGTTTGAACGACGGCAAGGATGGTGAGTAAGCCGACCATGGCGATGGGTCCGCCCACGCCGAGCTGGAGAGGGTGCAGGGCGTGCCATCCGGCATTGCGCCAGAAATTCGCCCCGAAGTTGGCGCGGATAGCGGCGGCGTTGCTGCCGAGCAGAAGTCCAAACGCGACCAGGCCGAGCAGGGCCGCAGTTTTGGCGGTGGTGAAGACGTTCTGGACCAGCGCGCCGAGTCTCACGCCGAAGAGGTTCACGACGGCGAGCAGCAGAATGATGATGATCCCGGCGAGATTGGCCGTGCTGAGGCCGATATCCATATTGCCGAGCACCATAGGGCCGACGTGCCAGGCGGGCACGTGGGCGATGTGCCAGATCCAGTGGGTGGAGGAGACCGAAGGGAAGAAGACGCCGAGGAATTTGCCGAACGCAACGGCGACGGCGGCGATGGTGCCGGTCTGGATCACGAGGAAAAGAGTCCAGCCGAAAAGAAAGCCCCAGATGCGGCCGAGAGCTTCGCGCAGGTAAATGTACTGGCCGCCGGCCCTGGGCATCATGGCGGCCAGCTCGCCATAGCTGAGAGCGCCGATGAGGGTCATCACCGCGGTCACCAGCCAGGCGCCGATGAGCAGCGCGGGCGAGGCGACGTCACGGCCGATCTCGGCGGGCACGATAAAGATGCCGGAGCCGATCATGGAGCCGACGACGATCGCCGTAGCGCTGAAGAGTCCCAGCGTCGGCACCAGCCCGGGCTGCGGTGCAGCGGAGGCAGCAGTGCGAGTCTGGGGCGGCGCCGGGACGGGTCGGGAGCTCACGTGTCTATCAGTTCTACTTGAAAGGCCCTTCACTTGGAAATGGAAAGAAACGCCCGCGCAGCTTCGGCTGGAGAGCGGTCTGAGGCGAAGATCGCGCCGATCACCGCGAGGGAGTCGGCTCCGGCAGCAAGAACAGCGGGCGCGCTGGCCAGAGAGATGCCACCGATCGCGATAAGGGGTTTGCGTGTCAGCGCCCGGGCGCGGCGGACTCCTTCAAGGCCGACCACCGGGTTCGTGTCGGATTTCGAGGCGGTCGCGAAGACAGGACCAATGGCGATGCAGTCGACCGGCTCGCGGTCAGCGGCCCGCACCTCGTCGTCGGTATTTGTCGAAAGGCCAATGTGGATGTCCGGCCCGAGCAGGGTGCGCACCTGAGCAGGCCGCATGTCGCCCTGGCCGACGTGGACGCCCTGCGCTCCCGCGGCGCGGACAAAGGCGGCGCGATCGTTCAGGATGAGACGGATCGACGGCGCAGCTTCGCGGAGGACAAGCGAGTCTTCGAGGAAAATATCGTCCGGGTCGCGCTTGTTCCGGTACTGAAGGAGAGTGACGCCGGCCTCTGTCAGTTCACGCGCGAGGCGCTCCAGCACTCTGCGGCGAGCGACCGAGCCAGGAGACTCGTCGCGGAGAACAATCCAGACGTCGAGAATGGGATAAAGGGTAGGGAAGATTCCGGCGGAAGGCAGGGCTGCCCCTTGCGGCTTTGTCGTGGTCATTGAGTTGATTGTCACGGATCGGCGGCAGCCGATTCAAAGCGGGTCCGGAAATTCGGAAAGCGGAGGGGCCGGATGCGCCGGACCGCAAGGGCACCAGGCGAGAGAGACGTTGGGTGCCCGACTTTCATCAGATTCACAACCTTTTCAGTGGAACCGTGTCAGCTAATGGGCGACCCGAGTTTTCTCCTCTTTTGCGGAAAACGCGGCCTAAAATAGTTACTGATATGGCAATTCGTTGGTTTCGTCCCCTCCTGGCAATAGCGGTGTGCGCGGCCACGGCTCTGCCGGTGCTGGCCGATGCGGCTCCCTTCGATCTGATCGGTCCGAAGCTGGAAGTGAAGGTGACGCGGGCGGGCAAGACGTTGCCCATTGCAGAGGTGCCGAATCTCACAGCCGGCGACCGTTTGTGGGTCCGGGCGGATCTGCCTCCAGGGCAGTCGGCGCATTACCTGCTGGTCGTCGCATTTCTGCGCGGGTCGACGAATCCGCCCCCGGAGAACTGGTTCTTCCGGCAGGAGACATGGGACCGGAAAGAGGAAGGCAAGCCGCTGACGGTGACCGTGCCCCAGGAGGCACAGCAGGTGATGGTGTTTCTGGCGCCGGAGACAGGCGGCGATTTTAAAACCCTCACGGGCGCCGTGCGCGGCACACCGGGCTCCTTCGTGCGGGCTTCCCAGGATCTGAACCAGGCGATGCTGGACCGTTCGCGGCTGGATACCTATCTTTCCTCGGTTCGGAGCCTGAGCCGTGAGGATCCAACGAAGCTGAAGGATGCGGCGCCCATGCTGGCGCGGAGCCTGGGCATGAAGATCGATGACAAGTGCCTGGACCGGATGCCCGAGATGCAGGCGGCCTGCCTGGCCCAGGGCCAGGATGCGATGATCCTCAGCGACGGCCACAGCGCGTCCATTGTGGAAGCCCTGACGGCGGGGCCGGTGAGCGATCTGGCGGCGCAGCTCAGCTTTACGCCCCAGGCGAGCTATGGCTACTACAGCCCCTACATCGGCTCGGTTATGGACATGGCGCGGATTCTGGACTCGTTCCACACTGCGCAGTACCAGTACATCCCGGCGCTGGCTACGGAAGACGGGGACCGGATGTCGCTGATGCTGAATACAGCGCCGTCGTTCCACAATCCAAAATCCGTGCTGGTCACAGCGCTGCCGGCAGTGGAACCGGCCCAGCCGCCACCGCTGCATCCGGTGGATTCGAAGCAGAATTACTGCGCGGAGAAGAACTCGCTGGTGCTCGCCGTAGACGGCGCGCCGCTGGTGTTTTCGACGGGCTATGCGCATGAGATGACCTTGCGGCTGAAAACGAAGAGCGGCAAGACGGTCGATGAGAAGGTTGAGCCCGACGCGGAAAAGGGCGGTCTGGTGCTGGAGGCGAAGGATCTGAGTGCGAGCGACTTTCCGAATGTGATCGAAGCGTCGCTGCACGGCTACTGGGGATTTGAGAAGTACGACGGGCCGGCATTTCGGCTGCAGAACACGCACGCGCAGCGCTGGCAGCTGGCGGTTGCCGATCGGGAGGCATTGGTCGTAGGGCAGGAAGACACCATTCATCTTTCCGCCGATGACGCGAGTTGTGTGGACACGATCCTCGTTAAGGATTCGGCGGGCAAGGAACTGAAGGCAAACTGGACGGCAACCAGTCCGGACGAGGTAGCCGTCAAGGTTCCGCTGAAGGAAACGCACCCCGGACCGCTGGTCCTCGAAGTGAAGCAGTACGGCACGGTCACGGCCCAGACGATTCCGCTGCGGGCGTTCGCGCAGGCAGGACACCTCGAGAGCTTCGATCTGCATGCCGGGGATGCTCAGGGCGTGCTCAAGGGCAGCCGGCTGGAAGACGTGGCCAGCCTGCAACTGAAAGGCGTGACGTTCCTGCCAGGAAAAGCGGATCCGACCATGGGCAGCGATGAGCTGCCCATGGTGGCGAAAGACACGAAGGCGGCGGCCAGGCTCAAACAAGGGGAGACGGGCCAGGCCGATGTAGCGCTGACCGATGGTCGCACCTTCCCTGTCAACGTGGCGGTGGGAGCGCCGCGCCCCGGGGTGGAACTGATCGGCAAGAGTGTGCTGTCCTCGGTGTCGAGTGCGGGCAGCAATATTCAGTTGGCCAACCAGGACGAGCTTCCGCAGGATGCGAAGTTGCGCTTCTCTGTGCGCGCACAGTCGCCCGCCGCATTTTCCCGAAGCGAGAAGATTGAGGTGGCGACCGAGGATGAGTCCTTCTCAACCACCCTGAGCCTGGACAACAGCGGGATGACGCTGGAGAACTCGAAGGTGGCGCTGGCCACTCTGGATCCGGCGAAGGCATTCGGTTCCTCGGCATTCGGGCCTCTGAAATTCAGAGTGGTGGAGAATGGAGCCGAAGGCGACTGGCAGCCCCTGGCGACCCTGGTGCGGCTGCCCGAACTGCACGATTTGAAATGTCCGTCGGACGACGCCGAGCAATGCCGGCTGAGCGGAGCCAATCTGTTCCTGGTGGATTCGGTTGCCAGCGACCCGCATTTTGCCCATCCCGTGCAGGTGCCGGACGGATTTCCCGGATATGTTTTGCCCGTGCCCCGGCCCGAAGGAGGCCAACTGTACCTGAAGCTGCGGGACGACCCGAGCGTGGTGAACCAGGTGATGCTCGCGGCAGAGAAGCTCCCGCCCCCGCCAGGTGAGGCGGAGCGACATGCGACCCGGGCGGCGTACCACGCAGGCGAGGCGCCGCCGGCTCCGGGCGCGACGGGACAAGCTGGGCCGCCCAATCCCCGAGCAGAAGCCGCCCCAGGGAAGACGACGCCGCCAGTGACCGGTGCGCCATCGCCCGCGCCGGAGACGAATCCGTCGGCTCCGCCTCCCCAGACGAGTCCGCAGACTGAGTCGAAGCCTCAGACCGGCAGCGAACCGCAGGCTTCATCGGGACCATCGGGAACGGCGCCCCCACCCCGGAGCGCGAAGACGGGAGCCGCTTCCGGCAGCGGAGAGGCTCCGGCCTCGGGGCAGGGAATGTCCACTGCGCCCTCCGGAATCCAGCCAAATGGGGAGGCTACGGCATCTTCCCCGAACACTTCGCCACAACAATGAAGGGTCCTGAAGCCTTTGCGGCTCGTCTCCACCTGGTTAGTGCTGTTCTGCTGCGGTTCCGGAGAATCCCGATGCGCTCACGTTTGCTGGGTTCCGTTCTTCTCTTCTCAGTTCTCCCTGTTCTGGCGCAAAAGCCAATGCCCACGCCGAAAGTCTCCATGCCGGAAGCGGCAGAGTCCGTGGCAGGACCGATGACTTTCAATGTGGTGGTCACGGACAAGGCGGGGCACCCCATACGGGAGCTGCAGAAGAGCGATTTCACGCTGCTGGACAACCGAAAGCCGGCGGAGATTCGATCCTTTACAGCGCATGACGCGTCGCAGCCGAACACCGCTCCCGAGGCGGTATTTCTGCTCATTGACGAGGTGAACACCGGATTCAATACGGTGAGCATCGAGCGGCAGCAGATTGAGAATTTTCTCCGCAGCAACGGCGGTCATCTTCCCGTGCAGATGGCGATTTTTGACCTGACCGACGAAGGCCTGCACCAGCTTACGGCGGTCTCCAGGGATGGCAATCAGCTCGCCGATACTCTCCACCAGAAAAAGGGCGAGCTGCGGACCCTCGACCGCTCGGGAGGCTTTTATGGCGGTACCGACCGCTTTGATATTTCCCTGCAAGGCCTCAACTCGCTGATCAGCTATCTGGCGCAGGCACGCGGCAGAAAGCTGGTGGTGTGGATTAGTCCAGGATGGTGGACGTTCGACAATCCCAACGTACTGATCAGCGACAAGGAGCAGAGAACATTTTTCAGCATGCTGGTGGGTTATGGCGCAGCGATGCGGAACACCGACATGACTCTGTATGCGGTCGATCCCCGAGGTACGAACGATGCCGGCAGCCTCTTCCAGTATGCCTGGCAGAGCTTTCTGAAGCCGGTGAAGCGGCCGAACCAGGCGCAGCCGGGCAATCTGGCCCTGCAGACGCTGGGAGCGAACACAGGAGGCCTCGTGCTCATGGGCAGCAACGATGTGGCGGGAGAGATCGCCCGATGCGCGGAGGATGCATCCGCCTGGTATACGATCACCTTCGATCCGGCAGTTGCGGAGGAGGCCGACACCTGGCACTCGATTGAGGTGAAGGTCGACAAGCCAAAGGTCATCGTGCGGACGCGCAATGGCTACTATGCCCAGCCCCGGACCTCGGGAAACGCGCCGCAGCCCTGATCGAGTGAGTCCCTCCGTATGATTCAGGACCGGCGCAGCGGTACAGCGGAACGCGTGGCCATGCGCCGCGCCGCCCATCAGCTCTGGGACGAGCCGGTGATCTTCCCCGATCCCCTCGCCTGGGCCATCCTGAGCGATGAGGCGCGCGAGCGCATCCGCACCGGCATCGAAGAGGAAAATGGGAATCCGTGGGCGCGCGGCCTGCGTGCGTTTATCGCCGTGCGCAGCCGCTTTGCGGAAGAAGAAATCGCAAAGGCTGCCGAGCGGGGTGTACGGCAGGCAGTTATTTTAGGGGCCGGTCTGGACACGTTTGGCTACCGGAACCCCCATGCCGAGCTGCAGGTATTTGAGGTGGATCATCCGGCGACGCAAGCCTGGAAACAGGAGCGGCTGCGAAACGGAGAAATCGGAATTCCGGAGTCAGTGCGGTTCGCCCCGGTGGATTTCGAGCGAGATACGCTGGCACACGGCCTCGCCGCTGCCGGTTTTCGAGAAGATGAGCCGGCCTTCTTCTCCTGGCTGGGAGTGGTGCCGTATTTGAGCCGGGAAGCGGCGTTCGGGACTCTGGGATTCATCGCCACCCTGCCGCCAAAGAGCGGTGTGGTGTTCGATTATGCGATTCCGCGCGAGCGCATGAGCGAGCAGGAGCAGCTCGCCTTCGATCGGCTGGCCGAGCGCGTGGCGCGGGCGGGCGAGCCGTTCCGTTTATTGCTTGATCCGGAGCAGCTGGCGCATGACTTGCTCGAAATGGGCTTTACGGCGGTCGAAGACCTGGACGGCGCCGCGATTCGCGAACGGTGGTTCGGTCAGCCGAGGCTGGAACAGCGGCTGCACGGGCGAGCAGGCCGCCTGCTGTGTGCACGGGTGTGAGCGGCGGCCAGACGTGGCCTACATATTGGTGTGGCCGGCGCGCATCTCCTCGTTGAAGCTGGGGCGGGTCACAGCCAGAGCCGCGTCCAGCCTTGCGCGATATTCCTCCGAGCGGCCCAGCAGAGCGGGAGTGGCGGAGGCGTACTCACCCTCGAGAGCAATTGTTCCCTCGCGGGCCAGATCGGCGGCCATGCGGGCGAGCTCCCCGGGAGTGGTGTTGAGATACTGGGCATCGCGTGGGTCGGGGATCCAGACGGGCTGGCTGCCTCCCAGCACGCCGGAGAGCCAATAGACCTTGAGGGCGAGAAAATCCATCCGGCTGCGGTCGTCGGTATCCGTGAAGAAGAACTTCTTCTGCCAGCGGCTGTAGTAGCGCGTGGTCACGGGGACAGGCTGGCGGTTGCCGCTTTTGAGCAGTTCCAGCTGACCGCGGTCGAGCGTCTTGCGCACGGCGTTGTAGATGAAGGTCTCCGCATAGGGCTGCTCGGGGGCAGGAACGATCTCAGCAAAAGTGACCGTCATGCTGGCCGAAACCAGAGTGTGGAGCGGCGACTGCGTGCCGTCTTCGAGGTGAACGGTGCCATGAACGATGTAGGAGTCGGCGCCCGAGCTGGAGCGGTGGAACGGCCAGCTGAAATGGCTGAAGCTGATCGGCAATCCGGCGAGAGTGACGTAGGCGTCCGGGCGCGGATTGCGCAGGCGCTGGGCCGCCTCGCGGAGGTGAGAGGTCATCTCCGGCAGCAATTCCGGTTTGTGAAAATCGAAAGCCTCGCTCAGTTCCAGCAGCAGCGACCGCTCGAGCGCCGCGTCAGGAGAAGACGCCAGTCGAAACCGGGTGGTCGCGTGGCCGTTGAAGTCCGTTCCCGTGTCCACGGAGAGAACGGTGAGACCCGCCTGGAGGGCGGCATTGCGAAGCGTGGCGGTAAGGTTAGTGTCCACAGGCGTTGTCATAAGGGCTTTGAAAGTATCTGGTCTGATTGTAGCGGCTGAGCGAGGGCGGCGAAAAGGACCGGGTGGCTGCAGAACGGTGGAGGCTGCAGGGGGAGGCGCACTCAATGAAGATCCGGGCAATATCGGTTCCATTCAGGGAAAGTCAGATTGTGAAGACAAACCTGACGAAACTTTTATAAACTCGTAAACACTTCGTCAGATTCTCGTCAATTGTGTGCAGAAGGAGGAACGGCCATTGGTGTATAGAGCACGACGCACAGCTCTTCAGCTTTTCGCGCTGATTGAATTGCTGGTTCTCCTCGCAGCCCTCACCAGGCCAGCCTATGGATACGTCGATCCCGGTTCGGGTTTGCTGGCCATTCAGGTGGGCGGTTCGATGCTGGCAGGAGGACTGTTCATCCTGCGCTCCAAAATCAGGAAACTGCTGCGGATAAAAGCGCCGGAAACGAAGCCGGAGGCGGAGGAAAATCTTTCGTCCGAAGCGGGAGAGTAGGAGTGACATTTGCCGCCCCGCTCGCGACATTCCGCGATCCATCCGGATCTCTCCGCTTCGAGGGCGATCGCGTCGTACGGCGGGTGCAGGCAGACCAGGCGGGAGCCGCGCTCGCATTCCTGCGCTCTCCTCTGGCGCAGGAATGGACCGAACAGGGAAAGCTGATTGAGACGGTATTTGCCGGCGAGGAAGCCGGTGAGCTGACGCTGCAGCACCCGCGGGTCTTCTTTCCCACGTATCCGTGGGAGTGGACGCCTTCTGCCTGGGTGGCAGCCGCTCAACTAACACTGGATCTCTGTGAAGACCTGCTGGGCCACGGCCTGATTCTGAAAGACGCGACCCCTCTCAACGTGCTGTTCCAGGGAACCCAGCCGGTTTTTGTGGACGTACTGTCCATCGAAGCGCGCGATCCCGCCAGCCCGTTGTGGCTCGCTTATGCGCAGTTTGTGCGGACGTTTCTCCTGCCCCTGCTCGCGTATGAAGTGCTGGGATGGCCCTTGAATGCCTCGATCGAAAGACGCGACGGATATGAGCCGGCAGATCTCGCGCCGTACCTGGGCCGGTTCCAGAAATGGCGTGTCCCCTTTCGCTCGCTGGTGACCTTGCCGCTGATGCTGGAGAAGAGTGCAGGGTCTGGAACGCAGAAGACAGCGCAGCTGCGACAGGATCCGGGGCTCGCTGCAAAGACTCTGAAGCGGAATCTCAGCGGGCTGCGCGAGCATGTGCTGAGGATCGGGGAAGCACTGCGCGCCCGGCGGAGTTCATCCCGCTGGGGCGACTACGCCACGACCGCCGATCATTACAGCGGAACCGACAGGGAACGCAAGGGCACCTTCGTGCGCGACACGCTGATGGCCGCGCGACCGAAGCACGTGCTGGATCTCGGGGCGAACTCCGGGGTGTACTCGCGTATCGCCGCCGAGTGCGGCGCGAGCGTGGTGGCCTGGGATACGGACGTACCCGCCACGGAGGAGAACTGGAGGACGGCTCAGGAGCGGCGGCTGCCCATTCTGCCGGTGCTGGCGAATCCGGCGCGTCCGACGCCGGCCGTGGGGTGGCGCAATGCGGAGTCGCTCGCGCTGCTGGATCGTGCGCGCGGGCGTTTCGACTGCGTCCTGATGCTGGGCTTCATCCATCACTTGCTCCTGGCTGAGCAGATTCCGCTGCTGGAGATTGCCGGCTTTCTGCGCGAACTGACGACGCAATGGGCGTTGGTGGAGTGGGTTCCGGCCACGGATCCGCGGTTTCGCGATCTGCTCCGAGGCCGCGAAGCCTTGTATGGCCATCTGGACGAAACGGCTTTCCTGAGCGCGTCGGCAGAGTACTTTACGGTGGCGCAGCGCGAAGCGCTCCCGAACGGGCGCGTCCTGTTTTGGCTGCAGGCGCGATAGCGGTCCCGGACTCCGTAGGAATTGGGGGCGGACAACGATAGTCCTGTTTCACTGCGAGCGAAAGACGTGGCACTGTTGAACCCCGGGCAGGCTCAGGGCGATCCCTGGCCCCGCTGGCAGCGGTGGCTGGAATCGGCCGGAGCCGGGATTGCGGTGGCCTCGCCCCTGCTGTGGCTGCATCTGATCCCCGACCGCCAGACCCACTATCACGAGCTGCTGCCCATGAATTCTGTCTATCAGGGGCTGCTCATCGATTTCGTCGTCGTGGTGCTGGCCTGTCGCCTGATTTTCTGGCTGCTGGAGCGCTGGGACTGGCAGGGTCGATCCCTGCTCTGGCTGCTGGTCATCGCTCTGCTGGCCGTGCGGTTGTGCCGGGGGATGGTTGTGGCCAGTTGGCTCTCCCAGCGTTCAACGCATTCCGGACGGATTTTTCTGATAGCGGCAGGAGCGGGGCTCCTGGTGTGGTTGCTGCGGCGATCGTGGTACCGGATGGCGGTTCAGACCGTGCGCTGGACCCTTGTGCTGGTGGGTTTCTCGGTCCTTTGGGTTCTCCCGGAACTGGTGGTGATGGCGTTCCACTCGGAGCCGCATGAGACCGCCGGTTTCTCCCACCCGGTGCAGACACAACCTCCGCGGCGCATCGTCTGGATGCTCTTCGATGAGGCATCGTACGATCAGATCTTCGATCATCGCCAGCCGGACGTGGATCTGCCGAATTTCGATGCGCTGGCACGGACGAGCGTGTCGTTTTCCCAGGTGCAGCCCTCGGGGTATTACACCGAGAAGGTGATTCCGTCGCTGCTGCAGGGCAAGATTGTCACCGAGGACAAGAGCGATCTCGACGGGCGTTTGTTCGTGAGGACCGAGCAGAACCATCGCTGGCACCTGTATCCGGACCAGCAATCGCTGTTTGCCGAAGCTCGGCGGGAAGGCTGGTCCACGGGCGCGGTGGGCTGGTACAACCCCTATTGCCGAATCTTTGCTCAGGAACTGGACGACTGCTACTGGACGCTCACCATCCCGCTGCCGGGTCATTATGCGCCGGATCGATCCGCCTGGCGGAATGCCGTGGCTCCTCTGGGACGGCCCTTCCTGCGGCTGGTGGGCGAGCGCGACGCCCCGCCCCTCACAGCCTCGCAGATGCATACAGAGGACTACGAGGCGATTCTGGCTCACGCCAAGGCCGAGATCGCCGCGGTCAGGATTGGATTCCTCCTTGTGCACTTGCCGCTCCCCCATCCAGGAGGAATTTATAACCGGAAGACGCACCGCATCGGCGTGGATGGCAGCTATCTCGATAACCTGGTGCTGGCCGACGTGACCCTGGGGGAAATGCTGGAGGGCATCCGCATGTCCGGCCTGGGCGATCGGACGACGATCATTGTCTCGTCGGATCACTCCTGGCGTGTTGCCATGTGGCGCCCGACCACCGACTGGCGGCCCGAAGATACACGCGTGTCGGGCGGACGATTTGATCCTCGCCCCGTTTTGATCGTGCACTTCCCCGGGCAGCAGGATGGTGTGGCTGTGCGTCAGCCCTTTCCGCTGATCGGGATGCACGCCATGATCGAGCAGATGCTGGCAGGCAGGCTCGACAACGCAGCGGCAGTGCAGACGTGGGTGGCGCACCAGGCCGCGTCAGGCGCCCACTGAGGCGTCTCGGCGGCGCCTATGGATGGAGCACGCGGGCCGTCCCGCCCTCAGGCCCGAGGACTTTGATCTTTTTTGCCAGTCCCAGCCAGCCCAGCGCGCGGATGCCCCAGTAGTTGAAGTCGACTTCATACCATGCCATCCCATGGCTGGCTGAGACGGGATGCGCGTGGTGGTTATTGTGCCAGCCCTCACCGCCGGTGAGCAGCGCGACCCACCAGTTGTTGCGGGAGTCGTCGTGCGTGGCGAATCGACGGCTGCCCCACATGTGCGTCGCGGAGTTCACCAGCCATGTGGCGTGCAGGCCCAGAACAATGCGCAGGAAGACGCCCCACAGAAACCACGACCATCCACCCACGAGAAAGAGCGCAATGCCGACGACCGTCAGCGGCACCCAGTGCCAGCGGCTGAGCCACCGATAAAACGGGTCAGAGGCAAGATCGGGCACGTACCGGGCCAGCAGCGGATTGCGGTTGCGCAGCGATCCGTGAAGGATCCACCCCATATGCGACCACCATTTCCCGTCGCGGGGCGAGTGCGGATCGCCGGGGCGATCGGTCAGCTGATGGTGCATGCGATGAACGGCGACCCAGTAGATGGGGCCGCCCTGCAGAGACAGGGTCGCACAGAGAGCCATGCCGTACTCCACCCATTTGGGCGTGACGAAGCCGCGATGGGTCAGCTGCCGGTGATAGCTCATAGCGATGCCCACATTCTGTCCCAGTACCCAGAGCACGGCAAAGACCAGCAGCGCGCTCCAGCTGAAGAAGAACAGCGCAGCGACGGCGCCCAGATGAAACAGCGTCAGGGTGACGGCGAAGACCAGATTCAGCTTCGTTGAACGCGTCTGCGTGAAGGCTTCGGAGTCGGCGCGGGCTGTGGCGGCGGGCCCTTCAGCGAGGGTCGACATGGGACGATTCTCCAGCATTGACCTTAAAGGCAATCCATTCCCGGGAATTGTAAGACTTGCGTAATCCTGTGCCAGCCCCGCGAGCTCCTATGAACTGGAAACCTCTACAGCGGGGACCGCCTGGGGGCGAGGTGCTTCCTCGATGCGCCCGAAGATCATTTTCCCGCTCGTGGTTTGCAGCACCGAGGTCACCGTGATATCGATCGTCCGGCCGATGAGCCGGCGGGCGCGGTCCACCACGACCATGGTGCCGTCATCCAGATAGCCAACCCCCTGGTCGTATTCCTTGCCTTCCTTCATGATCAGAATCCGCATCTTTTCGCCGGGCAGAACCACGGGCCGCAGGGAGTTGGCCAGGTCGTTGATGTTGAGCACGGCGACCCCGCGCACCTGTGCCACCTTGTTCAGGTTGAAGTCGTTGGTCACGATCTTGGCTTCGAGATTGCGCGCCAGCTCGATGAGCTTCAGGTCCACCTCGCGGATATGAGGATAGTCTTCCTCTGCGATCTGCACCGTGATCTGCGAATTGCCGCGCATGCGCTGCAGCACATCGAGTCCGCGGCGTCCGCGCTGGCGCTTGGAGGAGTCAGAGGAGTCGGCCACCATCTGCAGCTCGCGCAGAACGAATTCCGGAATAATCAGCGCGCCTTCGAGGAACCCGGTCTCGGCGATATCGGCGATGCGGCCGTCAATGATGGCGCTGGTGTCGATCACCTTGGTGTTGCGCTTGCTGGCGCGCTCTCCCGTGATAAGGCCACCCAGCGCCGCCAGATTGAGCAGGTCCCCTTTGCTCGCTCCCACCACCAGGCCGATGTAGGTCATCAGCAGCAGCACGGCCAGCTGCAGCAGGTCGCGGGTGCGGCCGTCGGGCAGCGCATTGCGCAGCACCAGCGAAAAGAGGAAGGCTCCTGTGATGCCCAGCAGGCTGCCGATCACCGCGCCAATCAGGCGGCGCAACGTCAGCGCGCGTACCCGCAGCTCAAACAGAATCATGAGCGCGGCCGCAACCGCGCCCACACCAGTGGCCACCCAGGGACTGGCGCCGAACGGGCGGAAGAACCAGCAGGCAACGCAGAAGACAAGAACAAAAAGAATGCGAACAGCGAATAAATCCATCGAGGCCCCCAACCAGCAAAGCCGGTCACCCGGAAAGCCTGCACGGGTAGCAAGAGACCATCAGCAATGCCGGGCAACCGGAGTATACTCAGGCGCCTGAGTGGTGGCAAAGGTCTAATCCGCGGCGTTGAAAAACACCGGCGGGGCATTGACAGCTGTGGGGTCAGGCGGAATGCGGCAGGGGGATCAACCCCCGCCCTGGCTGGTGGTTTCCGCCGCCTTGTCGTTCACGAAGCCTTCAGTACCGCGAAATCGTCGGGTCGATTTCGCTGGACCAGGCCAGAATGCCGCCGGCCAGATTGTGGATCTTCTCGAAACCGTTGCGGGCCAGGAATTCGGCGGCGCGCTGGCTGCGGCCCCCTGACTTGCACTGAACCACGATTTCCTGATCCGGGTTGAGCTCGGCTACACGCTTGGGCAGATCGTTGAGTGGGATCAGATGGCCCCCGATATTGGCAATTTGATATTCCCACGGCTCGCGCACATCGAGAACGAAGACCTGATCTCCCCGATCGCGGCGATCTTTGAGTTCTTTCACTGTCATCTGAGGAATGCCATTCTGCATGGTGGGTGCCTTCTGTTCCGGGGCAATGCCGCAGAACTGTTCGTAGTCGATCAATTCGGTGACCGTAGGGTGCGTCCCGCAGACCGGGCAATCGGGATTCTTCCGCAGCTTCAGCTCCCGGAAGCGCATATCGAGCGAATTCACGAGCAGCAGCCGGCCCACCAGCGGATCGCCTTTTCCCAGGATGAATTTGATCACCTCGGTGGCCTGAATGACTCCCACCAGACCGGGAAGGATGCCAAGCACGCCACCCTCGGCGCACGAGGGCACCAGGCCCGGCGGCGGCGGCTCCGGATACAGGCACCGGTAGCAGGGGCCGTCTTCCGCGGCAAACACGCTGGCCTGGCCCTCGAAGCGAAAGATGGAGCCATAGGCATTGGGCTTGCCGGTGAGCACACACGCGTCGTTGACCAGATAGCGGGTCGGGAAGTTGTCCGTGCCATCGGCGACGATGTCGTATTCGCGAATGATCTCCAGCGCGTTCTTGCTCGTAAGCATCGTCTCGTGCTTGACGATCTTGAGAAATGGATTCAGCGCCTGGAGTTTCTCGGCAGCAGAATCCAGCTTGGACCGGCCGATATCTTTGGTGCTGTGAATGATCTGGCGCTGCAGATTGCTGGCATCGACGACGTCGAAGTCGACCAGCCCGAGCGTGCCGATTCCGGCGGCGGCCAGATAAAAGGCCAGAGGGGAACCGAGTCCTCCGGTGCCGACGCAGAGGACCTTCGCGGCTTTAAGCTTCTGCTGCCCCTCCTGTCCTACCTCGGGCAGAAGCAGGTGGCGAGAGTAGCGCGCCATTTCCTCGCTGGACAACGGCGGCAAAGCAACGGGTTCAGTGATCGTAGCCATGGTGGGGACTCCTTTATTTTAGCGGCCGAGCGCGGCAATCGCCTGCGAGCCGCCGGCAATCGACGGGATGATGGACAGAGTATCGCTTTCCTTCACCTGGGTTTCCTCGCGTTCCGGCAGATAACGGACATCCTCGTCGTTGAGATACAGATTGACGAACGAACGCAGCCTGCCTTCAGGGGAGTAGAGGTGCTTCCGGAATTCCGGGTACTGGTCGAAGAGTGTCGTGAGGGCCTGCGATACGGTTTCGGCCCGCACGGTGACGCAGGGCAGGTTGCCGGAATACACGCGGAGAGGGGCAGGGATATCAATCTTCATGGCCTTCGGTTCCTCACGGGATTTTGGATGAAACAGCAGCGACAGGAGGTTCGTGAGCGTGGCTAGAGGCACGACAGGCGTCGTGCCATGGTACAGACCGCCACATGCGGGATGGCCCGGAGAAGGCTCATACACACTATTGTGCCGCAAATCCTCACAAAATGTCTTCTTTCCCCACCGGCTCCAGCCCCGGATCAAGCTGTCCGGTCACCTCGATAGCCTCTGCGGCAAAGGCCTTGTCGTCCTCGGTTTGCCCGGTCAGGAGAAACGAATGGGTCTGGCGAGCAGCCCCCCGTTCGACTGCGGTGATCACATAGCTGCAGCCGATCCAGTGGGCTTCGGCCAGGTCGGTGGGCGACCACTGCGCCGGGTGATCGGGATGCGAATGGTAGAAGCCGACGATTTCGAGGCCGCGCTGCCGGCTGGCCCGCTGGATTCGCACCAGCTCCTGAGGAGCGATCTGGTACCGGTTATGCGCCGAGTCCGTGCGCGTGTTGGCGGCGCGGACCGCATCCTCCACCTCGTTGACGGCGGCGTTGCCTCCCGTTGAGAAATGGCCGAGCAGCACGCCGCAGCACTCGTGCGGCCAGGTCTCCTCGCCATGCTGGCGAATCGCATCGTAAACCTGCTGGCTGATCCGCAGCACTATTCCTCCCAAAACCGTTCGCTGAGGTATTTGTCGGCCGCATCGGGAAGCACCGTCACGATGGTCGCTGGCCTGCCATGTGCTGCCTCCTCCTCGGCGATATGAAGCGAGGCGGCAACCGCTGCTGCCGCGGAGATGCCAACCAGCAAGCCTTCGCTGCGAGCGAGGCGCTTGGCCATCGAGTAGGCTTCTTCCGTCGCGATCTCCATGTTGCGATCCGCGAGGTCAGGATCGTAAATTGCCGGGACAATCGCCGTCGGCATGTGCTTCAGCCCTTCCAGACCATGAAAGGGCGAGTCCGGCTGCATGGAGATGCACTGGATGCGGCGATCGGCTTCCTTCAGGCGGCGCGCCACGCCGGTAAAGGTGCCGCTGGTGCCAAGGCCGGCGATGAAATGCGTCACCCGGCCCTGAGTTTGTTCAAGAATTTCAACCCCGGTGCCGTTGTAGTGCGCGCGCCAGTTCGCCGTATTGCTGTATTGGTCCACGTAAACGTACTGCGGGTCGCCCGCCAGCGCGCGAGCCTTGCGGATGGCGCCGTCGGAGCTTTCGGTGGGATCCGTCCAGAGAACCTCGGCTCCATAAGCGCGCAGAATGCGCTTGCGCTCCGGCGACACGTTGGAGGGCATGCACAATGTCACGCCGAAATTGAGAGCTGCGCCCAGCATGGCGTATGCAATGCCCGTGTTGCCGCTGGTGGCATCGAGCAGGCGGCGACCGGGGCAGAGCTGTTCCCGCCTGAGGGCGTCGAGCACGATAGCCGCCGCCGCCCGGTCCTTCACCGAGCCCCCCGGATTCATCCATTCAGCCTTGCCCAGGATCTGTATCCCTGTCAGGCCCGAGGTCAGGCGTTCCAGACGCAGCAACGGCGTGTTGCCGATCCGCTCGAGGAGCGTGGTACCGGGCAGGTCCTGGCTGGTTGTGGCGAGTAAGGCCATGCGTTACCGAAGGGTCTCTCCTCCATTGCGGTGCAGATTGCCTTGTGCGACCCTGAAAGCAGGGCAGCACCGCTTGCGATCAGTGTAGCGGCTGCCGCCACCCTCGGAGAAATCCCGTCATGCTTAAGAAGCCCCATCGCCGTACCTGGGATGAAACCCTCAGCGAACTCCGCCGCTCCCACTTCGATGTTCAGGATGTGCCCGGAGTCGCAAATCAGCGCCGCATCAGCAAAAATGGGTGTGCGATCGTCCTTGAAAAGGCGGAAAACGAGGCCGGCCTGCGTATGGTCGTGCGGCCAGGGCCCGTGATGGGCGGCGAGATCGCTCACCTCGTGGATCGCGGCTTCCAGAAATTCTTCAAAATCAGCAAGGCAGAGTTCCCCGCTACGGCGGAGCGGCTGCACGCCCTCCACAGTTTTGTCGAAGAACTGAAAGAGGCGGCGGGTTCAATCACCCTCTACAACGAGGCCCTGGGAACCGTGAGCGATGCCTACCTCTACGACCGGGTGAAGGGGCGTGACCTGCCCCTGAGCCAGCGGCCTACCCCGGCCTGGGATCGTCCTTAACTCCGGGGGCCGCCGGGAAATCGCCCGCGAACGCTGGAAAAACATCCACCAAATCAAACGGGATTCGCCTGCTCTGCGTCTATGCAGTCATGCGATTGCGTGTCCGGCCCCTGCTGCCGGTGGTGGTTTTGCCGCTGTTTCTTCTGGGGCCGCTGCTGGCCGGCCCCCAGGCGACCTCCCATGGAAAAAGGCCCGCGCCCACAGGGCCGAACGGTGCGCTTCCCATGCCGGCGGACCGTGCCGACGATTCCTATGCCATCTACTCCCGGCTCATGCCGGGTGAAGAATTCTCGCGCATGGCTCCCGAGTTGAACGCGCATTGGGCGATTGCCGAAGTTACCGTGAATGCAGACGACCGGAATCCAGCCGTCGCGCCCCAGGCGCAGCTGAAGCCCCCTCCGGAAAATCCGACCGGCTTCGAAGAGGCGGTCGAGGATTACCAGGCGAATAAGGACTTCCGGATTCAGCTGACGAAGAAGCCCTTCCATCTCAACCATGACTTTTCCCTCCTTTCACCCGAGCAGGTTGACGCATTGCGGGCCGCGAAGAGCGCCCCGCAGGTCACCTCCCAGGCGCAGGCACGATGGGCCGGATATCCAGGGATCACGTTCTTCAGCGAAGTGTATTTCGACGCGAAGCATCGATCCGCGCTGGTCTACATGAACGACTGGTGCGCGCAGCTCTGCGCGACGGGAACGTGGGTCTACCTCGAGAAGCAGGGTGGCCAATGGGTGCGGCGCTCAGGCGTCGTGGTGCCGGGCGGCTATTAGACTCACCCGGCTACCTGCCGCGGGCGCGCTCCCGCTGCAATTCCCGCCATAGCTCGCTTTTTGAAACGCCCCGCTCCCGGGCGATCCGCTTAAGGGCGTCTTTTTCGCTCAGATTCTCCAGCGCTTCCAGCTCCGCCAGGCGTTTCACGAGGCTCATCGCCGCCTGCACTCCCGCAGACGTGACCGCCGGCGCTTCGACCAGCAGAACCATCTCCCCCCGCAGAGATTCGTGTCCGGCAATCTGCTTGCGGATCTTGCCCACCGTCCCGCGCAGAAACTCCTCGTGGATTTTCGTCAGTTCCCGCGCCAGCACCACACGGCACCCTGCACCCCACACCCCCTCCAGATCCCCGAGAGTCTCGGCAATGCGATGGGGCGCCTCGTAAAAGACCACCGTGGTTGTTTCCTGCAGCGATGCCGCCAGGTTCTCCAGAGCCGTGCGCCGCGCGCCGGCCTTCGAAGGAAGAAAGCCGAAGAAGAAGAACCGTTCCGTGTCGAGCCCGGACCCGACCAGGCCGGCAAGTAAGGCGCTGGGCCCTGGAACGGGATACACCGGAATACCGGCTGCAATGGCGGCGCCTGTCAGCACCATCCCGGGATCGGAAATCCCCGGCGTGCCCGCATCGGAGACCACCGCGATCCGGCCGCCCCCCCGCAACTCCTCGATGAGTTGCCCGCTGCGGACAGCTTCGTTGTGTTCATGGCTGCTGATCGTCGGAGTGGTGATCCCGTAGCGGTCCAGCAGTTTCCGCGTATGGCGCGTGTCCTCGCAGGCGATTCGATCGACCGATCGCAGCACACGCAGCGCGCGCAGCGTGATGTCTTCAAGGTTGCCGACAGGGGTGGAGACCAGATACAGCCCGGGAGCCAGCGGTTCGTCGCTCACCTTAGTCGTCGCTGCGCTCGAGGCGGCGATATTCGGCCAGCAGCCCCATGCTGCTGCTCAGGTTCTGCCAGGTGACGATTCCCACGATGCGTCCGCTCTCGGCCACCGGAATCAGCGATAACCGCCCGCTCCCGATCCGCCGGATCAGTGCGCCCAGCGAGTCATCGGGCTGAGCGATCTGATAGGCGCGCGACATGATGGCCTGGATGTAGCCATTGCCGCCGTGCCGCAGCGCCTGAATGATCCCCTGGCGCGAAACCACGCCCACCAGGTTGCTGCCGCGGACAACCGGGAAGTCATCCTGCAGACTGTGAATTGCCTTGTACAGAGCGTCGGAAAGCGTGTCCGACGGGGAGAGCGTATCGAAATCGGTGAGCATCACGTCCCGCATGCGCACCGTTTCCACCACCGACTGGAAGAGCACCCCCTGGTCCTCCAGCTGCGCTCCGATGAAAACGAAGAATCCGCCCATGATGAGCCAGGGACTGATGCCGGCCGCCAGACGCGTGTTGGGGATGGCGAGCAGAGCCAGTCCCGCGACAACCGCGCCAATGCCCAGCATCTGGCCGAGGCCCGAGGCCGCCCGCGTAGCCTGAGACACCCCCCGGGCGCGCGACAGGATGCTGCGCGCGATGCGCCCCGCGTCAAGCGGGTAAGCAGGAATGAAGTTGATCGCGGCAAGCGCAACATTGAGCCACACGATAGAGCGAATCAGATGAGCAGGCGTGACGATCGGGAGCGTGGCGATCGGGACATGGGAAGAGGCTCCCTTGATCAGAGCCGCAATGATCCCCGCAAAAATAAGATTCGAAGCAGGGCCGGCAAAGGTGAGCGCCCACTGCGGCGCGCCGTCATTGGCGTGCTCCGCCATCTCCGGGCTGGAGTACGAGAAGAGGCCGCCAATCGGCAGCAGCAGAACGCTCCGGACCGCGAGACCGTACCAGGCGGCGGTCATCGCGCGCGCTGCCTCACGGCCAAGAACCGCTCCGAAGAGCAGGAACCAGAGCGCGACGCCCCGCCACGCGGCTACGCCGGAAAGATTGGTGGAAAGAACGCAGAACAGCAGCAGCAGGAGAAAGAAATAATGAATGCGCAGGTGCACTCCAAACCAGCGTCCCAGAGGCAATGACCACGCGCGCATTTCGTTGGCGAATCTCCCGGCTTTATTGTAGAGGTTCGGCGGCATTTGGCCAGATTTTTGGAGTGAACCATGCGGGTGATCGCGGGACAATACCGGTCGCGGATTCTGAGCGCACCCCGCGGCTCGGATACCCGGCCCACCAGCGATCGGCTGCGGGAGACGCTCTTCAATGTGCTGTCGCAGCGGATCGCGGGCGCGGTTTTCGCCGATCTCTATGCCGGCTCGGGAGCCGTCGGGATTGAGGCTCTCAGCCGCGGCGCGCGCGAAGCCATCTTCGTCGAACACGCGGAGCCGGCCCTGCGCGCGATCCGCGCCAACCTCTCCTCGCTGGGCATCCGCGGCGCCTATGCGCTGGAGGCGCGCAGCGTGGCGGCAGCGCTTCGACGGCTGACCGAGGCAGGCCGCCAGGCGGACCTTGTCTTTCTGGACCCCCCCTATCAGGACGCCCATGAGTATGGTGCCGCGCTGGGCCTGCTTGGCGGGGAGTGCGCCGCGCTCCTCAACCCAGGCGCCGCTGTGATCGCCGAGCATGAGAAGCGCCGCGATCTGGAGCCGCGCTACGGCATGCTGGTCCGCTACCGTGTCCTGAAGCAGGGAGATGCCGCCCTGAGCTTTTACTCGGTGTCTGAGCCGGTCTGAGCTCCCGCGCTCAGCGCCCAGCGTTCTCGATGCGCTTGCCGGTCCGGAGATCGAGAGTGAATGGGACGTCGCGATCGGTCAGCAGATCCCATCCGAAGCCGTGCAGCTGATCGCCGGCGATCTCTTCGAGGCGCAGCCCCTCGGAGGAGAGCCGTGCCGATTCCCATGCCTGGCCCTCAGCCCCCCACGCCAACACGCCATGGTGTCCGGTAAACAACAGCAGCCCTCGCTCCGGAACAGGCCGCACCTCCAGCACCGGCCGCAAGGCGATATGGGTGAATCGCTCGGGGTGCCGCGTATCGACGATATAAGCATAGCCACCCGCGACCGCGCACAGCTCGTCTTCTGCGGGGCAACTCCAGAGTCCGCTGGGGGCGGAGGGATCGGCAAAGCCCAGAGCAAAGGTGGCCAGGAATGGCGCATCGCCGTCCGGGCGAATCTCCGCTTCCAGCGCGCCGCGCTCGATCTCCTCCGCCTCACGCGGATAG
>DASXFH010000389.1:0-16408 GCA_036489655.1 Acidobacteriaceae bacterium | reverse complement strand
GATCCAGAACGTCGAAACAGATGTGCCACCCGGCCGCACCCCACGCGACATACCGGCGATCGATGCTATGCCACAGCGTCAGTCGCGTGCCTTCGCCCCGCGGCTCCAGCTCCCAGCGAATATCTCCGAATTCAAGCACCTGGGGAGCTTCGGCTCTCACCACGGTGGCTTCCGTCGCCCTTCCCGTAGCCGTCCACGTCACGTGGACGCTGGCTCCAGCCCGATCCAGCGTCCCGTCCGCGTCGAACGGTGCCCACTCCCGCAGGTGCTCCGGATTGGTCAGCGCCTCCCACACCCGCGCCGGGGGATGGCGCAGCTCCCGGACCAGAACCAGCGTCCATCGCTCGCCGCCCTTCTCCACCCGCGCCCCGCTTGCCGGACCCGGTACGTACTGCGCTCCGCTCGCCATCGCTCTCAGCCCTTCCACAACAGCTGCGTGATCTGGATCCGGTTCCCGCAGGTGTCGTTCACCATCGCGATCTTCGACGCCGTCACATCCGTGGGCGGCATGGCGAACTCGGCGCCTTTCGCCTTCATTCGCTCGTAATCCGCCTGCACGTCGTCGGTGAAGAACATGGCTGCCGGCTGGTTCTGCTGGAACAGCGCCTGCTGATATGCCTGCGCCGCGGGATTGTTGTTGAGAGCCAGTTGCAGCTCCGTTCCCTCCGGCTCCTCTGCTGAAGCCACCGTCAGCCAGCGATACGGCCCCTGGCTGAAATCGGACTTCTTCACAAAACCCAGTACCTCGGTATAGAAGCGCAGAGCCTTCTCCTGATCGTCCACATACACGCTGGTCAGTTTGATTTTCATTTCTTCTCTCCTTTTGTGTTCCTCGCGCGGCGGGAACCGCGCCGTTGACTTCGGGCCCTCCCCTGGGTTCGTTCCACCTGCTCCATTCGATCCAGATGCCGCTCCAGCGCATCCACGTGCGCCTCCCAGAACCGTCGAAACGGCTCCAGCCACGCATCTATTTCCTTCAGCGGCTCCGGCCTCAGCCGGTACAAACGGCGTTGCGCATCCACGCTCGCCTCCACAAACCCCGCCTCGCGCAGCACGCGCAGGTGCTTGGATACAGTCGGCTGCGACATCCGCAGCTGCCGCTCAATCTCCCCCACCGACTGCTGCGCTCCAGCCAATAGGCCCAGAATCGCCCGCCGGCTCGGTTCCGCGATCACTTCGAATACCGATTCCACGGCTTCTTGTATACCTCTGTTGGCATATACGTGTCAAGGCATATTATGAAAATCCCTGTATACGGCTCGAGATGAGGCCTCCAGGCACATCCCCTCTTAACCATCACGGCCTCCTCCAGCCCATGACCGGTCGTCTGGTATTCTTGCCCGGCATTTACGAGGAGATTCATGACGCAGTCGAATGCCGGCATCGGCAACGTGACACCGAATGCGGCTCTCGTTGAAATGGCTATGGCCTTTGCCCGCAGTCGCGTCCTGTGTGCGGCGGCGCGTCTCGGCGTTGCCGATGCGCTCGGAGACGCGGAGCGCGGCGTCGACGATCTTGCCACCGCCTGCCAGGCCGACCCTGATGCGCTCTACCGCCTCCTGCGCACCATGGCCGGCATCGGTCTCACCGAAGAAACAACGCCCCGGCACTTTCGCCTCACCGCCCTCGGCCGTCCCTTGCGGCGGGACGTACCGGACTCCGCCTGGCCCTCCGTCGTCTTCTGGTCCGATCTCCTCGCCGACAGCTGGTCCCTGCTCACCGACTGCATCCGCACGGGCCGGCCCGCTCACGAGGTGCGTGATCCCAATGTTCCGTCGCGCTGGTCCCAGGATCCCGAAGCCGGCTCCATCTTTCGAGCCGTCATGGGCACAGCGCCCGCCGAAGCCTACGCTCCCATCGCCCGTGCATGGGATTTTTCGCGCGCCCGCGTCGTCGCCGATCTCGGCGGAGGCGGCGGCTCGCTCATTCTCGCCGTGCTCCAGATCCATCCTCACCTGCGCGGGATGCTCGTCGATCTCGAAACCAGCATCGAGGCCGCGAAGCCGCGCTTCGCCCATGACCCCGCCGGCTCCCGCTGCGAACTCATCGTGTCGGATCTCACGCAATCCGTTCCACCCGGCGCGGACATCTACATGCTCAAACACGTTCTGCACGGGCGTCGCGACCCGGAGGCCATCGCGATTCTCAGGAACTGCCGTGCCGCGATTCCCGGCGACGGCACTCTCCTGATCGTCGAATTTGTACTGCCGGCGCAGGTTTCCCATGCAGATCGGCATCTCGAAGGCCATCTCATGAGCGATCTGAATATGCTGGCGGTAACCGGCGGCCGCGAACGCAGCGAGCCGGAGTGGGAAGCCCTGCTGGAGGCAGCAGCTTTTCGCCTCACTCGCATCGTCCCGGTGGGAACGGACGTCGGCATCGTCGAGGCCCGGCCCGCTTAGTTGGGAAGGCTAATGGCTACCGGCAGGCGCAGTTGATTCCTGCGGCAAACGCACCACGAACTCCGTTCGTCCCGGCTCCGACGTGAACCCGATGGTCCCGTTGTACTGCCCGGTCACGATCCGTTTCGCGATGTCCAGACCCAGACCTGTACCCACGCCCGCCGGCTTGGTGGTGTAGAACGGCTGAAACACCAGTTCTCTCTGCTCGGCAGGAATGCCAGATCCCTCATCGGCAATGCCCACGCACACCGCGCCGCCCTCCGTCCAGGTCCGAATGCGCACCTTTGACTTCTCCGGCGCCGCATCGGTCGCATTGTCCAGCAGATTCGTCCACACCTGGCTCAGCCCCGTGCCCTTCGTCTTCAGCTTCGGCAAATCGGCGGCGAAATCCTTCTCCACAATGAGCTCCTTGTACCGGAACTTATGCCCGAGGATGGTCAGCGTGCTCTGGATGCTCTCGTGCACGTCCAGCAGCCGCTCGCCGTTCTTGTCCTCATACGCGTATTTCTTCACCGCCATCACCAGGTCGGTCACCCGGCCGAGGCTCTCTTCAATCGTGGTCAGCTGCTGCATCGCGGAAATCAGCGACTCCAGCCAGTTCAGCGCGTCCTGCAAAGCCTCCGGCGGAAAGGCCTGCTGCGCACACGCAATATCGGCCCGCCGCCACCCCGCGGCCACCAGCGGTGGCGCCAGCTGCCACGCCCCGCGCACGCCCAGGCTCTCCAGCCACGCGCCCATTTCCTCTTCCGCGTCGGACTCTTCCAGCGTGCTCGCCGCTTTCGGCTTCTCCAGCGCCAGCACCTCCCGCTGCAAATCCAGCAGGCATGCCGTCTGCTCCTGGCTCAGCGGCGACCGGCAAAAGCGCAGGCTGATGTCCTGCAACCGCATCAGATTCTCCCGCAGCAGCGCCGCCGACCGTTTCGCCGCCGATCCGGGATTCTTCAGCTCGTGCATCAGCCCCGCCGCCAGCGTGCCCAGCGAGATTAACTTCTCCCGGTGCAGGGTCGTCGCCTGAAAAGCCTGAATCCGCTGCGCGGCGTTGGCCAAAATCCCCTGGCGCACGCTCGGACAGGTCGACATCAGCCGCCAGAATCCCTCGGCATCCACCCGCAGCAACCGCACGTCCGTGGTCGCGTCGCACTGCACTCCACTCACTTTCGAGCCCAGCAGCAGCGGCGCTTCGCCAAACGAATCCCCTGCATGGAACGAGGACAGCGGCGTTTCAATTCCGTTGACTTCTTTGCGCGTGGCCCGCAGCTCTCCCTCGATCAACACGCAGAAGCCGGGAACACTCACTCCCTGCTCATAGATCATCGTGCCTTCGGGCGCCTCCACCAGCTCCACCGAGCCCAGGCAACCCACTTCTTCGGGCTTAAGGCGAGCCAAAAGGGGAATTCCGCGAATGAGCTGCATCAGCTCCTGCCCGGCCAACGTTCTGGTTCGCGTTTGCTTACCTTCCATCCGTTCCCGCCACTGCATTTAGTACTGGGCCAGATACTGATGCATCATCTGTACCGTCGTCGATCCCTCGCCTACCGCCGAGGCTGCCCGCTTCATCGATCCGTGCCGAACATCCCCGGCGACGAACACCCCAGGCCAGGAAGTCTCCAGCAAATAAGGCTCCCGATCGTCGCGCCACGTCTTCGGCAGATCGCCATCCACTCGCAGGTCCCTTCCCGAAAGTACAAACCCGTTCGGATCCCGCAGAATCGTCTCCGGCAGCCAGTCGGTCTGCGGCGCGGCCCCAATGAACAGGAACACCGACGAGGCCTCGCGCGTCTCTTCTCCTCCCGAGGTGCGAATCTTCAGCGCCTCCAGCTGCTTGTCTCCTATGGCTTCCACGATCTGGGCTCGGGTCTCCACCTTTATATTCGATGTCCCTGCGATCTGATCGATGAGATATTTCGACATGCTCTTCTCCAGCGACTCCCCCCGCACCAGCATGGTTACCTCACGAGCCATCCGGGAGAAGTACATAGCGGCCTGTCCCGCCGAATTGGCGCCCCCGACAACGAACACCTTCTCGTCCCTGCAGGACTGCGCCTCCGCCAGCGACGCCCCATAGTACACGCCCGCCCCGATCAGCCGGCCCACGCCTGGCGCTTCCATCCGCCGGTAACACACCCCGCAGGCGATCAGGAACACCCGGCACGACACCTCGGTACCGTTCCCCAGACACACGTGATAGTACTGGCCGTCACGCTGCAGCCCGGTCGCGCGCTGCGTCACAAACTCCGCTCCGAACTTGCGCGCCTGATCGTAGGCATCCCGCGCCAGCCGCTCGCCCGTCACTCCCCGGGGAAATCCCAGGTAGTTTTCGATCTTCGAACTGCTGCCCGCCTGCCCGCCCGGCGCTTCCGGTTCCAGCACCAGGGTCTTCAGCCCCTCCGACGCTCCATACACCGCGGCCGCCAGTCCGGCCATCCCCGCGCCCGCCACAATCAGGTCATAGAACTCCTGCTTCGCCTGCGTCCGCAGCCCCACGCGCTCGGCCAGTTCGTTGTCGTTGGGCTGCACCAGAGCTGTCCCATCCTGAAACAGCACCACAGGTAACCGGCTGTCGTCCACGCCGAACCGTTTCAGCAACTCCGCCGCTTCGCCGCTCCGCTCCGGATCCACCCACACATACGGCACCTGGTTCCGCGACAGAAAATTCCGCACCTGGTAATCCCGCAGCGACATGCGCGGCCCGATCACGCGGATTCCCTCAAAGGGCGGCTTGTAACCCGCGTTCCAGTCTTCCAGCAAATCGTCCAGCACCGGATATAGCCGCTCTTCCGGGGGATCCCACGGTTTGGTCAGGTAGTAGTGAATGCGCGCCGCGTTGATGGCCCGAATCGCTGCTTCCGTATCCGCGTACGCCGTCAGCAAGACGCGCCGCGCCCGCGGATAGATCCCCTGTACCTGCTCCAGCATCTCCACGCCGCTCATGCCCGGCATACGCTGGTCCGAGACAATCAGAGCCACCGCGTCGCCCCGTTCCTTCAGCTGCGTACAGGTGTCGAGCGCCGCCTGCCCGGAGGCCGCGCGCAGAATCCGATACTCCTGCCCATACTTTCGCCGCAGGTCCTGCACCACGGCTTCCAGCACGCTGGCGTCGTCATCGACCGCGAGAATGATCGGCCTGGCCATTCGGGGGAACTCCTTTTTTCTGGTTCACAGATCCGGTTCCTGTTGGTTGCTCGGACCGGGCTTTTGCGTGAGGCTGGCTTCTTCGGGGTTCACTTACTACGTTACAGGCCAGCCGTGTTTTCCGGCGAATTGCCCACAATGGAGTGCAATCCGAGCCCTCGGCCAACACCCCAAAAGTCGCATCTCCACACGCCACACCCGTGACGGTCGTCACAGGACCTTCGGGCATTCGAGGGTTACTTTTGTTTTGAATGATGGCTCAACCTCACAGGTCATCGATCCACGATTCCTCCGGAACAGTCCGGCGAAACCACACATCATTCCTCCGCTCCCACGCGGAGTCCATCAAGTGCCCATCCACAGAGACACCAGGAAAGATGACCGCGGCCGCGCGCCTCTGCAGTCCCGGACGCGCATTCGATTCATCAGTCTTCGGGGACCACCCCGCGACGCACTTTTTCTGAGGAAGCGGACACATGAATAAGCTCATTCTTGCTGATAACCAGGCCATTTTCAGAGCCGGGACCGCCAAAATCCTGGCAATGGAAGACGATTTTCGCATCATCGCCCAGTGCTCGGAGCCCGAGCGCCTTTACCCGGCGCTGGAAACCTTCCGCGGCGCCATCCTGCTTTTTTCCTCCTCCATGAAACTCGACCCGGCAGCTCTGGTGCCTCGCGTTCTCGGCGCCGGCAGCCGCAGCATCGTCATCGCCGAAAACGGCGAGTCGGTCCAGCCGTGGTTCAGCGCCGGTGTCAACGGCGCTGCCCATCGTAACGTGACCGGACCCGCCCTCATCGAGTGCGTCCGTCACGTCGGTCAGGGCGACCGTCAGGTCCGCGCCACCGGCATCGACGCTCCGGGTTTCGAGGAGGATTCCGTCGGCTCGCGCGTCCGCGACCGGCTGACGCCTAAAGAGCTGAAAATCGTCGCCCTCATCGTCCAGGGCTGCAAGAATAAGGAAATCGCTGTCCGGCTCTGCACCACCGAACAGGTCATCAAAAACTACCTGCGCAGCATCTACGACAAAACCGGCGTTTCCGATCGTCTCGAGCTGGCGCTCTTCACCATCCACCATCGCATGCTGGCCGAAGCGGCTCAGGCCATCGGCGACCAGATCCTGCAAACCCTCTGATCGTCCTTTGCTTCTCCCGCTTCTGTGTTGCTTTCGAAGGCGCCGCTGCCACCCGGCATCGGCGCCTTTTTCCCTCCCGGCTCGCATCTACCCCGTCAGCTTCTCGCCCACCGACTTCGCCTGCGTAAACAGATACAGATAGTCCGGGCCGCCCGCCTTTGAATCGGTCCCCGACATGTTGAAGCCGCCAAACGGATGCGCGCCCACCATCGCGCCGGTGCACTTCCGGTTCAGGTAGAGATTCCCCACGTGGAACTCCTGCCTCGCCCGATCCAGCTTCACCCGATCCGTCGAGTACACCGCGCCCGTCAGTCCAAACTCGGTGTTATTCGCGATCTCCAGCGCGTGATCGAAATCCCGCGCCCGAATCACCGCCAGCACCGGCCCAAAGATCTCCTCTTGCGCAATCCGCGCATCCGGCGCCACATCGGCAATCACCGTAGGCTGCACGTAATAGCCTTTCTCCGGCGTTTCGATTGCTTTCCCTCCTGCCAGCAGGCGCCCCTCTTTCTTGCCGATGTCGATGTACTCGAGAATCGTCCGCATCGCGCCTTCGCTCACCACCGGCCCCATGTTGGGATTGGTCGCCGGATCCCCGACCGTCAGCTTCTCCGCCCGCTCTTTCAGCCGCTCGATGAACTCCGGATAGATCGCCTCTTCCACAATTGCTCGCGAGCACGCCGAGCACTTCTGCCCGCTGAATCCGAACGCCGCCGCAATCACCCCATCCACCGCCGCGTCGAAGTCCGCGTCCGCGCTCACCACAATCGAGTCTTTCCCGCCCATCTCCAGAATCGTGCGCTTGATCCAGATCTGTCCTGGCTGCCGCTTCGCCGCGCGCTCGTGAATGTCCAGCCCCACTTCCTTCGATCCGGTGAAGGCGATATAGCGGGTCTTCGGGTGCGCAACGACCGCGTTGCCGAATGTCGCGCCCGAACCGGGACAGAAGTTCACCACTCCGCCCGGCAGTCCGGCTTCTTCCAGAACCTCCATGAAGCGCGCCGCAATGGTCGGCGATTCGCTTGAGGGCTTCAGGACCACCGTGTTTCCGGTTACGATCGAGGCCACCGTCATCCCTGCCATGATGGCGAAGGGGAAGTTCCACGGCGAAATCACCGCACCCACCCCCAGCGGAATGTACAGCAGCTCATCGTGCTCGCCGGGCAGCTGGATCGGCGTCGTCACACTGGCCAGGCGCAGGGCCTCGCGCGCGTAGAACTCGCAGAAGTCGATCGTCTCCCCCACATCGGCTTCGGCTTCGGCCCAGTTTTTTCCGACTTCATAGGTCAGCCAGGCGCAGAACTCGAGCTTGCGCTCGCGGATGATTTCCGCTGTCCGCAGCAGCAGCGAAGCCCGCTCCTGCGTCGAGACAAAGCGCCACGTCTCGAAGGCCTGCAGCGCCGCCTGCACCGCCTGCTCGGCATGCTCCGCTCCGGCTTTCTGGTGGATCCCGACAATCTGCGCTGGACGCGCCGGATTGCGCGACTCGATCTTCGCGCTGGTTCGCACTCGCTCGCCGCCAATGATCAGCGGATACTCGTGCCCCAGCTGATCGCCGACCCGGGTCAGCGCCTCGCGCATGGCATGCGCGTTGTGGTGCTGCGAGAAATCGGTAAACGGCTCATTGCGGAAGACGCCCTGCGGCTTTCGCGGCAGAATGACAGTAGAGGTTGCGATGGTGGCGGCCATAACCGATCAGTTTAGTCCAACCGCCGCCCTGGCGTTCGTTCCCATTTGTGGCTTCCAGCACGGCTTTCCCGGCCACTCACCGCCGTTCGCCGGCGTGGCTCTACCCTGCACCCTGTAACCTGTACCCTGCGACCATGAAACCGCCCCTCACCGTTCGAACCCCCTCCGCGACCTACCCCGTCTACATCGGCCGCAAGCTCTTCCCTGAGCTGGCACAAACCGTCCGAAGGTCCGCCAAAGGCCGGGTGTTCGTCGTAACCTCGCCCGAGATCTGGGCCCTCTGGGGCAGGAAGCTCCTCGCCGCCTTCCCCAAATCTGCCCAGCCAACCGTCCTCTTCCTCCCCGCCGGCGAACGCTTCAAGCGCCTGGCCGAAATGGAGAAGCTCGCCGACCAGCTGGCCCGCGCCGGCGCCGACCGCTCCTCGCTCCTCATCGCCTTCGGCGGCGGCATCGTCGGCGACGTCGGCGGCTTCCTCGCCGCCGTCTTCATGCGCGGCATCGAGTACATTCAGGTGCCCACCACTCTGCTCGCCCAGGTGGACTCCTCGGTCGGAGGCAAAACCGGCGCCAACCTCTCTGCCGGCAAAAACCTCATCGGCAGCTTCCACCACCCGCGAGCCGTCTTCGCCGACCTCGATGTGCTGCAGACGTTGCCCCATCGCCAGTTCCGCGCCGGCCTCTTCGAAAGCGTCAAAGCCGGCATCATCCGCGATGCCGCTCTCTTCCGTTTCCTGGAAAAGAATGCCGGGAAGATTCTGGCCCGCGACCCTCAGGCGCTCGAGCGCGTCATCGCCGCCTCCATTCGCATGAAAGCCGGCGTCGTTGCCCTCGACGAGCGCGAGTCCGGCCTCCGCATGATCCTCAACTTTGGACACACGCTCGGCCACGCCATCGAAGCCGCCACGCAATACAAGAAGCTCCTGCATGGCGAAGCCATTGCGTGGGGCATGCTCGCCGCCCTGCAGGTTGCCCTCGCCCGCAAAACCGTCGAGCCCGACCAGGCCAGGCGCATCGAGCGCGCCATCCTCGCCTTCGGACCGCTGCCCCCCTTCCGCGCCACCCCGGCGCAGCTGCTCACCGCCGCCGGCCGCGACAAGAAAAACCGCGCCGGAACCCGCCGCTTCGTCCTGCCCAAAGGCATCGGCAACGCTGTGGTGGTGGAAGATGTGAAGGACAGCGAACTGGAGTCAGCCCTGGAATGGCTCCTGCCCCGCGCTCGCAAAGGCAGAGCTGCCGCCGCATGACAGTGCCGGGCGGTTTCTAACCCCTGATCCCTGAACCCTGTCTCACTCAGTCGATTGCCAGCGAGAGCTGGTGCCGAACGTCCGCGCCGCGGATCCAGAAGATCACGTCCGTCGCAATGTTAGTCGCGTGGTCGGCGATCCTCTCCAGGTTGCGCGAAACCAGAATCGCCGGCAGCGCCTGATCGGTGCTCTCCGGCTGCTCCTGGATACGCCGCGTCAGATCAAGGATGGCCACGCGGTTCATGCGGTCGATCTCGTCGTCCATGTCGCGAACCGACTCCGCCAGCAGCGAGTCGCCATCCAGCAGCGCCTGCAGCGCCGAGCGGATCATGCGCACGGCAAAGTCCCCCATTCCGGCGATATCCACAGGCAGATCCAGCGGATCCTCATCCAGCAGATCCAGCGTTCTCGTGGCGATGCTCACCGCCATGTCGCCGATCCGCTCCAGATCGCCATTGATTTTGATCACCGCCAGGATGAACCGCAGATCGATCGCCATCGGCTGCTCGCGCGAGAGCATCTCGTAAGCCATCTCGTCCACTTCCCGCTGCGCCATGTTGATGGCCGTCTCATTCTCGCGCACGTATTGGCACAGCCCCTCATCGCGCTGCAGCCACGCGTCCACCGACGCCTGCACCGCCTGCTGCGCCAACGCGGCCATCGCCAGCAGCTTGTCCTTCAGCTCCGCCAGCTGCAACTGAAAATGGATCCGAGGCACCAGTCCCTCCTGCACATCTCTGCGGCCGCCAGCCGGCGCCGGAAAATCAGGTCAATTCTGGTATTGTGCATCCGCAGACATCAAAGCTCTGCAAATTCCACCACTTTTCCGTTACTTTTTGGAGTCGCGCCCGCCCGCCGTCCCTCAGCAGAGCCGCTTCCCGGCCTGCTGCGCGGCTTCGTAAATCTGGTCGAACGATTCCACCGCGTACAGCACCTTCTGCTCCTCCGAAACCAGAAACTTCTGATCCATCACCTGGTCCAGGTTGAAATCCCGAATCTCCGGCTTGCCCTCGATCACGTGCGTCCCTTCGCCGTGCGACGAGATCAGGCCGCTGCCATAGAGCTTCACCTTGCCCTTCTGCCGGATCACCCCGAACTCCACGGTGAACCAGAACAGCCGTCCCATCTTCTCCAGCTTGTCCTTGTCGTGCATCAGCCCGGCGCAGACGCGGCCGTACTGCTGCAGGAAGTCGGCAAAAACCGGATGCGCATGCATCGGCACGTGCCCGAAGACGTCGTGAAAGATATCCGGCTCCGGCGTGTATTCCATCGATTCCCGGCTGCGGATATAGGTGGTCGTGGGAAATTGCCGCGCGCTGAGCATCTCGAAGAACGCATCCGGCGGAAGAAAACCGCTTACCGGCGTAGCGTTCCACCCCGTTCGCGGTGAGAGGCGGCGGTTCACATCGGCCAGGTTCGGGATCGTATCTTCCCTGAGGCCGATCTGCTCAAAGCCGTCGAGATACTCCTCGGCAGCGTGCTCGCGGAGTTGCGGCATCCTTCGGCGCACCAGTTCCGCCCACACCGCATGCTGCTCCCCGGTGTACCCGTCCCACCTCTGCTGGATCAGGTACGGTCCGGCCACCGTCAGGGGCCCCGTCGAACCCCTCTGTGCTTCACTCCCCACCGCGCTTCCTGGCGGATTCATCGCAAAACACCCCCGGCAAAACCCTTGAGAATGGCACCCGCCCTATTGAGATGTCAATACGTCCCCCGGGCGTAAGGCTCGGTCGGGGCCGCAAGCCAGGTCAACCATTTCCCTACTTGTGTTTCTTACTCACTTTGGCCGCCACCGGCTGCAGCGGCTTCGTCACCGGAGGCAGGTCATAGATTTCGACGGCGCCGTCGCGCAGAATCGCGAAGCGGGATCCGTCCGGCGACAGGGCCACGTTTTGTCCAGCCGTCAGAACCGGCGACGTATTCTTCACCAGCACCAGGTTCCCGGTCTGCGTGTCATAAACACCCGCCAGTTGCCCCCGGATGTCGTCCGGATACAAAGCATCAAACGTGCTGATGGGTCGGTTCACCTCAAGGGATTCGTAGACGAAGCGGCTGCCATTTTCCGCGGAGGCGATCCAGCCCCACACGTACTTGTTCTGCCAGTTCGTGTGCCACAAATCCTGCCCTTTGTCGGAGACCGCAGCCACCAGGTGATCGTCGCCCGCGAGGTAGCAGCCTACGATCAGCGCCACGCTGGAGCTCACCGCTTCGGGTGTCGGACTGCATTCCGCCGTCACCTCAGCCAAAGTCCGGGCCTCGCCATGGAAAGGCGCCCAGCTAACCAGCCATGTGCCGAGTTTTTTTCCCTGCAGCGTATTCAGCACGCCGTCGCCCAGAAAGGGCACCTTGACTGGCCGGTCGGCATGGCTCACGGCAACCTCCTCCTGGGTACCCGAGCGCAGAAAGGTCACCTTCACCGGCTTGCCGTTTCCCAGGGCCTGCGTATTCCCGATCACCGGAGACGCATTCTGCGGCTCATCGGTCTCCACCACCGTCAGCTTCCGGTCCGGAGACACCTGTACATCGCGCAAGGGCGAATCCAGCGTCAGATAGGGCCGTATCTCCAGAGACTTGTCGGTCAGAAACAGGGAATTCCGGATCCGCACGAGAAACTGACCGTCCTGGTAAGGCCACAGATACTCAAGCTTGTCATGCTCACGCCACTCGCTCTGCTTCACCACCTTGCCGGTGCGCACGTCCAGCACCACCGCGCGGATCTCCTGATCCTCATCGTCCAGCCGATCGCCGGGCAGGCGCTTCAGCAGCCCACCCACTCGAAAGCTGAACAGCAAATGGTCGTCGTCGAAGAACCCCATCGCCGCCGAAGTCAGGCGGTACGTGAGATAAAACGAACCCGGCGGCACGTAACCCAGCGGTGCCACCTCAATGCGCAGCGCCGGCTGCAGAGGCGGAGGCGGCTCCGCTGGCGGCGGTTTCCGCTCGGCCTGGGTCGCCAGGGCCGCCAGGAGAACCCCTGCCGTCGCTAAAGTTGCCAGATTTCGGATCGCCACAGACACTGCCTCTCATTCTCTGCAGGCAGCGCGCGGAGAGCAAATCGGCCGCCGATTTGACGCCATAGAGCATTCTGCGTATAAAACGTTGTCACAGCACAAGAGGCCGCTGAGCGTGTGGCGTCCTCGAGGCACGAACTCTTTATGGCTCGAATGCAGGAAGCCCGCGACTCCTCCTCGGCTCGGCGGCCGCGCACCTCCGCCGCCAAACCCGCCACCGCTGAACCGCAGTCCCCCCGCATGCTCGCCGACTACCAGAACGCTGTCCAGCTGATGCAGCAGGGTAAGTACGAGAAGGCGCGCGCCGCCTTCGAGAAACTCTCCCGGGATGCCCCGGCGGAGATCCTGGAGCGCGTCCGCGTCTACATAACTGTCTGTGATCGCAACTGCGCCAGCGACTCGCGAAGCTTTGCCACCCCGGAGGAGCAGTACGACTATGCCGTCTCGCTGCTCAACGCCGGCTCCTGGGAAGAGGCCCGCGACCAGTTTGAGGCCATCCTGGCCAGCTCCCCCAAAGCCGACTTCGCCCACTACGGCATGGCCGTGCTGAGCAGCATGACCGGCCAGGCCGAAGAGGCTCTCGATCACCTCAGCCACGCCATCGACCTGAACCCCGCGAATCGCATCCAGGCGCGCAGCGACCCCGATTTCGTGGACATGGCCGACGATCCGCGCTTTACCGAGCTCCTTTACCCCGAGCTCGGCTGACGAGAACTACGCGGACTTTGGGTTTAGACTTGAGCCTGGACTCCTGATTTGTGAGTACTCGAGCCGCGAAAATCTCCGATCCCCCTGGCTTGCGCGTCGTCGCCCTCGGCGGTGGGACCGGTCTCTCCACGCTCCTGCGTGGTCTGAAGCAACGAGTTCCGCATGGCGGAGGCTTGCTCGCCGTTCCCGCACGCGCGCCCTTCATCGCCGACCTCAGTGCTGTCGTCACCGTCACCGACGACGGCGGCTCCAGTGGACGGCTTCGCCGCGACTTCAACATGCTGCCTCCCGGCGACCTGCGCAACTGCATGGTCGCGCTCTCTGAGGATGAGCGCCTCATCTCCCGCCTTTTCCGTCACCGCTTCCGCAATGGCGGAGATCTCGGAGGGCACAATTTTGGCAATCTCTTCATCGCCGCCCTCACCGAGATGACCGGCGACTTTGCCCAGGCCATCCGCCTGGCTGCCGAAATCCTCGCCACCCGCGGACACATCTTTCCTGCCACCGCCTCCAACGTCACCCTGGCGGCCCATATGGAAGATGGCTCGATCGTCCGCGGCGAAACGAACATCACCGCCAGCCGGCAGCGGATTGTGGAGCTCATGCTCGATCCCGCCGACCCACCCCCGCCCCCTGAGACCCTGGACGCCATTGCCTCCGCCGATCTCATCACCATCGGCCCCGGCTCCCTCTTCACCAGCATCATCACCAACCTGCTGGTCCGCGGAATTTCGCAGGCCCTGGGCGAAGCGCGCGGCACCCGCGTGTTTCTCTGCAACCTGATGACCCAGGCCAACGAGAGCCTGCACCTCACCGCCTCCCAGCACATCGAGCGCATTTATGAGCACGCCGGGCGCCCCGTCTTCGACTATGCTCTCGTGAACACTGCCCCGGTATCGGAGCCGATCCGCCAGCGCTATGCCGCGGAAGGCGCCGAGGTGACCGTGGCCGACGTCGAGCGCATCGAGGCTCTGGGCGTGCAGTGCATCACCGGTAACTTTGCCGATGAAGGCGACGTCCTTCGCCACGATCCCGACCGCATCACCGACGCACTGCTGTCGCTGCCCCTGCGCCTGCTGGCGGGCGCAACCCGCTGATCGCGCCCCCGCCTCGCCGTCACGACGCGGCCACCTCGTCATCCAGCTCATCGAAAAAGCTGCTCTCGTCGCCGGCCAGCAGGCCCAGCGCCTGCTTCTCGAAGAGCCGCCGGTAGATGCCGCCGGTCCGCCGCACCAGTTCCTCGTGCCGTCCCTCCTCCACGATTTCCCCGGCGTCGAAGACGAGGATCCGGTCCAGCATCCGCACCGTCGACAACCGGTGCGCAATAACGATCGCGGTGCGGCCGGCCATCAGCCGCTCCATCGCTTCCTGAATCAGCGCCTCGGACTCGGAATCGAGACTCGAAGTCGCCTCATCCAGAACCAGCACCGGCGCATTCGCCAGAAACGCCCGCGCCAGCACCACCCGCTGCCGCTCGCCGCCGGAGAGCTTCACCCCGCGCTCGCCCACCAGCGTGGCGTAGCCCTTCGCCTGCCGGCAGATGAAGTCGTGCGCATTGGCCAGCCGCGCCGCTTCCTCAACCTGCCAGGGTTTTGCCCCGGGGCGGCCGTAAGCAATGTTCTCCGCCAGTGACCGGTGAAAGAGCAGCGGCTCCTGCGGCACCAGCGCCAGCTGCGCGCGCAGCGAATCCTGCGTCACGTGCGCTACGTCCTGCCCGTCCACAAGCACGCGGCCCCCGGAGACGTCGTAGAGCCGATGCAGCAGCTTCACGAACGAGGATTTGCCCGAGCCCGAGTGCCCCACCAGTCCCACGCGCTCGCCCGCCGCAATCCGCACCGTGAAGTCGCGGAAGAGCGGCGCCGTCTGCATGCCGTAGCGGAAGGTCACCTGGTCGAAGACGACCTCGCCCGCCCGCACGCGCAGCGGCTGCGCCCCGTCGCGGTCGCTCACGCCCAGCGGCAGGGATTCGAACTCGACCATCTCCTCCATCTCGTTCACACCGCGCTGCAGGTTGGCGATGTGCTGCCCTACGTCGCGCAGATAGCCGTGCACGAGGAAGTAGCTGGTCAGCACAAACGTCACGTCGCCCGGCGTCGCGCGCCCGAACCACCACATCCACAGCGCCGACCCGATCACCAGCAGGCGCAGCGCCAGCAGCATGGCCATCTGCACCCCGTTGCTGTTCGTGCCGAAGACCCAGTGCCGCTCCGTGCGCCGGCTCCACTTGCGCAGAACCGTCGCAAGCCGCGCGTCTTCCCGCATCTCCGCGCCAAAGGACTTCACCGCCGTGTTGCAGGTAACAGCATCCGCCAGCGCTCCCCCGATACGCGTGTCCTGCGCATTCGACAGCCGCGCCGCCGGAGCCACATAACCCAGCGACATGCCGACCGCGATGGCCACGTACGCGAGCGCGCCGCCGCCAACCAGCAGACCCATGCCCGTCCACCGCAGGCCGAGGATCAGCGGACAGCCGGCCAGCACCAGCACCGCCGGCAGCAGCGCCAGCAGCAGCGTGTCGTCAATCATGTCCACGGCCCACATGCCGCGCGTAATCCGCCGAACGATCGACCCGGCGAAGTTGTTTGCGTGCCAGTCCGTGGAAAAGCGCTGCACGCGCCAGAACGCGTCCGTCGCCATGCGCGACATGAGCCGCAGCGTGAGCCGGATGATCGCCCGCAGCGCGAGATACCGCATTGCCGCCAGGATCAGCCCCAGCACCGCCATGGCCAGGATTGCGAAGACAGCCGCCTCAAGCGCGGCGGCGCGTCCACCGGCGTGGCCCGCAACCGCGTCCACCAGCTTGCCGGAGTAGATCGGCAGCAGCAGATCGGCCACCGTCGCCAGCGTCATGCACGAAGCCACCGCTGCGACCGTCCACGGCTCGCGTCGCCAGTGGCGCATCAGGAACGCCAGTACATGGCGCACTACGTTGTTGGAAGTTCGGGAACGACTCATAGAATCCTCGAAGGACGCGCCACCGGCAGCCTGGGCAGGCAGTCCTGGGTTAGGGTTCCTGTGTTGAGTAAAGGAAGAAGCAACGACCGGCGCCAGAGACAAGTCCTCGGTGGAGGAGGTCGCTCTACGGCCTG
>DASXFH010000366.1:0-11877 GCA_036489655.1 Acidobacteriaceae bacterium | reverse complement strand
GCGGACACTCAACGATCCGCCACAGATGGAAGAGGAGCGGCGGCTGTGCTACGTGGGGCTGACGCGGGCGATGGACGCGCTGGTTCTGACGCGGGCGCGGTATCGGCGGCGCTACGGGAACGACATGCCGGAGGCGACGCTGCCCTCGCGGTTTCTGGAGGAGATTCCGCAGCACCTGCTGGAGGACCTGAGCGGCGGGCGGATGCGGGCGTCGACGTGGGGCGGGTATGCGGCGGACTCCACGGAAACGGCATCGCGCTATGGGCGGGGGCGTGGCGAGGATTATGGTTCGCGCCATTACAGCTATGAAGATGAAGATCAGAGCGCGACGTCCCGGCCTCAATTCCCGGGGGGCGGGCGGACGGCGAACCGGCCAGCCAGCGGCCGGGGCGATTCGGTCGACAACATTGCGCGGTTCTTTGGCGGACGCGGGGTGCCTGCGAAAGGATCGCGGCCGAAGCTGGAGGTGCCGGAGCCGACCGGGGCGAAGGGCTTCAGGAGCGGGCAGCGCGTGCGTCATCCCAAATATGGGGAGGGGATCGTGTTCCGGCGCGAGGGTGAAGGAGAAGACGCGAAGATTACTGTACAATTTTCAGGATTCGGAGTGAAAAAGCTGGTGGAGAAATTCGCACAGCTGGAGCGGCTGTAAGGCCACAACCCGCTCAAGCCGACTGAAGGCTTGCGTGGGGCACCCGGGCACCCACTTTCCGGAAAAGGATTTATGGCGAATACAAAATCGATCGAAGACACGGCAGAACGCAAGAAGGTAAAACGGACGGCCCGGAAGAAAGCCGCCCCCAAAGCAAAGCGGACCGCGGCGCGCGGCTCGAACAAGAAGAAGGTGCGGAAGCTGGTGCGCGGACAAAGCAAGCGGTAGTTGCCTCTTCCAACCGGGTGCGGGGGCGGTGAATTTTCTTTCGCCGCGCCCCACCGACCAGCTACACTCTCTGCCATCCATCCTGTTGCCAGGAGCTATCGTTGCCGGAGAAAGCCGTGCCGCCATCCCGGTCCGGGGGGAGTCAGCCCCGGACGCAGCTTTTCGCGTGCAAATCGATCGACAAGCTGATCAGCGACTCGGAACGCCCGGAACACAGCCTGAAGAAGACGCTGGGGCCGTGGTCGCTGACGGCGCTGGGCATTGGCGCGGTGATCGGGTCGGGGATCTTCACGGTGATTGGCACGGCGATGGCCGGCCAGAAGTTCGACAAGCCGGAGATCGCCAATACCCCTCTTCTGCATTTCCTGATTGCGCATACGGCGATGGCGGGCCGGCCGGGCGCGGGTCCGGCGCTGGCCATTTCGCTGGTGCTGGTGGCCATCGTTTGCGTCTTTACCGGGCTTTGCTATGCGGAGCTGGCCTCGATGATCCCGATTGCGGGGTCGGCCTACACGTACACTTACGCGACCATGGGCGAGCTGATCGCGTGGATTATCGGCTGGGACCTGATCCTCGAGTACGCGTTCTCCAATATGAGCGTCAGCGTGGGGTTCGCGGCGCACAGTGAAGCGCTTCTGGAGTGGTTCGGCATCCATCCGGCGCTGCGATGGATTTCGCCTGCTTACCTGCCCACGGGTCTGCAGGACTTTGCCGGGAACACTCTCTATAACCCGGGCTGGCACTTCGGCTTCAATATCCCCGCCTTCCTGGTCGTGATGGTTCTCACCGTGGTTCTGGTGCGGGGCATTCGCGAGTCGGCGCGGACGAACAACATTCTTGTGCTGGTGAAGCTGGTGGCGATCCTGGCATTTATTTTCGCGGCCGCCAACTTCATCAAGCCGCGCTACTGGCATCCCTTCATGCCCAACGGGTGGACGGGGCTGCTCTCCGGCGGCTCGATCATCTTCTTCACGTATATCGGATTCGATTCGGTCTCGACAGCGGCGGAGGAATGCAAGAACCCGCAGAAGGATTTGCCGTTCGGCATCCTGTCCACGCTGGTCGCCTGCACGCTGCTGTATGGCGGCGTTGCCATTGTCCTCAGCGGCATCGTGCCGTGGCACTCGCTCATGGGCGATGCGGCTCCCGTAGTGAATGGACTGCGGCGCCTTGCCATTGAACCAGGGGGCCATCCGCTGCACTGGGTGGAACTGATCGTGCTGATCGGGGCCATGCTGGGGATGATCTCGTCGATTCTGGTTTTCCAGCTCGGCCAGGCGCGGGTTTGGTTCGCCATGTCGCGGGATCGGCTGCTGCCTGACGTGTTCAGTCACATTCATCCACAGTTCCGGACGCCGGCGGTGGCCACCTGGGTGGCGGGATTTGTTGTGGGGATTCCGGCCGGGCTGCTGGATATCGGCACGGTGTCGAACCTGTCGAATATCGGCACGCTGTTCGCCTTTGTGCTGGTATCGATTGCGGTGATCATCCTCCGCATTCGAGAACCGGAACGTCCGCGTGCCTTTCGCGCACCCCTGGGGCCGTTGTTTCCGGTGCTCAGCATCATCTTCTGCATACTGCTGATGATGGGGCTGGAGATACTGACCTGGATGGCGTTCTTCGTCTGGCTCTTTATCGGGCTGATCATCTACTTCACCTACAGCCGGTTCCGCAGCGAGTTTGCGCGGCCGCGCGTGGGATAACTCCGGTAGTCGCGCCGCTCTCATAATGTGGACATGGGACAGCATCTGGTCTCCCGAGCCGAACTGGAGGCGCTGCTGGCTTCGGTGGCCGCCCAAACGGCCGATCCGCGCGCGGGAGTGTTCGGGCCGGGGTCGATGACCTGGAAGGTCAATCGGGAAGCGGCGCTGTTCCTGGGAGCCGGCCGGGCGGCACTGCTGCAGCTGGCGCATCCCTGGGTGGCAACGGCACTGGAGCAGCATTCGGCACTGTTGGGCGATCCCATCGCGCGGTTCCACAATACGTTCCGGATCGTTTTCACGATGGTCTTCGGGAGCCTGGGGCAGGCGCTGGCGGCGGCGCGGCATCTGCACACGCTGCACACGGGGATTCGCGGGGAAATGCCCGGAAAGGTGGCCGGATGGTCAGCGGGGACGCATTATGAGGCCAACGAGGTGGCGGCTCTGCGGTGGGTTTATGCCACCCTGGTCGAGAGCGCGGTGGTGGCTTACAGCACCGTGCACCCGTTTTCCACAGAAGAGCAGGCCCGCTACTACCACGAAAGTAAGACGATGGCAGGGCTCTTCGGCCTCCCGACCGCGGAGCTTCCCGAGGACTGGCCGGCTTTCAGACAGTACGTGGCGCAAATGTGCAGATCGCAGGAGCTGGGTGTGGGGGCTCCGGCCCGGGCTATGGCGCACGCGATTCTGCAGGGCGCCGGGTCCTGGGTGCGGATTCCCGGGTGGTATCGGGCGCTCACGGCAGAGTGGCTGGGAGCGCGATTTCGCGAGGAATTCGGGCTGCCCTGGTCTGCGGCCGATCGGCGCAGGGCGGCGCGTGCGCAGCGATGGCTGCCGCGGGTGTGGGGTACGCTGCCGTCTGCGGTGCGATTCGTGGGTCCCTGGCACGAGGCCGGAACGAGACTGCTGGCCCAGAGGCCGGGACTGGTCACACTCATTGGTAACCGTTTTTGGATTGGGCAAACATTACTCCCGTTTGCGAATCTGAGTTCTTTGGAGCTGCGGCAGTAACTCATTGCTGTGACTCAAGATAAGTGCAGCAACAGAGTTTACCTGTGCGACACTCCTGGCATGTCATCCAGATCCCAAGTCGTTGTTAAGTTGGCGACCGATCTCCAGGGCCCCACGGCTCTGAAGGGGCGGAGTGGAAGGCAGGTCAGGACGGCGCACCTCGCGCCGGTTCGGACGACAAGGATCGTGGCGCACCGGCTTGCCGCCACGATTTTCGGCACTAGTCCGCAGGCCACACACTGCTGCTTCCCCGGACCGAGCCCAGTGCTTGCGCTGGGAAGCAAGCAGGAGAACAACGATGAAAATCCCCCGTTTCGCTGTTGCGCTTCTGCCTACTCTCGCCTTCACGCTGGTCCAGCCGAGTTTTGCACAAACCGAAGCTCTGCTCAGGGCCCCACTACCCGCGGCTGCCGTCTCCAGTAATGTTTCGAGTTCGGCTCTGCCGGACGATCCGGCATTCGTGTCCAGTTCGGCGCTGCCCGCCAATCCGGCGGCGTTCATGCCGGGCTACTACCCGGTGCAGCGCACTCCGCAGCCGGTAGAGGTTAAGCCTCGGCTGAAGATGCTGGACTGGAGCCTGATTGGGGCGGCCGGCATGCTGCGTGTTCTGGATTACACCAGCACGGAGCGGGCTCTGAACGATCCGCAGCACTTGCGTGAGGCGATGCTGCCGACGGCTCTGGTGGAGAACAAGCCGGCATTTGCCGCGTTCGAGGGTGCGACGGTGGGCATGAACTACCTGGCTTACCGGATGCTGGTTCACCACCACATGCGGTCGCTCGCGCGGGTTGGACAATACGTGTACGTGAGCGCGATGGCCTTCACGGTAACACGCAACTATCAGGCGATTGGCAGCGTTCCAGCCGCAGCGCAACCGTGATCTCCGGCTCAGCCGCTCTCAAGCCGGGCTCTTGCGGCCTCTGGCCCGGACCGTTCCTGGCCCCCCGAAGTTGACAGGAGGGGGTGCCAGGACCTAGCCTGACCGGAAGCATGAAATCGCTCCCGGTACGACCGATCTCTTCCCGCTGCTGTTGTTGCTGCAACACCATGCGGGTTTGCGTCTGAGAGCGGCAGCATCGAACCATCGCACAGAGCCCACCCGCCTACGTTACCAGCCGGGTGGGCTTTCTGTTTGTCCCCCGGATCACAAAAGCACAGGGAAACCTCAGGAGGAAAATCTTCATGTCGCTTCGCATCAATGATGTTGCCCCCGACTTCACCGCCGAGACCACGCAGGGCGTAATTCGGTTCCACGAATGGATCGGCGATTCGTGGGCGGTGCTTTTCTCGCACCCCAAGGACTTTACGCCGGTGTGCACCACGGAACTGGGCGCGGTGGCTGGACTGGAGAAGCAGTTTGCCCAGCGCGGGGCGAAGGTGATCGGCCTGAGCGTGGATCCGGTGTCGAGCCACAGCAAGTGGGCCGAGGACATCAGGGACGTCAGCGGACACACGGTGAACTATCCGGTGATCGGCGATCCTGAGCTGAAGATCGCCAAGCTTTACGACATGCTGCCCGCGGATGCCGGCGAGACGTCGGAAGGCCGCACACCGGCTCTGAATGCGCCGGTGCGGACGGTCTTCGTCATTGGTCCGGACAAGCGGATCAAGCTGACGATTTCGTATCCGATGAGCACGGGGCGCAATTTCGACGAGATTCTGCGGGTGCTGGACTCGATTCAGCTCACCACAACGCACAAGGTCTCGACACCGGCGAACTGGAAGCCGGGAGAGGACATCATCATCAGCGGCGCGGTGTCGAACGAAGAGGCGGACAAGCTGTTTCCCGGCTACAAGACGGTGAAGCCGTATCTGCGTACGGCGGCGCAGCCAAAGTAAGGGCTAAGAGGCGGCAGGAGGTTGTACCTGCCGCCGCGGTTGCCCCCCGAGCACCGGTGGCGAAGTGGCTAACGCGCTGGTCTGCAAAACCAGTATTCGCGGGTTCAATTCCCGCCCGGTGCTCCAAATTTTGTGACGGCCTCCATCCTGACGGCCTCCATCCTGACGGCCTCCATCCTGGCGGCCGGGTCAGCGCGGCTGCTGCAGGAGGGCGCGGCGACGGGCCGGCAGGAAGGGGTGGATGAGGAGCTGGTAGGCTCCGCCACCGAGGGCTCCGCCGAGGAGCGGGCCGACAATCGGAACCCACCAGTAGTTTCCAGGCGAAGGAAAGGCAGCCGGACCCCATCCGGTGAACAGGCAAAAGACGCGCGGGCCGAAATCGCGCGCCGGGTTAATGGCCCATGCTTCCAGATAGCCCATGGAAGCGCCGATGAGGGCCACCAGAAAACCGATGATCAGGGCGCCGAAGTTTGCGCCGGGCGCTATCTCGTTGTACTGCTCGGTGATGGCAAAGATGCCGAAGATGAGAAACGCGGTGAGGATGATCTCGTCACCAAAGGCATGAGTGACGGTGATGCCCAGCCCGGGATGCGTGAAGAAGACGCCGGCAGCGCCGCCCTGGGCTCGCGTGAGATGGTGGGCCAGATTGAAGGCGTCGATGACCGGGCTAAACAGGAATTTGACGAGTGCGGCGCCGGCGAAGGCTCCAACGGTCTGTGCCGCACAATAAGGCAGCACTTTCTTCCAGCTGAATTTGCGATAGAGGGCCAGGGCCAGGGTGACCGCCGGGTTGGCGTGGCAGCCGCTGACGGAGCCGGTGGTGTAGATGGCAATGGTGACCGCGAGACCCCAGGCGATGCACACGCCCCAATAGGCGTGCTGGTAGGGGCTGGGATCGTAGAGGGAGTACATTGCGGCCACCGAGTCGCCGAAGGCGATGATGATCAGCAGAGCCACGGCTTCCGAAATGAGTTCACCCGCCAGTTCTCTCTTCATTCGTTCCTCTCGTTTCGTCGAGGCCCGGGGAGAACCGTTGCGGTCCACGGCTCGCGAGGTTCATGGGGGCGATTCGAAACGTTCTGCAGTTTTATCGCGCCCGGGGCTTCGTGGCAATGGACACTCATGAGGCTGGGCTCATCAGGGCCCGAACGCATCCGACCGCTTCTTCCAGCTCGGCAACGGGAACACATTCGCGGCTGCTGTGGGCGGTGCGCATGTCGCCGGGGCCGAAGACCACGATCTCTTCAGCCACTGCAGCAAAGATGCTGGCCTCAGAACCAAACGGAATCGAGACGGCGGCTCGCCCGGTGAGCGATTCCAGACGGCGAACCAGCGCGGCTTCCCCGGGGGTCTCAAAGCCCGACTGCCGGCGTTTGAGTTCTACCTTTGCGGTGAAGCTCGGGTCGATTCTCTCCAGCTGCGCGATCGACGTTGCCACGTCCGACAGGATGCGGTCGGGCGGCTGTCCGGGGACGGGGCGCCATTCCAGCTGCAACCGGCAGATGCCGGGAACGATGTTCTTCGCGGCGCCGCCCTCGATGGTGCCAATATTGATGGTTGTCCAGGCGGGATCGAAGAAGTCATGCTGCTCGAGGGCAAGAGCGATGCTGAGATCCTCGATGGCGCGAATGAGCCGGGCGGCGTGGAAAATGGCAGAGACACCCTGCCCCGGATGGGCGCTGTGCGCTTCTTTGCCGAAGACCGTGACCTCGGCAAGGCAATAACCTTTGCCGGCGCGCGCCGGGTGCAGGGAGGTAGGCTCGCCGATGACCATCCGGCGCGGCCGCAGCAGGTTCTGTTCCAGCAGCCGAGTGGCCCCGATGCAGCCGATTTCCTCCTCGGCCGATAACACGATGCGCAGGCCCGATGAGAATGCAGGAGACTGCTCGGCAGCCGACAAGAGGCAGGCCAGGAAGCCTTTCACATCGCAGGCGCCGCATCCGCGCAACATTCCGGCATCGACGACCGGATTCAGAGCGTCCTGCCAGTCTGCGGCAAACGGGACGGTGTCAGTGTGGCACATGAAGACGAGGTCGACGTCACGGGCTTCCGGGTTCTGTCCGGGAGGCGCTGCGATGAGGTTTACCTTCTCTATGCCGGCAGCGTCGCGGTAGGGCCATTCGCGGGTGGACCAGCCGATGCCGTGCAGCGCGTCGGACGCGTAGTCCACCAGAGGGCGATTGGACACGGCGGAGGGAGACGGGATCCGGATCATGTCCGACAAACGCTCAACGACGGTCTTCATCGGCGTGGAACTCCAGCGTCACGCCAGACTTTCTCATGCACTTCGGCGTAGCGCGAGATGATTTCCTCCTGGAGGGCGTGTTGGCCGTCGCGCACCACGAGCCGACCATTCACCGCAACGTCGCGAATGGCAGTGCGGTCCATGCCAAAAACGACCATCGGCAGCAGGTCGGCCTCGGAATGCCCGGCGATTGAGACGTCTCGCAGATCGACGGTGAAGAAATCGGCGAAGGCTGCCGGCTCCAGGCGGCCCGCCGGCACTGCCAGGGAGTGCGCGCCGTTGCGGGTGGCGCAGTCAAAGAGGCGGGCTGCGATTCCCTGCTCACCGATCTGGTCGAGCATCACGCGCTGCTGATGCGCCAGGCGAAGGTGATAATCCAGCTCACGGGCATCCTCCAGCGGATCGATCTGCGCCTGACTGTCGGAGCCGAGAGCAATGCGAACTCCGCCGCGCAGGACGGTGTCCGCCGCGAGAATGCCGTCGCCCAGGTTGCGTTCGGTTGTCGGACACGAGCCGATGGTCGCGCCGGTGTCCGACAGCATGGCAATTTCTTCGGGGGCGATATGGATTGCGTGGATGGCGGTCCAGTCCGGCCCCAGCAAGGCGGCCTTGGCGAGGAGGGCGACCGGCGTGCCGCCGTACTCACGGAGACAGGCTTCGTTCTCCGCCACCTGCTCGGACATGTGCATGTGCAGCGGCATGCGGTGGTGCCGGGCCCAGCCGGCGATTTCCCGGATATCATCGAGCGGCACGGCGCGAATGCTGTGGGGGGCGACGCCGATGCGGACACTGCTGGAATCAGCCGGAGTGTCGCGCTCAAGAGCCTGTACGTTGGTCAGGAACGCCTGGCGAGTTTCAAAAAAGCGAGTTTGTCCCGGGTCGGGTGGCAGCTCGAATCCTGAACGGAGATAGGCGCAGCGCAGCAGCACGATGCGAACGCCCACGGATTGGGCGGCTGCGATGACCTGCTTCGCCAGCAGGTTTGGATCCTCGTAAGGACGCCCGTCGGGCGCGGTGTGCAGGTAGTGGAATTCACCCACAGTGGTCGTTCCGGCGAGGAGCATCTCGAGGAAGGCCATGCGGGCGACGTCGTAGACCTGCTGCGGATCGAGGTGGGCGGCGGCGTGATACATGGTTCCGCGCCACGACCAGAAGTCGCGGCCGCTCATGGCGCGGGATTCGGCTTTGCCGCGGATCAGGCGCTGGAAGGAGTGGGAATGGATGTTGACGAAGCCGGGCAGCAGGGCTTTGCCGGGCAGATCGATGGCGTTGTCCGACACCGTGTCCGACGCGACGATGGCCTCGACTTTACCATCGTCCCCGATCTGAACGGCGCGCCTGCGCACGAAGGCGCCGTCGAAGTAGAGCAGCTCTGGTCGAACCAGGAGGCTCATTGGGTCGCGCCCTTCATTCGCAACGATGATCTCATGCGGCGACCTTCTGGCCGCCGATCCAGACCTCGCGGACCGGATCGGCTCCCAGAGTGTAGACGAGATCCCGCCAGTCGGAACCCTCGAGGACGAGGAGATCCGCGGGCATGCCGGGTTCGAGGCGGCCCGCGTCGGACAATCCCAGAGCGGCGGCGGCATTGGCCGTTCCCGCGACCAGAGCTTCCTGGGCGGTGAGACCGTTGAGCCGGACGGCGAGGGCCAGGGCGGCAGACATCGAGAAGAGGGGGCTGGAACCGGGATTGAGGTCCGTGCCAACCGCGACCGCAGCGTTGGCATCGATGAGAGCGCGGCCGGGGGCGGGCGGCAGACCCAGATGCAGGGAGACTCCTGGGAGGATGGTCGCAATGGTTGCGCTGCGACCCACCTCGGCAATCTGGTCCGTGCTGCACGCTTCCAGGTGATCGACGCTCAGCGCCTGCAAACGTAAGCCGAGCTCGAGCCCACCGACACGATGGAACTGCTCGGTGTGCAGCTTGATCCCGAGACCATGCTGCCGGGCAGCTTCCAGCATGCGCTCGGCTTCGGGGGCGCTCCAGGCTTCCTTCTCGACGAAAACATCGACGGCGTGCGCCAGGGTGTGCCGGGCCACTTCGGGAATGAGTGTCTGACAAATGTCCGACACGTATGCGTCCCTGTCCGACGCGTCTTTCGGCGGCACGTGAATCAGGAGCGTGGGAATGATACGGGCGGGCGTTTCGGCGGCCAGGCGCTGGATGACTCGCAACATCCGCAGCTCCGCTTCCGAAGCGAAGCCGTAGCCGGACTTGACTTCAACGACCGTGGCCCCGGATCGCACGAGCGCGTCGAGCCTGGGTTTCGCCAGGTTTACGAGATCGTCTTCTGAGGCGGTGGAGGTGGCGCGGATGGTGCTCCAGATGCCGCCGCCCCTGGCCAGGATGGTCTCGTAGGGCACCCCGGAGATGCGGGCCTCGAAATCGGCCAGACGATCACCGGCCCAGACGGCGTGGGTGTGGGGATCGACAAGGCCAGGAACGACGGCGCGATGTCCGACATCGACGGTGCGAGCCGCATGCCCGGTCCAGTCAGCTTCCGGCCCAACCCACACGGCGCGGCCCCCAGCAATGGCCACAGCAGCGCGATCCATTATGAGGAGACGCCGCATTTCCGCGCCGCGTTTTGGGCCCGGACCGTGGGGCGTGGCGAGCTGGGAGATGCCACGCAGGAGAAGGTCGGCGTTCATTCGCGACTCGACAGATCAAGGCTGGGCAAATCCAGGCCGCGTTTGCGCGCGGTGTTGATCGCCAGTTCGTAACCGGCGTCGGCGTGGCGGACAACGCCCAGCGCCGGGTCATTGCGCAGGCAAAGACGAAGGCGCTGTTCTGCCTCGTCGCTGCCGTCGGCGACCACGACCAGGCCGGCATGCTGGCTGTAGCCCATGCCCACGCCGCCTCCGTGGTGGAAGCTCATCCACGAAGCGCCGCTGGCAATGCCGGTGGCGAAGTTCAGCAGGGGCCAGTCAGACACGGCGTCAGACCCATCGCGCATGGCCTCCGTCTCGCGATAAGGGCTGGCAACCGAGCCTGCGTCGAGATGGTCGCGGCCGATGACAATTGGGGCCTTCAGGCGGCCGTCGCGCACCATCTGGTTGAAGAGCAGCCCGGCGCGATCGCGCTGTCCATACCCGAGCCAGCAGATGCGGGCGGGAAGGCCCTGGAAGGCAATCTGGTCCGCTGCATACGTGAGCCAGCTGGTCAGGCGCTGGTCATCGGGAAAGAGGGCGAGCAGCGCTTTGTCGGTCGCTGCGATGTCTGCGGGATCGCCGGAGAGCGCCGCCCAGCGAAAGGGGCCGCGTCCCTCGCAGAAGGAGTCGCGGATAAAGGCCGGGACAAAGCCGGGGTAGTCGAAGGCGTTCTGGACTCCGGCTATTTTTGCCTGGGTACGGAGGTTGTTGCCGTAGTCGAAGGCGATCGCGCCGCGCTGCTGCATGGTAAGGATGGCATTGACGTGGGTGGCCATGGATTGGCGCACGCGGTCGAGGTAAGCGTCCGGCTGTTTCGCGCGGAGGACGGTCAGGTCCTCATCCGCTTTGGCAATGGGCCAATAACCGTACAGGGGATCGTGCGCGCTGGTCTGGTCCGTCACCAGATCCGGCGTGAATCCCATGGCGACCATCTGCGGCAGGACTTCAGCGGCGTTGCCGAGAAGGCCGATGGACAGCGCTGTGCGGGATGCCTTTGCTTCCCTGGCCATCGCGAGCGCCTCGTGGAGGGAGCCGGTGGCCTTGTCGAGATAGCGGGTTTCAAGCCGGCGCTGAATGCGAGTGGCATCGACCTCGACACACAGGGCGACGCCGCCGGCGAGCTTGACGGCGAGGGGCTGCGCGCCGCCCATACCGCCCAGGCCGGCGGTCACAGTAATCGTTCCAGCGAGCGTGTTGTTGAAGTGGCGCTGCGCCGCACTCTGAAAGGTCTCGTAGGTGCCCTGCAGGATGCCCTGGGTGCCGATGTAGATCCAGGAGCCGGCGGTCATCTGGCCATACATCATCAGGCCGGCGCGGTCGAGCTTATCGAACTCCTCCCAGGTGGCCCAGTGCGGGACGAGGTTCGAATTGGCGATGAGGACGCGCGGCGCCATCGGCTGCGTTTCAAGGACGGCGACAGGCTTGCCGGACTGGATCAACAGGGTCTGATTGTTTTCCAGGCGGTCCAGGGTCTCGACAATACGGTGGAAACAGTCCCAGTTGCGCGCCGCCTTGCCGCGTCCGCCATAGACGATCAGCTCGGCGGGCTTCTC
>DASXFH010000354.1:0-10949 GCA_036489655.1 Acidobacteriaceae bacterium | reverse complement strand
CCATCCCGCTCCATACCCGGGATAGGTGTTGTGGTACTGCTCCGATCCCGCAATCGCCGCGTCCGTCAGAAAAGAGAAAGGATCGAAGGTCGCCCGCAGGGCCATGCCGTACTTCAGCTTCGGCGTCATCGGGGCGGCATTCCAGTCAAAGGCTGTATAGAAATTCGGCACCACGCCGCCCAGCATCCTCTGCTTCTCCTCCACGTGAACCTGCGCCGTGGCGATCTGAATCGGCGACGCCGTCACTCTCACCGTCGAGGTGAACCGCGGAATCGTCGTCACCGCAATGGGGAACTCCCGCGGCTGGCCCGCCGCCAGCACCAGAGGCTGCGGCGCAGCAGGCCTCACGCCCGTGCCGGTCACCGATACGGTGTAATTCCCGGCCGGCAGCCCCTCAAAATGGAAAGCGCCCCGCCGATTCGTCCGCGCCGTCTCGTGAAAGGAGGTGTTCTCTCCCGTGATCGTCACCTCCGCGCCCCGCACCGCGGCTCCCGTCTGGTCGGCCACCGTGCCGGAGAGGGAACTCGTTCCCTGAGGAATCGGAGCATCGGGCAAAGCGGCCCCAGGCGCCAGCAATGCCGCCGGCGCCGAGCGCAGGGTCTGCGCCCGCAGCCAACCCGGGCCGAGTGCGGCTCCCGTCAGGGCCAGCATCAGGCTGATAAAGAAAGGGAATCGAAGAAAAGGGCGTCGGGGCTGCTGACTCGCCCCCGGTGTCCAGAAGAAATTCATGGATACTTAGACGCGTCGAAGGGCGTCGCTGCAGTCGCGCATCTATCTGTATTTCAAAGACATCATGCAGCGATCACAATAGGATGTTGCCCCCTCCAGCCGCAGTTGGCTGTCCAGCCTGCCATCGTCCCACCGTGACCCCTCTCACGGCTCGCTGATCGGTGCAGCGGACTTCTTCCCGCCCTCCCGCATCCACGACCGCAGGCTCGCCACGTACACCGCAATGCAAAACAAGTTCGCCGGTATGAACCCGATCTGCCCCGTCCGCATGCCAATCCAGCACAACAGAACGCTGTTGATTCCCGCCACCACCAGACCGCTCCACAACTTGCGCCCCACCAGAACCGTCGACAGCACCGTCAGGCAACACGACAAATAATCCAGCCGAAACACAGCTACACCCAGCCTCCGGGGTCTCAGTCTGACAGTTCCTGCCGCCTCCGCTCGGTGATGGATCGCACAGTGCATGCCCTTTTTAGCCGCCGCAAACGCGCTATCCTGAAATGGAACTGCCCCGCAGAATCCTCCTCAGGATTCCGCCGCTGTAGAGACATTCATGCATATTTCCGCCACCACATCGGCCGTTGCTTCCGCCTTCGGCGCCCTGGGCGTTATTGCCTGGCGCGTGCAGGAGGGCCGCCGCGCCATCACACTGAAGAAGATCCTCTTCCCGCCCCTGGGCATGGCCACGGGATTCTCCATGTTCATCGTGCCCGCCTTTCGCGTTCCCTGGCTCTGGGCGCTGGTCGCCTTCCTTCTGGGAGCCATCCTGCTCGCCTGGCCGCTCCTGGCAACCACCCGCCTCCAGCGCGACGGCGACGCCATCATGATGAAGCGCTCCAGCGCCTTCCTCCTGGTCATCATCGTCCTCGCCGCCGTGCGCTTCTTCGCCCGCGGCTACTTCGACACCATCATGACCATTGAGCAGACCGGGGGCCTCTTCTTCATCCTCGCCTTCGGTATGATCCTGCGCTGGCGCGCCGGCATGTTTCTGCACTACCGCACCCTCACCGTGCAGACTCCGGCCTCCGCCGAGATATAAGGATGCGCCCCGGCGAGAAGGTCCACGCCGGGGAGCATCCGATTTGCAGGCATCTCACGGCTTCACAATCGCCGTCCGTCGCGGATCCTTCCACAAAGGCGCGAATTCCTTGATGACCAACATTGAGGTGCGCCCCAAATAAAACGCCGCGACCGGCCATCGGTTGTTCGGGATAAAAAGTGGGCCGCCGGGAAATCCGGCGGCCCACCCGATCAACGCACCTCTCAGAACGCGAAGCGCGCCCCGAACTGGAACTGCCGCGGCGTGTTCACGGTCCCCGTAATCTGCCCAAAGGCCGCTGCCTGATCCGGCTGCGTTTGAACCGCATTGATCGACGGCACTCCCGGCATTCCATACTGCGGTGTGTTCGTCACGTTGTAAGAAGAGACCTCCAGCCGCAGGTCCCGCTTGTCGCCCATCGCGAAGTTCTTATACAGCGAGAAATCCAGGTCCCGAGCCCCCATTGTCCGCACGTGATCCAGATACGCGGGCGCTGATCCCGGCACGAACGAATTCGCCGGCATGGCGAAGCAATTCGCCGTAAACCAGGTCGCGGTCGTGTGCGGAGCCCCTTTGCTCGGATCGCATGTCAGATTCGGACGCTGATTGAAATAGGAGACCGGCTCCCCCACCACCGGCGACGCAATGGGAATCCCGGTGCTCAGGTACACGATGCCGTTCGTCGTCCACCCGCCCAGAACCGCGTCCCCGACCCCGTGCAGCGGCACTGCCCGATCCTTGCCGAAGGGCAGATCGTAGGAAACTTCTCCGGTGAACTGGTACTTCACGTCCTGCGGGCTCACCGAGTGCTCGTACTGCAGGTCCTGCGAATCCTGCGGCGCGCCGTTATGCGATCCCACGAATGACAGCGGCGGATTGCTGTCGTCCGTGATCAGTTTTGCCCACGTGAAGCTGCTCAGCATGGTGAAGTGGTGGGTCAGACGCTTCTGCAGTTTCGCCTGCAGCGAACTGTAGTCCGAGTCGCCGATCGGGTCGCCATTCACCAGAACGCCGTTCCCGGAACCATAGTTGCCGCCGCCAAACTGCGGATACTTCTGCAGCGACACCCACAACGGCACCGCCGAGGAGCCGTAGTTGGCATTGGTCGACGGCTGGATCGGCGCCCACGTGTTCGCCACCATCTGGCACGCCGGATTCGAGTTGTCCACGCACAGCGAGGCGCGGTACTGCCCGATCTTCGCCAGGCTCAGCGTGTTCAGATCGATCTGCCCCATCGGCAAAAACAGTCCGCGGCTGCCCACGTATCCCACGCTCAGCACTATCTGGTGCGGAAATTCGTACTCCAGTCCGAAGTTGTAGTTATAAGCCGTCGGCGTCCGCTGGGAGTGCAGCACCGTGTTCAAAGTGGTGCCCAGATTGTTCGCCAGTCCCGTCGGCGACTGCAGCAGCGGCACTACGCCATTCGGAAATGGATTGCTCAGCGAATAAATGCCTGTGGGGCTCGGTGCAGGACTGCCTGGCGCCGCGCCCGAGCAGCCCGATGTCCCGTTGTAGACCGTGTTGCCATCGTCGTTGAAACAGGTGGGGTCCCAGTTGGTCACCGACGAATACCCGTCGCTGTCCAGCGAAGCGCTCCCCGCCATCTCCGGGCTGGGACCGTAATTGATCTCGCCACCGCCCCGCACCACCAGATGGCTCATCGCCTGCCACGCGAAGGCCGCGCGCGGGCCGAAATCCTTCATGTTGGTGGTAAACGGAGACCGGTTTCCCCCGTTCACATAGATCTCTGCCCCCTGATACGGCACTCCGGCAACGGTGTTTGAAGCGCCCGGATCGAAATACTCCAGCCGGTTATGTCGCTCCGTCCTGCCGCCAAAAATATCCCACCGCAGCCCCGCCGTGAGCGTGAGGGTCTTGCTCGCATGCCAGGTATCCTGCACAAAGGCCGCGTAATAAGGATTCGCCTCCGCCACAAACAGGTCCTTGGTGAAGTTGTAGCTCTCGCTCCCCGGCGTCTCCCCCATCCCGATCAGGAACGAAGCAAAGTCGCTGCCCCCTCCGCCGTTGTCCACCGACTGGTCCGTCGCGCTTACGTCAAAGTTGTACGCGCCGGAGGGTGCCGGAGGCTGTCCCACGTTCAGAAGCCGCTTCATGTATTCGAACCCAACGCTCAGTTCGTGATTGCCTTTAATCTTCGTGAGCGTCGCGCTTACGTCGTTGTTTTCGCTGGCGTAGACGAACGTATCCCAGTTCGCGGTTCCGCCCACGCCGCCGCCCACATCGTCGAAGATCACATACGGCAGCGTCTGATAGTTCTCATCGGCCGCCGTGGGCGTGGTGAACCCCAGCGAGGAGAGATTGTCCACCGCGCTCTGGCCCGGATCCCCCGTCTGGTTCTCGTAATGCCGAGTGAACGAATACCGCAGCTGCAGCACCGTGCTGGAGTTGAAGGTGTAATCGTCCGCCAGCAGAACGTTGCGCCCGTTCGTGATGTTCTGCGCATAGAACGGATCCCACGGATTGTTGAACGCCTTCACCAGAGCGCTGTACAGCCGGTCGAACGAGAACCGCCCGAAGATGTGCTGCTTCTCGCTCTTGTCCCAGTCGAGACGAACATCGAACTTCTGTGCCGTCATCGGATCGGTTCCCGGCACATACAGGTTGTTCACCGCGCCCGTCGTGTCTGAATCGCACGTGCTCGGATTCGGCTTGTTGCACTTCGGCATCTCCGACAGGAATTTCAGCGCAACCGGATTCGGATTTGGAATCACGTTGTTGGTAAACGCCTGTCGCGTTCCGTCCGGATTGTCCGGCAGCATCGGATTGTAGATGGTGTAGTTATCGGCGGAGAAATTCCCCGTCCGTTCCGCGCTGGTCGGCACCGTAAAGATGTTTGACCCATCGAACAGCTGCTGCTGTGTTGCCTCGTAGTCTCCAAAGAAGAAAAGCTTCTTGTGCAGAATCGGCCCGCCGATCGAGCCCCCCTCCTGATACCGGTGAAACGAAGGCGGCGTGTTGGCCGTCCCGCTGGCAATCTGGCTCTGCTTGTTGAAATATTCGTTCGACGCCAGAATGTCAGGCCGGAAGACCCCGAACACATCCCCGTGGAACTTGTCCGTCCCCGACTTGCTCACCAGGCTGATCACGCCCGCGCCGCCGCTCTGGTACGAGGCCGGCGTATTCTGCGTCTCCACCCGCGTCTCCTCCACCGCGTCCTCAGGGATCATCATGGCCGGCAGAATCGCGGCCGAATTGTTCTCGGCAATCCCGATCGGGCTACCGTCCACCATGTAATACACCGAGCCCACAATCGCCCCATTGATCGTGTACGACGAAACATCGATCCCCGGCCGCCCGCTCGTGATGCTGGCAATGGACTGGGAATTCGAGGAGTTCGGCGACCCGTTGGCCGGCGTCACCCCCGGGCTCAGCTGCGTCAGGTCGTAAACATCGCGGTTCAGCAGCGGTACCCGGTCGATCGTGTCCGCCGAAATCAGCTGTCCCACCGTCGAATTGCTCGGCTCTACCAGGTTCGTCTCTTCATTCACCGTAACCACGGTGCTCACGCTGCCCACCTTCAGGCCAATATCGGCAATGGTCGTCTGGTCTACGCTCACCCCCACGTTGTCCCGCTGCGCCGTCGTGAAGCCGCTCGCGGTCGCCGTCACCCGATAACTCCCCGGGTTCAGCGAGATGAAGGTGTACAACCCGGCTGCGCTGGTTTTCGTGTGCAGCGCAACGCCCGTCGCGGGATTGAGCAGCGTCACGCTCGCCTCCGGTACAATCGCCCCGCTCGGATCCGTAATCGTTCCGCTGACGCTGCCGCGTCCGGCCTGTCCAAAAGCCCTGGGTGTCCCAGGAACGAAAAGAAGTACAAAAGCGAGAAAGGCGAGGCTTCCGATAATCCTGAGATTTCTTATTTTCATGGCAGCCCCTTTGATTTGTTGATGTTCAATCGTTTGAATGGTATACGAATGTAGGCCAGATTTTCGACCTCTGTCAAGCGCTGATTCCCACGCCGGCCTCCGCTTGCTTGCCTGCCGCCGAACTCTGCAGGGAGGACGGCGCTAACTGAGTCCCCCGGTTTGCTTTGCCGGGTGCAATATTGGTACGTGCAGGAGCCAGGAACATGACGAACCTCGAACGCGGTCACGTGACCCTCTCCGACGTCGCGCGCGCCTGTCACCTGTCCGTCTCCACCGTCTCGATCGTGCTCAGCGAGGCTCCGCTTTCCCGCCACGTCGCCGAAGCCACCCGCCAGCGCATCCGCGTGATGGCCGAACGACTCGGCTATCACCCCGACGTTCATGCCCGCTCCCTGCGCCGCCGCCGCACCCAGACCATCGGCGTCCTCGCCTTCGATATGTCCGACCCTTTCTGCATTCCCGTCGTGCATGGCATCGAAGAGACCCTCCAGGCGGCAAAATATTTCTCCCTTCAGGTCAACGCGCAAACCCAGCGCATGCTCTTCGACCGCTATCTCCGTATGCTTCTCGAGCGCCGTGCCGAAGGCGTCATCGTCATCGCCAGCTGGGTCTTCGAGGAAACCAATCTCCTCGAAGACATCGAAAAGAACAACGTCCCCATCGTGATCGTCGGCCGCGATCTCACCTCCCGCCGCATCACCTCCGTCCTCGTCGATAACAAGGTGGGCGGCGCCATCGCCATGCGCCACCTCCTCGATCTCGGCCACCGCCGTATCGCCGTCATTCGCGGCCCGGAAGAGATGTTCGACAGCGAGCCGCGCTGGCAGGGCATCCGCGATGCCGCCTGTTCCGCCGGCATCCAAATCGATCCCCGCCTCACCTTCCAGCTGCCCAACCAGGTCGATCCTCGCTCCGGATTCGAAGGCGGCCTTCGCTTCGCCCAGGAAATGCTTGCCTCCGGTATCCCCTTCACCGCAGTCCTCGCCTTCGACGACCTCACCGCCCTCGGTGTGGTCCGCGGCCTCTCCGATGCCGGCCTGCGTGTCCCCGCCGACTGCTCCGTCCTCGGCTTCGACGACATCCTCTCCGCCGCTATCTCCACCCCGGGCATTACCACCATCCACCAGCCCCTGCATGAAATGGGCACCCTCGCTGCCCAGCGCCTCCTCGAAACCCTCGACCAGCGCGGCGAATCGCGCCCCCGCAAAGCCCGTCTGCACCAGCTTCCCCCTGACCTGGTCCTCCGTTCTTCCTCGGCGCCGCCGCCCCAGTCAAATTCCGGCAACCCGAGCCCTGTTGTGGTTGACACAGCCGTGCCCCGTTGACAAATGAATGTAAATGCGATTGCAATGGTCCAATTCAAACGATTGAATCCACCAGGCCCTTCTTGCTGATAAAACCTCGCACCGCTTCCCCTGGGAAGCCGGAGGACTCGCCTATGACCCGTCTTTGCCTTGCTTCTCTTGCCGCTGCTTTGCTGATCGCCCCCTCGCTCCATGCGGCGACCACCACTCCCCTCCACACTGGATGGCATCTCCAGTCCGCCTGCAAAGCCACTGCCTCCGGCGACGCCATCTCCGCCCCCGGCTTCTCCACCGAAGGCTGGATCTCCGCCACCGTCCCCACCACCGTCCTCGCCGCCCAGGTCGCCGCCGGCCTCCTGCCCAACCCCTATTTCGGCGACAACCTGCGCAAGCTCCCCGGCACCGACTACCCCGTCGGCAAGAATTTCTCCAACCTGCCCATGTCCGCCGACAGTCCTTACCACTGCGGCTGGTGGTACCGCGACGAGTTCACCGTTCCCGCCGCCGCCGCCAAATCGTCGCAATTCTGGTTGCATTTCGCCGGTATCAACAACCATGCCGATATCTGGCTCAACGGCCACCGCATTGCCGATTCCTCGCAGATCGGCGGCGCCTATCGCATCTACAACCTCGACGTCACCGGCATCCTCAAGCCCTCCGGCCGCAACGTCCTCGCCGTCGAAACCTTCGCCCCCACCCCCGATGACCTCGGCATCAACTGGGTCGACTGGAATCCCGCCCCGCCCGACAAGGACATGGGCATCATCGGCGACGTCAATCTCGTTTCCACCGGCGCCGTGGCCCTCCGCTCCCCCGCGGCCGTGACCCATTTCCCTGACGACAGCCTCAGCACCGCCGACCTCACCGTCTACGCCGAAGTCGAGAACGGTACCGACAAATCCGTGCAGGGTGTCGTCTCCGGCTCAGCCGCCGGCGCCACCTTCGAGCAGCCCGTCACCCTCGCCGCCCACGAGCAGCGCACCGTCGTCTTCACCCCCGACAAGTTCCCCCAGCTCCAGATCCACAATCCCCGCCTCTGGTGGCCCTGGCAGATGGGCGATCCCCACCTCGAATCCCTCACCGTGCGCTTCAGCATGCAGAACCAGGTCTCCGACGAGAAAACCGTACCCTTCGGCATTCGCGAAATCACCTCGGAGCTCACCGGCACCGGCAGCCGACTCTTCCTCGTCAACCACAAGCCCATCCTCATCCGCGGCGGCGGCTGGTCGCAGGACATGCTTCTCCGCACCGACCCCAAACGCCTCCGCGAGGAGTTCCGCCTGGTGCGCGACCTCCACCTCAATACCATCCGCCTCGAAGGCAAGCTCGATACCGACGACTTCTTCAACCTCGCCGACCAGAACGGCATCCTCGTCATGGCCGGCTGGTGCTGCTGCGATCAGTGGGAGCACTGGAAGAACTGGAGTCCCGATGTCCTCAGCATCGCCACCGCCTCGCTCCACTCTCAGATGCTGCGCCTCCGCTACCATGCCAGCCTGCTCGTCTGGCTCAACGGCAGCGACAATCCTCCGCCCGCCAGCGTCGAGACCGCCTATCTCAACGTCGAAGCTCAGACCCACTGGCCCAATCCGATCATTTCCTCCGCCACCGAGAGGCCGACCACAGTCACCGGCGAAAGCGGCGTCAAGATGACCGGCCCCTACGACTACGTCGAGCCCAGCTACTGGTACATCGACCACACCCACGGCGGCGCCTGGGGCTACAACACTGAAACCAGCCCTGGCCCCGCCATCCCCTCACGCGCCAGCCGCGCTAAATTCCTCTCCGATCCCGATGCCTGGCCGCCTTCCGCCAACTGGGATCTCCACAATGGCGGCGGGGGCTTCATGACCCTCAAAGACCTCGACGGCTCAATGGCCGCCATGTACGCCAAACCCAACTCGGCCGCCGATTACACCCGCCTCGCCAACACCATGGAGTACGACTCCGAGCGCGCCATGTTCGAGTCCTACACCCGCAATAAGTACCAGTCCACCGGCGTCATCCAATGGATGCTCAACAACGCCTGGCCTTCCATGATCTGGCACCTCTACGATTACAATCTCGAGGCCGATGCCGGCTACTACGCCGTCAAGAAAGCCTGCCAGCCCGTGCACATCCAGTACTCCTACGATGACCAGTCCATCGTCGTCGTCAACAGCACCTACCAGCCTGTCGAAGGCCTGCATGCCACGGTCGACGTCCGCGGCATCCACTGGAACGAGCTCTACCACACCACCATGCCCGTCAACGCTGCCTCTGACAGCTCGCAGCAGATCGTCACCCTGCCCGGCTCCCTCTGGAACGGCGCCGAGCGCATCCTTCTCGTCGATCTAACCCTCGCCGACTCCGCCGGCCATACCATCAGCCGCAACTTCTACTGGGTTCCCTACACCCTCACCACCTTCGACTTTGGCGCCACCGAGTACACCTACACCCCGGTCGAACGCTACCCGGACCTGTCTGCGCTCACGCAACTGCCGCGCGCCAACGTCAACTCGAATGCGGAGATCCGCACCACGCCCCAGGGCCGTGAGATCGTCCTCCACCTCGACAACCACTCCGACGCCCTCGCCTTCCAGGTCGAGGCCGCCGTCCGTACCTCCTCCGGCGATCTGGTCGCCCCCGTCATGTGGTCCGACAACTGGATCGAGCTCGACCCCGGCGAATCGCGCACTCTCACCGCGCCCCTCCCCGCCGACGCTCCGTCCAATCCCATCGTGAAGCTTCGCGGCTGGAACATCGAGGCGACGACGCTCACGCCCACCGCCGCGCAGTAGGGCCCTTCAACAACAACGGCACAAAGGGGGACGACTTCTGTCCCCCTCTTCCGTTCTCAGAGCTTCCATTTCATGCGGCAAACTCCCCGCACCGGTTCCGCAGATTCGCTGGCAGATCGCGGTTTGGGTGGTGATGGTGCGACAGAGCGGCCTTCCCATTACGGAGCAGCCACTCCCTTCACCCCAAAAGAGAAACTGAAGACGAACCCCGTTTCACTTCGCAGCGCCATCCATCCGCAACCCTGCCGATAATCAGGTCGGCGTGCGACTCCACTTTTCCATCTTTCCGATTCTGGCCGCTCTGCTCGCTGCATCGGCCCATGCCCAGCCGGCCATGCTGCTCGAGGCGCCGGCGCCAACGTCTGCCGTCGCTTCATCCGCGCCGCCCGACCCTTTTGCCGCGATTCAGCTTGCGCCGGTGCCCTCTGAAAAGCCGCATCTCCATCTCTCCGACTGGGCTGCCATCGCCGGTGGCGCGACCCTCCGCGTTCTGGACTACACGACCACCGAAAGAGCCCTCTCTTACCCGCAGTATTTCCATGAGGACATCCTGCCCAGCGCCCTGGTCCACAACAAGTCAGGATTCGCCGCGTTTCAGGCCGCCACCGTGGGCGTCGATATCGTCGCCTATCGTTCTCTGGTCCATCACAACCTGCGGTCGGTTGCCGTCGTCGCTCAGTACCTCTACGACAGCGCCATGCTCTTCCAGGTCGTCTCCAACTACCAGACCCTCGGCAGGGTTCCACTCCGTTAGGGGCGAGTCATCTCCCTACGGCGCCGACGTCCCGTCCGACCAGTGGTGCACCACAACCATGAAGATCGTAGCCCGCTCCTGCGGATCATTCGCCGCAATGACCGGCGACCCCGCCAGATTCCCGCCCCAGCTCGCGCCTGCATCGCCCGCTACATAGAACATCAGGTGCGGATGCCAGTTCCTGCCAACGTCATTCAGGTACTGTTGCTTCGACATCATGTAGACCATCGCTCCCGGCTCCAGCACGGGCAGCTCGTGCCGGGCAAACGCCGCGTCGGTCGCCTGCAAAATCTCGGCCTTCGAGCGGCCGGCCAGCACCAGCCGGGTCTTCATCAGGTAAATCGGCGTAAAGCTCTTCGCCGCCGCCGCGTTGAAGCAGTGCGGAGCCCGTACCTTCGGATTCCAGAACTCCGGAAAATCCGTCGCTGCGCCCCACCCTCGCTCCACAAGGCA
>DASXFH010000345.1:0-2800 GCA_036489655.1 Acidobacteriaceae bacterium | reverse complement strand
CCTTCGCGGCGCCAGAGGGAAGGGAAGCAGTAGCGCCAGTGGATGACGGAGTCATAGAGGATGTGGTCATCGCGCCCTCTTCACCACGTCACGGAGTTCAAAATGTGCAGCTTCACCAGTGCCGCGGCCGCCAGCGCGAGCAACACTGCCCAGCTATCGAGCGAAAGACACTGCCGCTGTACGGGCGTCGTCCCGCCGCTCCCCGTTTTCTCGGAATTTCGTATCTCGTCACGCATGGCATCTTCCTTCCGGTTCGTGCATTGAAGGTGAGCCAGTGCTGCGTCGAGTCATGGGGAGAGAAACAAATGCCCCGCCGCAGAGCTGGCTGCGACAGGGCATTCGGACTTCAGAGCCTTTTATCTCTCGATCAGCGCGTTACTCGTGCGGACCGTGCTCCAGCCGAACCCGGCGCAGCAGGGCTGCAACAACACGGCGCGGCGATTCGGACAGAGATCGACATATCCTTGATATGTAAGTAAGAGCAGGATGCATGTCAACCGCCCCAATGTTAAATTTCCCCGGCAAAGATCCACCTCCGGGGGTAAGGTAAGAAACCATGGCCGAAAAACGCACCCGCGCCACCAAGCAGGTCAGCCTCACCGACCGCCAATTCGCCCTCATCTCCCGTGCGCTCGCGGCGCCGCGCCGCTATGAAATCCTCGCCGAGATCGGCCGCCGTCAGTGCGCCACGCCCTGCACCAGCATCGCGGAAGCGCAGCCCATCAGCGCCGCCACGCTCTCCCACCACATGAAGGAACTCGCAACCGCCGGCCTCATCCGCATCGAACGGCAGGGCAAGTTCGCCAACCTCATCCTCCAGCGCGATGTTCTGCGCGCCTATCTCGACCGTCTCGCCAGCCTGTAGTTTGGCTTCTGCCGCAGCTAAGGCTTGTCGAAGGGATGATGCAGTTTTCCGCGCTGCCCGCATCTCGAAGAGAAATGTGAGTCAGGGTTGCGCCAACACCCATCGAGAGCGACCAAAGGAAGCGAACCCAGCAACCCGCGCCAAAGGCGCAGTTGCCCGGACGGCCAGTCCCGCCAAGGGCGCAATCGCCCGGACGGTCAGTCCCGTATATGCCTGGATGGCAGATCCCGAATCCTTTCCCCAATCCCGACATCTTTTCTTCAGTTCGACCCCCATCAAAGCGTCACAATAGGAGTACAGAGATGAGCAATCTTCAGGGGAAAGTCGCTGTCGTCACCGGAGCATCGAAAGGCATCGGTGCGGAGATCGCTCGCGCCCTCGCTGCCGCCGGCGCCAGCGTCGTCGTCAACTACGCATCCAGCCGCGAAGGCGCGGATCAGGTCGTCGCCGACATCGCAGCCAAGGGCGGCAAAGCCATCGCCGTACAAGGCAATGTTGCTCTTACCGCCGACGTCGAACGCCTCTTCGCTGAAACCCAAAAGGCCTTCGGTCAGCTTGACATCCTCATCAACAACGCCGGCATCTTCAGCTTCGCCCCCATCGAGGAGTTCACGCAGGACGAGTTCCACCGCCAGTTCAACACCAACGTTCTCGGCGTCATCCAGACCACCAAGGAAGCCCTCAAGTACTTCAATCCCGCGGGCGGCAGCATCGTCAATATCGGTTCCACCATCGTCCGGTCCAACCCTCCAGGCAGCGTCATCTACACCGCCACGAAAGGCGCCGTCGACTCCGTCACGCACGTCCTCGCCAAAGAACTCGCGCCGCGCAGGATTCGCGTCAATGGCCTCAACCCTGGCGGCGTCGTAACCGAAGGCACCGTCTCCTTGGGTGCGATCGGCGGCGAATTCGAAAAGCGCATCGTTGCGAACACCCCGCTCGGCCGCATCGGCCAGCCCAACGACATCGCGCCGGTCGCCGTCTTCCTCGCCTCTGACGACTCTGGCTGGATCACCGGCGAAACCCTGCTCGTCTCCGGCGGCTCCCGGTAAAAGCAAAAGCCCCTCCACGCTAGATCTCCCGATCCCCATCCCGGCCGAAGTGAAACGAAATCGGCCGCTGCTGTTTGCTAAGCGTGTCCCCCGCGGATCGCCGGCCTTGCATCTCGCGTTTGAGGCGAATCCGGCTGTAATCTAGTGCACGCGGCCATGCCGCCGCGCGCCGGAGGGCGAAACATGCGGGCTATCCTATTCGCAACATTCTTTGTGGCATATACCGCCGGGGCCATCGCCCAGGCCATGGGCCCCACTGTTCCAGCCACGCCAGCCACGCCTTCCATCACTACCACCGCGGCCCTCAACGGCGCACAGATCGTCTCCATCTCCGGCGGCGCACCCGGCGCAACTCTCTACTACACCGTCGACGGCGCCGCGCCCACGGCCCAATCCACGCGCTATTTCGCACCCTTTCTCGTCGCCTCCGGCCTCACCGTAAAGGCCGTCGCCATCGCCGATGGCAAGCCCGGGGCGGTGAGCACACAGAAGTTTGATATCGCGATTCCCCCCGGCACTCTGCTCTGGAGCGACGAGTTCAACGATGCCGCTGACTTCGGCGAAAAGCCCAATCCCGAGATCTGGACCTACGACACTGGCCACACTGGCTTCGGCAATCGGGAGTTCGAGCACTACTGCGCCGCGGGCGACGCCACGCCACCCTGCGATCCCAAAAATCCGAATGCATTCGTTGCCTCCGATGGCTACCTCCACATCGTCGCCCGCCAGCCCGAGCCCGGCGTCTACACCTCCGCACGCCTCAAAAGCCAGGGCCTCTTCAGCGTCGCCTATGGAACCGGCAACATCCGCATCGAAGCCCGCATGAAACTCCCGGAAGGGCAGGGAATGTGGCCCGCCTTCTGGACCCTCGGCAACACCATCG
>DASXFH010000341.1:0-12334 GCA_036489655.1 Acidobacteriaceae bacterium | reverse complement strand
ATCTCCTTTCGCGATGAGCTCACCACCACCGAGGACTACCTCAGCATCGAAGTCGTCCGCTTCGGCGCCGAAAAGCTCCAGGTCGTCAAGGAAATCGATCCCGCCACCCTCGAGATTCCCGTGCCCAGCATGCTTCTCCAGCCTCTGGTCGAAAACAGCATCAAGCATGGACTCGAGCCGCGCATGGCCGGCGGCACCGTCACCCTCCGCAGCCGCCTCGAACGCGACCGCCTCATCATTGAAGTCGAGGACGACGGCGTCGGCATCGCTCCAGGACGCGCCCACACCAGCGGCGTCCTCCAGGGCACCGGCATCGGCATGAAAAATGTCCGCGAACGGTTACAGGTTCTCTACGGCGACGCAGCGCAGTTCGACGTGCACAGTCGTCCCGGACGCGGCACTCGCATCACCTTAGCCTTCCCCGCCCAGTCCCCCGAAGCCGACCACCCCGCAGCCCGCGCCTCCAGCCCGTTCTGAGGCGGGAATGGGGTACCCCCCTGTTGGCGAGTGGGTGGTTTTGTTGATGGTGAAAGGGTTGGAGGGTAATAGGTTTTGGGTATTACCTTCCAGGGGCAGCTGGGAGCCGGGAGCTGGGAGCTGGGGTCCAGGGCACAGTCCGCAGTCCACAGGGCACAGTCCACAGTCTCTCCAGGGGCAGCCTGTAGCCGGTGGCCTGTAGCCGGTAGCTGGGGCACAGGGCACAGTCCACAGGGCACAGGGCGCAGGCTGTCGGTTGGTGATTGGGAAGTGGAGGCTCTTAGGTCGAGGGTGGGTGGATCGTCGGGGTCTGCGTGGATTGGGATGTAGCCGTTGAGCATGGGGTCGTTGTCGGGGAACTGTTCGGGGAGGGGGTTGGGGTCGGGCTGGGGGTTCAGAGCACAGGGCACAGGGGTCAGGGCACAGGGATCCGAAGTCAGGGCACGGGGATCGGAGCCTCCCACCCTGTCGCCAAATGCGGGCGACAAGGATGGGGCACCCGGATTTTCGCTGGGTTCGGAAAACTGCGGGCGGGGGCGGAGGCGGTTGTATCTGCGGGGATTGGCGAGGTAGACGTCTTCGCAACCCAGGCAGCGGAAGTCGGAGGCGGGTCCCTGACAGCCGGGACGGTTGAACCTGCAGTAGGGGTTGACGGCCGGCTGGAGGTGGGGGTGCATGGAGGGGATTCCCTGGAGGCGGCGGATTTCAGAGCAGATGGTGCAGCCGTGGTGGGTCTCGGGCTCGAAGGCGGAGACGGGCGTGGGTTTGGACTGGTTGGGAGCGGCCTGGATGAGGTCCCAGGGAGTGGCTTCGGGCGAGGGCGGCTGCCATTGGTCGCTGGGTGCGGGGAAATCGCCGTCGCCGCAGATGATGCCTTCGTAGTCGAGGGCGAGGCGGTAGACCGCCGACTCGCCGTCGTCCTGAGTTCCCAGTCCCTGGTCTCCAGTTGCCAGTCCCCAGTTGCCAGTCTCCAGTCCGCAGGCGCCCTGAGTCCCCTGTCCCTGGTCTCCAGTTGCCAGTTTGTCGCTAGTCCCCGGCGAGGCGGGGCGCGACGTGGGCACGGGTTGGGGGCTGGGCATGCGCGGGGGGCGGGGGAGGGTGGCGGCGACGACCTGACAGTTATAGATGAGGGCGCGGGCGCGTTCGGGGTCGAGCTTGTGGGTGAGGAGTCCGTGGGCGACCTGGGAGAGAAGGAGCTGGACGGAGGCGTGGTCTTCGAGGAGGGGGACGACGACGTGGCTCGGGTCGGGGAGAACGGGGTTGCGGTGGTGGGCGTGGGGGAAGCAGAGGTGTCCGTTGTAGTTGGCGCCGTTTTTGCAGCGGTGGCCGTCGGTGGTGATGGCTCGGCAACGGTCTCTTTTCTCCGGGGTGGGAGTGGGTTCGTGGGCGGTTGTTGGGTCGGGCATGGTGCCTCCTTGGGGCGAGTCGTCAGTTGTTAGTCCCCAGTTGCCGGGGGCCGGGGTTGAGGGTTCGGGCTTCCCACCCTGTCGCAAAAGGCGCGACAAGGATGGGGCACCCGGGATTCTTCGTTGATTCGGAGTGCTGGTTGAGATCGGGGCTTCCCACTCAAGCCAACTGCGGGCTTGAATGGGGCACCCAGATCGGTGGGCGGTCTGGTGAAGGAACACAAGGTCCTTCGCTGCGCTCAGGATGACAAGTGAAATCTGGCTTCCAACCCTGTCGCGAAAAGCGCGACAAGGATGGGGCACCCGGGTCGGTTGCTGATCCGGGGGCGGTCGAGATTGGGTCTACGCAGGGGTGAAGGAACACAAGGTCCTTCGCTGCGCTCAGGATGACAACTAAAATCTGGCTTCCCACTCTGTCGCCGAAAGCGCGACAAGGATGGGGCACCCGGGTCGGTGGGCGGTCTGTGAAGGAACACAAGATCCTTCGCTGCGCTCAGGATGACAAGCAAAAGCAAAAAGGCCGCTTGAAACAAAAAAGGCCGCTTGCGCGGCCTTCTTTTTCTTTTTTTACCCTCTATTATCAGAATACCAAGTTGGGGTGGGTTTACTGCCAAATTGGGGCGGCTTCAAGTCTCATGTAATCAATGGGAACGCGGACGTAACGTGACCTAAAGGACTTGACGAGATTTCCACATTGAGGGGGAAAAGGGCATATTCGGCAGTCGAGGACGTTGGCGGGGTAACTGAACGTTCGGGAAAGCTGGTGATTCGGCAAAAATGCGTCCAGTCGGGGTCATGAGTGCATTGGCGGTAGCGCGTTAATTGGCTAATTGATTCAAAGCTATCCTCGCTTTGTGAGCCGGAAAGTAGTTCTAATAGACGTCTGTGACAAACCACCATTCCTTGTTGGAGAGTCAGAATGAGTTCTGATGAAAAAAAGAGACGTCGTGAAAGATTTCTTTTGGATCGATTTCTTGAAAAACAAGGAATGAAGCCCAAGAGCATCGATCAGCTGGAGCCGCCAAGTCCCGATTTTCTAATCGACCTTGATGGGCGCCTGGTTGGTATCGAGATAACGGAGATATTCATTCGCCCTGATAATTCGATCAAGTATCCGCGAGCCGCGGAAGAACCGCTCCTGCAGGAAATCGAGTCGATTACCGACCATATCGTGTCCCAAGCGCGAGAGATCTATTTTCAGGCCAATAACGCTCTCGTCTTGTCAACAATTGTCTTTGCGCAAATCACACGCGACAAGCAGGATGGGAGACGGGTCGCTGAGCTGATTGCGGACAAAGTCGAGGATATGGTCGCCAGGAATCCGTCGGAAGTAGTGGACTGGAAGCCGGTTATGGGTGACCACGAAGCGCATCTTCTCTCTAAGACAGTTGCCTTTATCCATGTCCGCAGAGTGCCTGAAAAACGGTTCGCCCGATGGACAGTCGCGAGAGCTGGAGCTGTTGCAACCCTGACACCGAAACATCTCCAAGATCGGATCACGACTAAAGCACGAAAATTAAAGAACTACGGTAACAATAAAAATATTGAAGAGATCTGGCTTCTGATGATTGCTGATCGCGGGCGCCCATCGCAAATGCTCCGTCGTGGTCCTGACTTTTCTTCAAAGTCGCTATCCAGCCCCTTCGCAAAAACATTCTATTACTGCTATGGGGCTGAGGAGCCGACGGGTGCACTGTGACCGAAAGACCCGGTGCTTAGCAAGCGGTCGTCACATTGATCTCAGATTTCACTGAGGTTCCAACGAATCGGCGAGTCGGGCGTGGGAACCACCCCGTATCTGTCCGGCTACCGGCGACTGGCTACAGGCTACAGGCTGTTTCCCAAACCGCTAAACTGGAACGACGGCTATGGATAAATTCGTTATTCGCGGCGGCAATCCTCTTCTCGGCACGATTCGCGTCAGCGGCTCCAAGAACTCGGCTCTGCCCTGCATGGCAGCCGCCATCCTGACCGAAGACGAGGTAATCCTCGAAAACATTCCGCAGGTGCGCGACATCGAAACCGAGCGCAAGCTGCTCACCGCGATGGGCGCCGAAGTCGAGCTGGGCTATGGACGCGCGCAGCATCGCACCACCATCAGCTGCCGCACGCTGCCCAATCCCGAAGCGCCGTACGAAATCGTCAAGACCATGCGCGCGTCGTCGCTGGTGCTCGGCCCTCTGGTCGCTCGCTGCGGCGTGGCGCGGGTCTCCATGCCGGGTGGATGCGCGATTGGAGCGCGGCCCATCGATCTCCACACCAAAAGCCTGGAGATGCTGGGCGCGAAGATCACCTACGAGCACGGCACCATTGAAGCGCGCGCCGATCGACTGCGTGGAGCGCACGTCCTGTTCGACAAGATCACCGTGACCGGAACCGAAGACGTGCTGATGGCCGCGGTGCTCGCGGAAGGCGAGACGGTGATGGAGAACTGCGCGCGCGAACCGGAAGTGACCGACCTGGCCGCGCTGCTCACAGCGATGGGCGCAAAGATTCACGGCGCGGGCACGTCGACCATTCGCGTGCAGGGCGTGACGAAGCTGCACGGCGCAAAGCACCGCATCAATCCCGACCGCATCGAGGCGGGAACCTTCCTGATCGCGGGAGCCATCACAGGCGGCGATCTGCGCGTGGCCCACTGCAATCCTGCTCATCTGACGGCGATCATCAACAAGCTGCAGGAGATGGGGGTGAGCATCGAAGTGGAATCGCCGGATCAGATTCGCGTGCACAGCAGCGGCGCTCTGAAGGCAGCCGACATCTCCACCGAGGAGTACCCAGGCTTCCCCACCGACATGCAGGCGCAGACCATGGCTCTGGCCACGCAGGCCGAGGGCACGTCGGTCGTGAAGGAGAATATCTTCGAGAACCGCTTCATGCATGTGCAGGAGCTGGTGCGGATGGGCGCGAACATTCGCGTGGATGGACGCACAGCGACGGTTCGCGGCAAAACACCGTTATCGGCAGCCGCGGTGATGTGTTCGGATCTGCGGGCTTCGGCGTCGCTGGTGCTGGCGGCGCTGGTGGCCGATGGCGAGTCGATTCTGGATCGGGTGTACAACATCGATCGCGGCTACGAGCACATTGAAGAAAAGCTGCGCGGGGTGGGAGCGCAGATTCGCCGCATGGGGAATGTGTTTGCCGGGAAACGCGAGCCGGAGATGGCCGCACAGCAGTGAGGAGCTGGGAGCTGGGAGCACGTCGCTGGCGCTCTTAAAGAATCAGCTTCGCATGGAGAGGCATCCTACGACGAAAGGAGCCTGTGATGGCCAATGCCGAAGACAGCGCGCTGCGCAAACAGCTGGTGGAATTTCTGCGGGGCGGAAGCGCTCACGCGGAGTTGAAGAGTGTGGTCGATGATTTTCCCGCCGAGCTGCGCGGGAAGACGCTGAAGGGAATGCCGTACTCGGCGTGGCAGCTGCTGGAGCACATTCGCGTGGCGCTGCACGATCTGCTGGACTTCTCGACGAACTCCAACTATGTCGGGCTGAAATGGCCGGACGATTACTGGCCGAAGGAAGCAGCGCCTGCGGACAACGCGGCGTGGGACGCTTCGGTGCGCGCGGTGAAGAAGGATGTGGCCGACTTCGAGAAGCTGGTCGGCGATCCGGAATCGAATCTGTACGCGGAGATTCCGTGGGGCGAAGGGCAAACGCTGCTGCGCGAGGTGCTGCTGGCCGGACAGCACACCAGCTATCACCTGGGACAACTGGTGGTGCTGCGGCGCGAACTGGGAGCGTGGAAGGGCTGAGACTATTTGTGCGGCGGCGGCGGATCCTGTGAGCTGGACGAGGCAGGAGCGTCTTCGGTCCAGATCACTTCGCCGGGACGAGCGTAGTGGAGGCGCTCGCGGGCTTCGTGCTCGATGGCGTCGGGATCGGTTTTGAGCGCTTTGACCTGCTGCTGGAGCTGGGCGTTCTCCTGCTGGAGCTCGCCGATGTGCTTGCGGATGGCGGCGTCTTCGGCGCGGCGCTGCTGGTATACGGTGACGCCGTTTTCGCCGAAGATGGCGTGATAGCCGAAGAAGAGAGCGGCGACGACGACAGCTCCGGTGGCGAGGCGGCGGCGCATGCGGAAGAGCGACTGTCCGACGCGCTGGGGGAATCCGGGTTGGGGCGGCTCGCGTTTCACGGCTCTCGGGCTCTGGCGCTTATGCGCCGGTTTCGAATTTCGGATCAGTGCAGGACCCAGTCTTTGGCTGCCTGGCTCAGCGGTGCCTGGTCGCTTTCTTTGCGCGCCTCGGAATAAACGCGCACCACCGGCTCGGTGCCGCTGAGCCGGTAGCAAACCCAGGAACCATCGTCGAGGATCAGCTTGAGACCGTCGGTGCGGACGACCTGGGTGACTTTGCGGCCGCCCAGGCTGGTTGGATCCGTCTTTATCTTCTCAGTGAATTTGGTCTTCACCTCGGGCGTCAAGCGGAAATTCTCGCGGAGGGGATAAAAGGAACCAACTCTGGCAAACAGGGCGCGGAGCTGCTCGCCGAGGCTCTTGCCGCGGACGGCGACCATTTCGGTGGCGAGGAGGCCGGCGATGATGCCGTCTTTTTCGGGAACGTGGCCGCGGATGGTGAGGCCGGCGCTCTCTTCTCCGCCGATGACGATCTTGTCCTCGTTGATGAGCTCGCCGATGTACTTGAAGCCGACGGGCGTTTCGTAGAGGGGAATCTTTTTCTCGTCGGCGAGGGCGTTGACGAGGTTGGTGGTGGCGACGGATTTGGCGACGCCGTTGGTCCAGCCGCGGGTTTCGACCAGGTAGTCGAAGAGGAGGGCGATGAGGTAGTTGGGCTGGATGAAGGCGCCGTCGGCATCGACGACGCCGAAGCGGTCGGCGTCACCGTCGGTGGCGATGCCGATGGCGGCGCCGGTTTCCTTCATCTTCTTTTTGCAGTCGCCGAGGAGGTGGTCGTCGGGTTCGGGGGCGTGGCCGCCGAAGAGGACGTCGCGATAGTCGTGGACGGTGGCGGTTTCGACGCCGTGTTCGCGGAGGGCGTGGCAACTGTAGCCGCGGCCGGCTCCCCAGAAGGGATCGAAGACGACTTTGAGGCCGGATTTTTTGATGGCTTTGAAGTCGACGAGTTCGGCGAGGCGCTTCAGGTAGTCGGGCCTGACGTCGACTTCGTCGAACTTTGCGCCGGAGTCAGAAGGAGCGGGGACGTGGTCGCCGAGGGCGCGGACGTTGGCCTCGATCTGGTGAGTGACTTCAGGGAGGGCGGGGGCGCCGTCGGGGGTGGAGTACTTGATGCCGTTGTACTCGGGGGGATTGTGCGAAGCGGTGAAATTGATGGAGCCGCCGGTTTTGAGCTGGCGGACGGAAAAGGCGATGGCTGGGGTGGGCGCGGGATCGGGAATCACGATGGGCCTGAGGCCGTGGGCAGCGAGGATGCGGGCCGCTTCGGCAACGAACATTTCGCCGAGGAAGCGGGGGTCGCGGCCGACGAGGACGGACCTGGAACCGGGCTGCGAGGCCACGTATTGCGCGATGCCGGAGACCGCGCGCCGAATGCTGGCGAAGGTGAAGTCTTCCGCGACGATGGCGCGCCAGCCCGAGGTTCCAAATTTGATTTCGGCGGTCATGTTCTTCCTTGTCGTTATTAGCCGTATGATGCTGGCAGCCCGAAGCGCAGTCGCATCGGAGCCGCATCGATGATAGTACCTGCCTCGGATGTTCGTGTGATTCTCTCCACGGCCGGTTCGCCGGAAGAGGGGGAGCGGATCGCCCGCGCGCTGGTGGAGCAGAGGGTGGCAGCGTGTGTGAATCTCGTGCCGAAGATCACCTCTGTGTATCGATGGGAAGGCAGGATCGAAACAGCCAGTGAGGTTCTGCTGCTGATTAAAACCACGGCCGGGTTGCTGGGGCAGGCTGAATCTGCGCTGCGCGCTGCTCATTCGTACAAAATTCCTGAGGTACTGGTGTTGAGCCCGGTTGCGGGGCATGCGGACTATGTAGACTGGCTCATCGAGTCGGTCGGAGGAGTGGAGTAACCACAGCGGAGACCTTGCCTGCAGCCAACATTTGACGCTGCTCGCGGCATCGTAATTCTGCTTCGCCACTCGCCCGACTTCGGCCCTGTTCTGAACCATGTCTCCGGCCACGGAAAACCCCAATCCGCAGCGGGCTGAGCTCGATCGGTTCATACTGAGCGAGATCGACAGCGTTCCTCATCTCGAGGCGCTTTTGCTTTTGTGGAACAGCCGTCCCAAACAGTGGCCGGTGGAAGAGATCGCGTCGTTTCTCTATATCCCGGCCGACCGGACGCGGGAAATTCTGCAGGACCTGCAGCAGCGGGAACTGGTGCTGATGACGTTCTCCGGCTGCTTTTACAATCCCCATGGAAGCCGTGACAATCTGATGGAGGAACTGGACCGCACGTACCGGCGGGAGCTGGTCCGGGTTTCCAACATGATTCACTCGAAAGCCTCGCCATCGGTGCGCGAGTTCGCTCGCGCCTTCCGGTTCAAGAAAGACAAACCATGAACGCGATCGGTCCGGTTGTTTACATCTTCGGATTTCTGGTCACGCTGGCCTGCAGCGTGCTTCTGTTCCGGGCCTATGGGGCGGCGGGCAAACGGCTCCTGCTGTGGAGCGCGCTGTGTTTCTGCGGCCTCGCGATCTCCAACCTGCTGGTGTTTCTGGATCTGGTGGTGTTGCCCACCCAGGTGGACCTCTACCCGGCGCGGCTGATCACGGCCGCCATCGCCATGCTCATTCTGCTCTACGGGCTGATCTGGGAGGGCGAGCAATGAGTTCCACCCCGCTATTCGAAGGGTTCCTGCTGGGCGTGATCGCCACGTCATCGATTCTGGCCGGCATCTTCTTCCTGCGGTACTGGAGAGACACGCGCGATTCCCTCTTCCTCGCGTTTGCGCTGGCGTTCCTGATCGAGGGCGTGAATCGCAGCTTCCGCATCTTCTTCGCGCACCCCAACGAAGCGAGCCCGTGGGTTTTTGTGGTGCGGGCCTTCGCCTTTCTCATCATTCTGGGGGGGATTGTGAATAAGAATCGGCAGTCGGGGGCGTAGGGGTGGTTGCGATGCGGGTCGAGGTATGAAAGCTCCGGGGCTGAAGCCCGTCGTCTTCGCGCGATTCGGGTCCACGGCCTGAAGGCCGTGGCTTTCTCCGTCATGCCGCTGCGCGGCATCGCTTCGCGGTTGGCTTCTCGGGCCTTCCCACATCTGCGAAAAGCGCGCAGATGTGGGGCACCCGGGTGTTCAGCATGACGGGCTTTGGTATATGCCGAAGATCCGGGGAGGAACTCTCGGGGTTCGTTCACACACGAGCATCGCCGGGGTTCTTCGCTGCGCTCAGAATGACGAACTATTTTCACCACGGACGGGCTGCTTTTCACCACGGAAGCCCGTGAGGCGTTTCTGGTTGCGGCGCGGCCGGTCAGGCTTCCTGGGCGCCGTGGCACTTCTTGTATTTCTTGCCTGATCCGCAGGGGCAGGGATCGTTGCGACCCACTTTGTCCCCCACGCGTCGCTGCTGCGGGGCGGAAGCGTCGCCGCCGCCGGCCATGCGCGCCTGTTCCAGTTCCCGCTTCTTCTTCCGCTCGAACTCCTTCTCCAGGTCATCGATGGTGGTGGAGGGGGCCCTTGGAGGAGGCAGGGGAACGGGCGGCGCGGAGGGCAGGCGATGACCGTTGCCGCCGGCTCCATCCGCAGAAGCCACATCGGGAGCCGCCGGAATCGCCTGGTTCGGCCGGGCGGGAATATCCACGGGCTGACCGTCGGGGCCGACGATCTTCATAAGGAAGAGGAAGCGCACGGTATCTTCCTGGAAGCGCTCCATCATGCCTTCGAACATTTCGAAGGACTCCTTCTTGTAGGCCACCAGGGGATCCTGCTGCCCATAACCGCGCAGCCCGATGCCTTCCTTGAGGTGGTCCATGTTGAGGAGGTGATCTTTCCAGAGTCCGTCGATGACGCTGAGCATGATCATGCGCTCGTGAAAGCGCATGGCCTGATCGCCGATGAGCTGTTCTTTCGCCTCGTATCTGCCTTTGAGGCGGTCGAAGATGGCTTCGCCCAGCTCGTGGCGGGTCATCTGAGCGGTGTCCACGGCCTCAGCATTGAGATCGAAGCCGAACTGGGAGACCAGCTTTTCGTTCAAACCCTTCAGGTCCCACTGGTCGGGGTGCACCCGCTCCCCGGCGAACTCGTCGAGGAGATCGCTCATGAGGTTCGGCACGTAATCTTCGACGATGAGTTCCTTCTGATTGATGCCTTCCAGCAGCTGCCGCCGCAAACCGTAGACGGCTTCGCGCTGCTTGTTCATGACGTCGTCGTACTCGAGCAGGTGCTTGCGGGCCTCGAAGTTCTGGCCTTCAACGGCTTTCTGGGCGCCCTCAATGCGGTTGGAGATCATGCGCGACTCGATGGGCATGCCCTCTTCCATGCCCATTTTCTGCAGCAGGGTGGAGACCCACTCGCGTGCAAAGATGCGCATGAGGTCGTCTTCGAGGGAGAGGTAGAAGCGCGATGCGCCGGGATCGCCCTGGCGGCCGGCGCGTCCGCGGAGCTGGTTATCGACGCGTCGTGACTCGTGCCGCTCAGTGCCGAGAATGAACAGGCCTCCGGCTTCGATGACGGCGTCGTGCTCCTGGGCAGCGCTGGCGGCGTGGCCCTGGTAGACGCGGTCCCAGTTTTCCTGGGAGGTCTCGAATTCCTGGCCCTGGTAGTAGAAGCGCAGCATGCCTGGAGCCGCCATGGGATTGATGGCGCCTTCGGCCGGGGAAATGGCGCGCGCGATGGACTTCTTCACCATCTCCTGGCGGGCCACGAAATCGGCGTTGCCGCCCAGCAGAATGTCGGTGCCGCGGCCGGCCATGTTGGTGGCGATGGTGACCATGCCCAGACGGCCGGCCTGGGCCACGATTTCCGCCTCGCGCTCGTGGTACTTGGCGTTGAGAACGACGTGGCGCACACCTTTGCGCGCCAGGATCTGCGAGAGCAGCTCCGATTTCTCGATGGAGGTGGTGCCGACCAGAACCGGCTGCTGCTTCTCGTGGAGCAGCGCGATCTCATCGGCGACGGCAAAATACTTCTCTTTGGCCGTCCGAAAAACCACATCCGCATTCTCAACGCGCAGCAGGGGGCGGTTGGTGGGAATGACGACGATCTCCAGGCGGTAGATTTCGCCGAACTCCGAGGCCTCGGTTTCCGCCGTGCCGGTCATGCCCGCCAGCTTTTTATAGAGGCGGAAGTAATTCTGGAAGGTGATGGTGGCCAGGGTCTGATCTTCGCGGCGAATGTTCACGCCTTCTTTGGCTTCGACGGCCTGGTGCAGACCGTCGGACCAGCGGCGCCCGGGCATCATGCGACCGGTGAACTCGTCGACGATGATGACCTCGCCGTCCTTCACGACGTACTGGACGTCGCGCTTGTAGAGGGTGTGGGCCTTGATGGCGGTTTCAACGTGGTGCTTGAGGTCCCAGTTCTCGGGGTCGGCAATGTTGCCGATGCCGAGCAGGCCCTCGATCTTCTCCCAGCCTTCATCGGTGACGGAGATGGTTTTGTGCTTCTCGTCGACGACGAAATCGCCGGTGAGGATTTTCACTTCCGCGCTTTTCTCGATTTCCTCGCCCTGTTCGAGGGAGGGGATGATGCGATTGACGCGGGCGTACTTGTCGGTTGTCTGATCGGTGGGGCCGGAGATGATGAGCGGGGTGCGGGCTTCGTCGATGAGGATGGAATCGACTTCGTCGACGATGCCGAAGTAGTGGCCGCGCTGGACGCAGTCGGCCAGTTCGAACTTCATGTTGTCGCGGAGATAGTCGAAGCCGAACTCGTTGTTGGTGCCGTAGGTGATGTCGGCGCCGTAGGCCGCGCGCCGCTGGTTGTCATCGAGATCGTGGACGATGACGCCGACGGAAAGGCCGAGGAATTCATAGATCTTGCCCATCCACTCGGCGTCGCGTTTGGCGAGATAGTCGTTGACCGTGACGACGTGCACACCGTGGCCGGCGAGGGCGTTCAGATAGCAGGGCAGGGTGGCGACGAGCGTCTTGCCTTCGCCGGTCTTCATTTCGGCGATCTTGCCCTGGTGGAGGACCATGCCGCCGACGAGCTGGACGTCGAAGTGGCGCATGTTGACAGCGCGGCGGCCGGCTTCGCGGACAACGGCGAAGGCCTCGGGGAGGATGTCGTTGAGGGCCTGCTTTTCGGCCTCGGCCCGGGCGTCTTCTTCGACGATGCCTTCAAGGGCGGCGGCGATGCGGGCGCGGAACTCGGCGGTTTTCGCGCGCAAGGCGTCGTCGCTCAGCACTTCCACCTGGGGCTCCAGCGCGCTGATGGCCTGCACCTGAGGCAGGAGACGCTTCACCACCCGCTCGTTGCTGGTGCCAAAGACTTTAGTAAGAATGTCACTTCCGATCAAAATTGAATCCTTCGGCGGTCAAGTGCGGCACGGGGTACCTCTAACGCGCGCCGATCCGGGAAACCGCCTCTCCCA
>DASXFH010000419.1:0-6196 GCA_036489655.1 Acidobacteriaceae bacterium | reverse complement strand
TTTGTCGGACACACCGATGTGAAAGAGCTGGCGCTCTATATCGAGGATCAGATCACGGCGGGGAACTGGCACTTCAATGTGGGCATCCGTGGAGACATTTACAACGGACTGACGGATGCGACCCAGGCGGAGCCGCGGCTGGGCGGATCGTACACCGTTAAAAGAACGAACACCGTGCTGCGGGCCTCCTATGCGCGGACGCTGGAGACTCCGTTCAACGAGAACCTGGTGCTTTCAAGCCAGGGTTGTCTGAATGCGGTAGTGAATCCGCTGCTGCTCTGCCAGGCGGGCAGCTCAGGGGCGCTGGCGCCCGGCACGCGTAACGAGTACCACGCCGGACTGCAGCAGGTGGTGGGGCGGCATTTCGTGGTGAGCGGCGAGTACATCTGGAAGTACACCAACAATGCTTACGACTTCAGCGTGCTGGGGAACACGCCGATTACTTTCCCCATCCAGTGGGATAAGTCGAAGATCCCGGGCTTCGCGCTGCGTGCCAATGTAACGCCGGTGCATGGGTTCAGCGCCTATGTGGTGATGTCATCAGTAGCGGCGCGCTTCTTCCCTCCGCAGGTGGGCGGCGCCGGGGCGACGGTGGGCAAGACGGGCTTGCCCTTCCGCATCGACCACGACGAGCTTTACAACCAGACCACTCATTTCCAGTATCAGCTGCCCTGGAAACACATGCCCTGGTACAGCTTTAACTGGAGGTATGACAGCGGACTGGTGGCGGGTTCGGTTCCCTGCTACAACGCGACCGACCCGAACAGCCTGTGCAACCCGGCCAACGGCGGCCCTTCCACCACACTCAACGGCCAGCCGGCTATCAATCTGAGCGGGCTGACGGCGGATGAGGAGTTCGAAGCCGGCCTGATGTGCAACGGAGTGAAGGCGACTCCGTTCTCGCCGCTGCCCTCTCCCTGCCCGGCCAGCCAGCTGACGTCGAGACTGGTGAAGGTGCCGGCGCCGGGAACCGAGGACGATGACAGGAATCCGCCGCGCATCCAGCCGCGCAGCCTCTTCGACATGGCTCTGGGAGAAGACAACCTCTTCAACGGCGATCGCTATCGATGGGGCGCGCAGGTCGAGGCCGTGAACGTGACCGACAAGTATGCGCTCTATAACTTCCTGTCGACCTTCAGCGGCACGCACTATGTGACGCCGCGAGCGATCACCGGGAAGATCACGTTTTCGTTCTGAACAGCCGAAGCTCGGCCGTATCGGAATGCAATTCCTGTGCGGTTCGGTCCATCGGCCCGAACCGCATCTTTGTCCGGGCACTGCAGGCTAATACAGCGAGTGGTGTTTTGCCTTCCCGATGCGCACGTTGAATCCCACGAATGCGCCCCAGACGTTGATGCCGAAATCTTCGTACTTCGGCTGTGACAAATAGGCGTTGGAGACGTGCATGTATTCCGCGCCGGCTTCCACGCTGGTCCGCGGGCTGAAGTTATAGCGCGCCCCGCTGCCCAGCATCAGGGTAAAGGTCATGTTCTGTCCCTGGGCGTACTCGACGCCTTTGGGTCCTTTTGCGTTGATGTCGCCGATGCCGCCCCGCATATCCCAGAACGGCGCAATTCTCGAGCGCGGCGGCACGAAGTTGCGCCGGATCCCATAGTCAAAGGCGAAATAGCGCGTTTCCGCTCCCCGGGGAATTGCTGTGTACGATCCGCTGAAGGTGAAGTCCCAGTTCCCGCGAAAAATCGGCACGTGATCGATGCCGTCCACGTGCCAGCGCAGCGACGCGATGTTGGGCACCATGGTGTAGCGCAGCGGCCAGGTGGTGTAGGGACTGTCCACCACAAAATCGAAAACGAACGGAATATTAATCGGCAGCCAGCCGGTCTCGAGCGAGAACTCCAGCTTGTTCCGGTAGTAGATGTCGCGATTGAAATCGGGCCGCTTCAGGTGCTTCGGGATCGGGACGACTGCGGGTGACGGTGCCTTGTCGCTGCCCGGCGGCTCCTGCTCCGAGGCCCATCCATCCACCTCTTCAATGGGAACCGGGGGGTATTCCCCACAGGCTGCCACAGCGCTCTCGTGTACAGGAAATAAGCTCTGCGCGAAGACAACAGAGCCTGAAAGGCTGGCAACGATCGCCAGAGCGAGCAGGGCCGAAACACGCATAGGGGCAAGAAGTAACAGCAGGTACGGGTCTCCGGTCGCAGCAAACGGTGCTCAGTGGCTCGTCCCGGTATTTCGTTGAGATTTCCGGAACAGAAGGAACTTGCAGGGCAGTTTAAAGGACACGTCGCACTCTGACAAGATAATCCGAAGAGCTCGCGTACCTGGATTCACCCTGGAACCGAACTGCGGCAAGCACGCGCGACAAACCACAGGATTCGCATCGCCGCATCCTGCCTGTGAGCATCGGGGGTGCCGAAGTCCGGCGCACGTCCGGCACGCGCGAACTGTACCGAGCCTCCTGAACCCTGTACGCTGGTTGTCAACTTTCCACACGGAGCCCCTGATGCCCTCTACTCTTCGCCGGCTCACTCCTGTCGTGCTCGCCGCGCTCTGCCTTGCCCCCTTCGCCTCCGCCCAGCACGGCGCCATCGTTCTCACCGTCGACGCCACCCACACACCGGAGCACATCCTGCACGTCCGCGAAGCGCTCCCCGTCCAGCCCGGCCCGATGACCGTCTACTACCCGAAGTGGATTCCCGGTGAGCATGGACCCGACGGCCCCATCGGCAGCCTCTCCGGCCTGCACTTCACCGCCGATGGAAAAGAAATCCCCTGGCAGCGCGATCTTCTCGACGTCTACACCTTCCACGTCGACATCCCCCAGGGCGTCACCCGCCTCGACGCCGCCTACGATGCGATCGAGCCCGAAGGCTACTCCGCCAGCGACAAGCTTATGGTGCTGGAGTGGAACGAAGTCACTCTCTACCCCGCCGGCACGCCTTCCCGCGATCTTACGTATGACGCCACGCTGCTTCTGCCCGACGGCTGGAAGTATGGCACCTCGCTCCCTGTCGCGCGCAGCGCAGGCAATCGCGTCACCTTCAAGCCCATCTCCTTCAACCTGCTCGTGGACTCGCCCGTCATCAGCGGCCAATACTACAAGGTCGTCGATCTCACCCCGCCCGGCGAGCCCATCCACCATGAGCTCGACCTCGCCGCGGACAGCGAAGAAGCCCTCGCCATTCCGCCCGCCATCGTGCAGGGCCTCACCAACGTGGTCGCCGAGACCGGCGTCCTCTTCGGCACACGTCACTATCGCGATTACCATTTCATCCTTGCGCTCAGCGACCACGTCGCGCACTTCGGCCTCGAGCACCACGAATCCAACGACAGCCGTCTGCCCGAGCGCGTCTTCCTCGAGCCCGGCGGAGCCTTCATGGTTGGCAGCCTGCTCCCGCACGAATTCGTCCACTCGTGGAACGGCAAGTTCCGCCGCCCCGCCGACCTCACCACGCCGGACTTTGAAAAGCCCATGGAGACCGATCTGCTGTGGGGCTATGAAGGCCTCACCGACTACCTCGGGCCCATGCTCGCCGCGCGCAGCGGCCTGTGGACCCCCGAGGAATACCGCAACTACCTCGCCAGCATCGCCGCCTCGCTCGGCCCCGGACGCCCCGGCCGCACCTGGCGTCCCCTGCAGGACACCGCCACCGGCGAGCCCATGGGCGGCCCCGGCGGCGGCATGCGCGGCTGGAACAACTGGCGCCGCGGCGTTGACTATTACGATGAAGGCGACCTGATGTGGCTCGAAGTCGCCACCATCATCCACCAGTCCACCCACGGCCAGAAATCCATCGAGGACTTCTGCCATCTCTTCCACGGCGGCCCCAACAACGGCCCCGAGACGAAGACCTACACCTTCGACCAGCTGGTCTCTGACCTTAATCAGATTGCACCGTATGACTGGGCCGGCTTCTTCCACCAGCATCTGGACTCGCTCTCGCCCGAAGCCCCCACCGGCGGCATCGAGAACGGTGGATGGAAGCTGACCTGGAGCGACAAGCCTCTGGAGCTGCCCGGACGCCGCGGCCACACCGGCGACGTCTACACCGTCGGCCTGCAGCTCAACCCCGAAGGCCAGGTTTTCGACTCCATCGTCGGCGGCCCGGCGTACAAAGCCGGCATCGTCTCCGGCATGAAGGTCATCGGTGTCGACGGCCGCACCTACACCCACGACCTGCTCGAAGACGCCATCAAGGGATCAAAGGACTCCAGCCAGCCCATCGTCCTGACCTATGTCGATGACGACTACATCCACACCGCCAACGTGGAGTACCACGGAGGCGAACGCTATCCACACCTCACCCGCAACGACGCCAAACCGGACTACCTCGATGAGCTGATCAAAGCCCACCGCGCCAATCCGTAACAAAGTTGTCGAAGTGATCCACGAACCCGGGTGCCCCACATCTGCCCGCTGTTGGCAGATGTGGGAAGCCGACGATCCCGCCCCCCAACCGAAGTCATTCCGAGCCAGGCGCCGGCCTGGATCATCCCGGCGGTGAAAGCAACACGCCGGCGCGCAGCCGAGGAACCCCCATAGCGAAACGAAGCGCCTGCACCATAACAACTCTCCGCGCGGAGGGAATCGGTCGCCAAGCGGCCGAAAAGAATCTGAAGCGGTGTGCTCCTCGCCGGCAATTTTCCTGAACGGCGCATGCAGCGTCCGCAAAATCGACGCTTCGGATCTTTCACCCTCATGCTATCCGCTAACCGCTGCTCCTACAGCCGTCCTCTCACCGCCCGCTCGTAAACCTCCACATACTCTGTCGCCGACTTCCCCCACGAGAACTCCTTCGCCATCGCGTTCCGCATCACCGTCGTCCACGCTTCCTTCTCGCGGAACGCCTCCAGCGCCCGCCGCACCGCGCCCATCAGGTTCTCCGCATCGAAGCCGTGGAACTTGAACCCTGTCCCCGTCCGCGCCTCCGCGTTCCACTCTTCGACCGTGTCTTCGAGGCCCCCGGTCCCATGCACCACCGGCACCGTCCCATACTTCATGGCGTGGAACTGCGTCAGCCCGCACGGCTCATAGCGCGACGGCATCAGCAGCATGTCCGCACCCGCCTTCACCTTGTGCGCCAGCGTCTCGTCGTACAAAATCCGCACCAGCACCCGCCCCGCATACCGCTCCGCCAGCCCCCGCAGCAGGTTCTCGTAGTATTCCTCGCCGCTGCCCAGGATCGTCAGCGCCACATCTTCCCGCATCAGGCCGTCGATTGCTTCCGCCAGCAGGTCGATGCCCTTCTGCGTGGTCAGCCGCGTCACCATGCCCAGCACCGCGGTCGTCTCGCTCACCGTCCCCGCGCCAAACGCGTGCAGCAGATCCTTGCGGCAAACCGCCTTCCCTTCCAGATTCTCCGGCGTGTAGTGCGCCGCAATGTTTCCGTCCTTCGCGGGATTCCACTGCCGGTAGTCCACCCCGTTCAGAATCCCCTTCAGCTCCGGCGCGCGCTGCCGAAACACTCCGTCCAGACCCTGTCCGTACTCCGCCGTCTGAATCTCCTCCGCATAGCGCGGGCTCACCGTCGTCACCATGTCGGAGTAGACGACGCCGCCCTTCAGAAAATTGAACTCGTTGTAGAACTCCACCTTCTCCATGGTGAAAATATCCCAGGGAAACAGCAGCTTCGCTACTGTATCGGACGGAAACCGCCCCTGGTGCCCCGCGTTGTGCACCGTCTGCACGACGGCGCGATTCCGCAGCACCGGATCGAAGTAATACAGCGTTCGCAGATACACCGGCAGCAGCGCCGCCTGCCAGTCATGCGCATGAAACACATCCGGCGCGCCCAGTTCCTTTGACGCCTCCAGCACCGCGCGGCAGTACAGCGCATACCGCTCCCAGTTGTCCCGGTACGGCCCCGCCGCTGTCCCATACAGAAACTCGCGATCGAACATCTCCGGCGAATTCACGAAATACACCTGCACGCCATCGTGCACACCGCCGTCCAGAATCGATACGAACCGGCTGTAGTACTGGAATGGAATCGTGAGGCTGCGAATCGCGTATTTCTTTTCCGGCGCCAGCTCCCGTACCTGCCGGTAATACGGCACGTACACCGTCACCTTGTGACCCAGTGCGGCAATCTCCCGCGGCAGCGATCCGATCACCTCTGCCAGACCGCCTGTCCTCGCCCAGGGAGCGCACTCCGACGCCGCAAAAACAATTTGCATTGCGAATCTCTCCGTATCTTCTCGAAACCTGAGTCTAAACCGTCAGCGTCGCGCA
>DASXFH010000334.1:0-1985 GCA_036489655.1 Acidobacteriaceae bacterium | reverse complement strand
CAGGCCTATCATCTGGATCCGAACAGCGCCTTTTCCCTGAACAATGCCGGCTACGTGGCCGAGCGCGAAGGGGATGTCGAGACCGCGAATTACTTTTATGCCCGGGCACGCGCGGCGGGCGACGCGGCGGCCCGGGTGGGTCTCGCGACGCAGATGGACGCCGAAGGGCATCCGCTGCAGGCCGTGGCCGACAACAACAACCAGGAAACGCAGGACAAGCTCGACGCGATGCGCGAGCGTCGCCGGCATGAGACGGGACCGATTCAGCTGCTCCACCGCAACGGAACGCCGGTGAAGACCTCAGAGCCGCCTGCGCAGCCGCCCAACGGAGCGGCGCCGTCTCAGCCTCAGGTTCCCAATCCTCAATAAATCCCAGGAAAAATTCGTCACCATGTCCAAACCATCCGCCGCTGCCTTTCCTTCGAAGGAATCCATGGTTCTTCTCTCCCAGATGCTGCTGCCGCCGCAGGGCACCAGCGCTGCTCAGAACCCCGCTCTGGTCTCAACGCTGAGGGGCATGTCGCGCGAGCGATTCGAGGAGCTGGTGGCGCTGGCCAGCTCGAACCATGTGATTATCCGCGCGATGGAGGTGGTCGCGGCGACGATGCGGCAAGCCGGCGACGGCGAACGCGTGATCCGGGCCGAAGAAGCCCGGTCGGCAGAGCAGGCGCGGATCGAGAACGCGCTTTCCTTCCTCAGCCGGATCTGCTCGGCCTTCGAAGAAGAAGGGCTGGACGTGACGGTGATCAAGTCGCTCGACCACTGGCCGGACCTGGGCAGCGATCTCGATCTCTACACCAATACCGACCCGGTGAAGGTGGGTGAGTTAATGGGGCGGCGCTTCAATGCGCAGCTGGCGGCGCGAAGCTGGGGCGATCGGCTGGCGCGCAAGTGGAACTTCGAGATTCCGGGTCTGCCGGAAGCGGTGGAGATCCACATGGGGCGGCTGGGCCAGACGGGCGAGCAGGTGGCGATGGCTGCGTCGATTCATCCGCGGTCGCGGCAGGTTGAGATTGGCGGAAAGACCTTCCGCGTGACGTCGGTTTCCGACCGCATCATGATCTCCACGCTGCAGCGCATGTATCGTCACTTCTATTTCCGGCTGTGCGACATCCTGGACAGCGCCGGACTGGTCGAAAACGGCCTCATCGATTACGACGATCTGCAGAGAGTGGCACAGCGGTCCGACATCTGGGAAGGCGTGGCGACGTATCTGGTGATCGTCTCCGATTACGTGCAGCAGTACCGCGGGACGGGCCTCGATCTGCCGCGTTCGGTGCGGTCGACGGCGCGCTTCGGCGGCGATCACGTCTACTATGCGAAAGAGTTCCTGCGCGTGCCGATTTTGCCGCAGTCGGCGACGCCCTACCGCCAGCAGTTCAGCGGCATGCTGCGCAAAGGCGAGCTGCACAGCACTGCGCGTCTGGGACTGCTGCCGGCGCTGGCCACCGCGGCGCTGGTGGGGATGAAGCTGACCGGCAGCGACAAGGGCATCTGGTAGGCTCGCGGACGGCCGGGGGAACACCGCAGGACGCTAATTGGTTTCCTGCCTCAGACTGGGCAGCCTTGAGTCTTTGAGCAGCTGGTGGAGGTCGGCCACCTTGTCATCGATCAGGCTGAGCTTGCGCGCCAGCCCCTGAATTTCGGTTTCGGCTCGGCGATTGACGTCGAAATCGAGCTCACTGCGCACCCGATCCCGGGTGTCCTGCCGATTCTGGCTCATCATGATGACCGGCGCCTGGATGGCGGCGAGCATGGAGAGGAACAGGTTGAGCAGGATAAATGGATACGGATCCCAGGCGTGATGCTGGAGCAGGACGTTTGTGCTCACGTAGACGCTGAGAGCGATGCCGCAGGAGATGATGAAGGTCCAGGAGCCGCCAAAGCGGGCGACCGTGTCCGCGACGCGTTGGGCGAGCGTGGATTCCTCCTCGATGATCTCGTTGGCATTGCGGCTGGCCCGGCGGCGCACCAGTTCCTGGGCG
>DASXFH010000321.1:0-5774 GCA_036489655.1 Acidobacteriaceae bacterium | reverse complement strand
CTCATCGACGTCGATCCCGCCCACCAGAAGACCCTTCCCGACTTCCACATCACGGCCGACCGCCTCGGCATCCGGATCGTCGACGTCGCCGCCCTTGAGCCTCTCGACCCCGACCCAACCGATCCGACCCCCAACCGCTTACCCCGCCTCGCTTACCGCGACGGCCGCCGCCTCATCCCCATCCGCCGCATCTATAACCGCGCCATCGTTGACGAGCTCGTCCGCAAACAAATCCCCCTCCAGTTCGATTACCGCGAGCCCTTCGATGTCGAATGGGCCGGCCATCCCAACTGGTACTTCCACATCAGCAAGTTTTCCCTGCCCTGGCTTGACCACCCCGCCGTCCCCCCAGCCGTCTTCCTCAGCGACTTCCTCACCGACCCTCCCGACGGCCCTCATCGCCGCCGCCTCCCCGCCGATCGCAACCGCTGGATTCTCAAGCCCCTCTACTCCTTCGCCGGCCAGGGCATCCAGTTCGCCCCGTCCGACGAGCAACTGGCCGCCATCCCCCCAGTCCGCTGCGGCGATTACCTCCTCCAGGAGCGGGTCACCTTCGAGCCCGTCATCGACACCCCCGCCGGACCTACCCAAGCCGAGGTCCGCATCCTCTACGTCTGGCCGGATCACGCCCGGCTCACCCCCCTCCTCTCCCTCGTCCGCCTCGGCCGAGGCCCCATGATGGGTGTCGACCACAACCGTAACCAGTCCTGGGTCGGCGCTTCAGCCGCCTTTTTCCCCGCCGCACCGTCGTCACCTGCCTGAAACTTCCGTTTCCCCGGAATTAAGGTCCCTCTCTTCCACAGCTTCTGCCTTCAGTACCCCATTTTGGTCATTGCGGGTGCCATTTTAGTCATTTACAAATAACAGCGCCGAGGTAAACTTTGGTAATTAGCGGTGGTCGCTCGTTACGGGTACTGTAAGGCAGTACGCTCAGGAGACTAACTCATGCAAACTGCCATCTGTTCCTCTCCTGGAACCCGTGACTGGCGCCCGGCTCGGGGCTCAGTTCGCTACCCGTTGCACCTGCGGGTAACTCTGCTCGCCGACAACCGCGATTATGAAGCGCTCACCGAAGACCTTTCTGCCAGCGGTGTTCTCTTTCGCCTGCAGAAGCCTCTCCGGGAAGAGTCGCATATTGAATTTCTTTTGGAAATCCCAGCTGGAATGCTGGACTTTTCCGTGACTGCGGCGGTGCATTGCTCGGGTAGAATTGTCCGCTCTTATTGGAAGCAAGGTCAGGCTTTCTCCGCCGCTGTAATCGACGAGTACAGGTTCCAGTAACCAGAGTCGGACAACATTCGTATGACTAACAATGGACACAGCAGTACGCCTCCTCCCCCTCAGGCGCCCCAGGCCAGCCCCGAGGTACGGGTGATTCTTGCCGATTCTCAGGCCATCTACCGCGTCGGTATGCGCAAGGTGTTCGGACCCGAATCCGGCATCCTCGTCGCTGCCGAGGCCGACAACCTCCAGGTTCTCCAGGATGTCGTCCAGCGCGTCCCTGCCGACGTTCTCCTCCTCGAAGGCGCCATGATCACCGGTACCGCCAACGCGGTCCCCGCGATTGTGCGCCTCGCCCCCGATCTCAAAGTCATCGTCCAGGCCGGCTCCACTGACGAGTCCGGCACCGTCGACCTCTACCGTCGCGGCGTCCGCGGCATCATCCCCCGCTCCATCTCCCCCGATCTCCTCGTCAAGTGCGTCCGCAAAATTGCCGCCGGTGAAACATGGATCGACAATCAGTCCGTCACCTGGGTCATCGAAGCCTATCGCTCCCAGGCCGGCAACATGGCCAATCCCCGCAATCAGCCTCGCCTGAATCAGAAAGAGATGCTCATCATCGCCGGCATCACCCAGGGCAAGCGCAATAAGGAGATTGCCTACCAGCTCGGCACCACCGAACAGGTCGTCAAGAATTACCTGCGCAAGATCTACGACAAGCTCGGTGTCTCCGATCGTCTCGAGCTCGCCCTCTACTGCCTCCACCATCAGCTGCACAAAAATGCTGAGGCCACCGACACCCGGCCCGTCGAGGTTTCCACACAGCCGCAGTAGCAGCACCACGCGCCCGCTCGGTTACCATAGGACCAACGCATCTCCCCCTCTAACGGAGAGACTCCTTGGTCCTGCAGTTCCGCGGGCGCTTCGCCGTTTATTGGCTCTCCATCTTCCTGCTCTTCCCCTCTCTCTCTCGCACTCAGCAGTTCACCCGCCAGGAACTCGGCCTCGGCCTTCAGTCCCAGACCGCCAGCCTCTTCGTCAACGCCGCCCCCAGCGCCTTTCCCGACTCCATCGGCCCCCGCCACACTTTCGCCGGCCCCTTCGGACGCTATACCTGGAATCTCTCCCCCAGCCTCGCCCTCGAAGGCTCCCTCGCTTACCTTCCCGGCTACCAGACTTCCTTCGGCGCCGATAACGGCCACGAGCTTCTCAGCCTCGCCGGCGTCAAAGCCGGATGGCGCCGCCGCCGCTTCGGCCTTTACGGCAAAATTGAACCCGGCTTCGCCTCCTTCTCGCCCGGCCTCAACGTCCAGATCTATGCCAACCAGCCCGACGAATATCAGCGCCGCACCAACTTCGCTCTCGACACCGGCGGCGTCCTCGAGCTCTACCCCTCCGCCCGCACCATCCTCCGCTTCGACGTCTCCCAAACCCTCCTCGCCGAATACGACCAGGTCCTCGTGCGCACCTCCGGCTTCCTCGACCTCCACGAAGCCCACCTCGCCGATCACCTCGGCCTCGCCTTCTCCCTCGCCCACCGCTTCGGCGCATTCCACGACGAGACCGAGCGCTCCCCCGCGCGCCAGCCCATCGACATCGGCGTTCTCTACTCCCTCCAGCAGCGCGTCCATCTCTCCTTCGCGCAGATGCAGGCCAACTCCGGCGCCGGCGCCTTTCTCTCCTGGAACTTCGCCCCCTGCCTCTCCCTCGATACCACTGCCTTCTACTCCCCGCACAAAGACGGCTTCATCTTCCCCCAGGACGGCGGCACCACCGCCGACGCGTTCGCCGGATTCAAGGCTGGCATCCGCCGCGGCCGCATGGGCTACTTCGCCAAGCTCCGCCCCGGCATGATCCAGTTTTCCCGCACCGTCTGGCTCGAAGATCCCGCCATCCACTGGGAGAAGACCACCGATTTCGCCCTCGACTCCGGCGGCATCCTCGAGGTCTATCCCTCTCACCACACGCTGCTGCGCTTCGAAGCCGGCAACACCTACATCCACTACCATGCCGCCCGGATCCACCTGCCCCAAAGCCAGGATCTCGTCTACATCCCGCGCCGCCGCTCCTCCATCACCCTCCTCTTCGGTGGCGGCGTCAGGTTCTGATCCCGCACCAGTCCAGGCTTCTCGGCTTTCTGTCCTCTCTGTGGTGCAGTCGATTCTGTCGCCGTCATGGGCACAAATGCTCGGGCATCTTCCGGAACACCTGAGTTCCTGACCGCAGGAACAAGCGCCGAGCCCAAAAGCCCGGCGCACCCACGGCATCTCAGCAAGATTCCCTAACCTCTATCCGCTCCCTATTCCCTATTGCCTGTTCCCTGTTGCCTGCCCTTCGACATCCACACCTCGAACCCCATCCCGTCCTCGCGGATATCCACCTTCGAAAACGCCGTCTGTGCCGTCATGTGCTCGAAGTGCTCCCGCGCATAAGCATTCTTCAGCAGCATGAACCGAAACGTCAGCTTCGTGATCCCTCGATTCACCAGCCCCAGCCCCATCTGGTCCACCGCGCGGCTCACCACCGCCCACGATGCATCCCGCCGCAGATCGATCACCAGCGCCCGCCCGCCCGGCTTCAGCACCCGAACCATCTCCTGCAGCGCCTTCACCGGCTGCGCGAAATTCTTGAACGCCGCCCGGCACACCAGGAAATCAAACGTCTCCCGCGGAAACGGCAGGTTCGCCGAATTTCCCCGCTGAAATTCCACCCGCACGCCTGCCTCAGCCGCTTTCCTGCGCGCAATCTCCACCATGTCCTGGCTCAGATCCACGCCCGTCACCGCATACGGCCCCAGCTTCGCCAGTTCAATGCAGAAGTACCCCGGACCCGGCGCCACTTCCAGCACCGCTCCACCCTCCGGCAACTCGCCCGCGATCCGTTGCGCCAGCTTCTGAAATTCCTGCATCGACTTCGCCGTGGTCTTCGCATACCACTGCGCCATCCCCCCTTCAATCCCTCGATCCCGATGCGGCTTTGGCATCGGCATCGCCGTCGTTGCTGTCGTTGCTGTCGTTGTATGCGTCATCGCTGTCTCCTCCTGTTGGTCGTTACCCCTGAACCTGGAACGCCATGCCCGGCCCCGCAGCACTGCATCCCCGTCTCTCAAACGAGCCCCGCCCGTGCCGCTGTCGCTCATAACAACCGCAGCCGTTCACTCGCAGGTTTTGACTTGAACCCTCTTACGCTTCGCGCAATGGCATGCGCTGTCCGCTATCCGCTGTCCGCTCCCGCGCTCCTAACCCGTATACCGTAACCCGTAACCCCGCCGTCCTCACTCGCAGAACACCTTCACCTTCGTAGGATTCCCGTCCTTCCCGTCCACGTCCACCGTCAGATCGCCAAGGTGGTCGATCAGCTCCTCCAGGTTCTCCGGCTTGATCTGCGACAAGCTCAGCGGCACCCCATGCTTGCTGAACGCCGCGTCCAGCTGATCGTGCGCCTGCTGCGGAATCAGCCCGGCGAGACGCACGCCCGCGCGCAGCAACTGCATCGGCACCCGCACATTCACCGTCGTCGGCCCGCCCTTCAGTCCTGTCATGGACTCATCGGCCTCCACCAGCACCCGCAGATACTTTGGCTTCGTCTTGTTTCCCGCTGCCGCTCCGCTCGCCGCACTCGCCGCCGATCCAGCCGTCTCATTCCGCGCCCCGCCTTCCAGAGCCGCCAGCAGCCGCTCCGCTTCACCCGCGTTGATCTTCCCCGCCGCCAGCATCTCCAACACCTGTCTCCGTTCGTCTCCCATCGCCTTGCCTCCCTTTCCCCGCCCTCAATGGTTGTCATCCTGAACCCCGTCGGCCGCCAGGCCGGCGAAGTGAAGGACCTCGCGTTTCACGATTCGCCAATCTTGTTTCGCCACACAGAGCCTGTCCGCCAGGTTGCCGTCAGGCAACGCGTACCCACACCCGCATCTCCGGCGTGTCCACTTCCACCAGAGTCTTCCGCAGCGAGCTCACAATCCCCCACGCCGCCCCATACAGCCGCACCGCATTCAGGTGGATCAACACACCCACCAGCGCCACCACTGGAAACAACACCAGCAGCAATGGCAGCAGCACCAGCCACACCAGAAACAGCGGCACCCAGATCCACAACCTGCGCCGCCGCCCCACTCGGTCCTGCCACTGCACCTGTACCGAAGCTCCCCACGGAATCATCCCGTCACCTCCCGTCCGTCTCCCTTTGTGCTCTCTGCGTCCTCTGTGGTGAACCGTTCGTTTCCCCTATTGCCTGTTGCCTATTGCCTGCCGCCTACTGCCTGCTCTTCTCCAGCTCCGCAATCGCGTCGGCTGCCGAAATCTCACCCCGCTGCAGCCGCTCCAGCACCTCCGCCCGTCCCGGCGCGGGATTCGTCTCCACAAAGTCCAGGCTCCCCGCAATCCGGTTCAGCCGCGCCTTGATGGTCGGATAGCTCACCCCAAACACCTGCTCCATCTCCTTAATCGATCCATGGCTCCGGACGAACGCCACCACAAACACCTGGTCCTCGGCGCTCAGCCGCGCCAGCTGCGGCAGCTCAAACGACCCCTCAATGGCGACGCCCTTCCCAGCCA
>DASXFH010000296.1:0-1614 GCA_036489655.1 Acidobacteriaceae bacterium | reverse complement strand
AGGTCGAGCTCTATATTCCATCTGCGCTCGTAGAGTTTCCCCAGCTCTCTTTTGCACGCGCGGCGTGGATCGAGCATCGTGGTCACCAGCACGCGGCCGCCGACGCTGACCTCGCGCACGATCAGCTCTGCGGGAAAGGCTGCGTAATCGGCCGCAGCCATCCACTCTGGTCGCGCTTTGGGCTTCTCCCAACGTACGAGATGGTCGCGAGCACCGAGACGTTCGCCGCGGCGAAAATCGGTGCTCCGCGATCCGTTCTGCTCAAACAGCACATCCACCCCGCGAGCCTGCAGGCGTGCGATGAGGAAGTAATTGCAGTAGAGGGCATCAGCGAGAAACACGTCGCCGGCATGAAAAACATCCTCGAGCCTGCGATTGAGCGACAGCTCACCGCTTCCCTTGCCTGCGTGCGGCCCCATGGCCGCATCCAGGACGGCCCCGGTAGACAGACACACCACCCCGGCCAGCCTCATCTGCGGAAAACCCACGCCCTCTGCCTGACTGGAGGATTGCGGGTAGCGAGATTGGTTCTCATGGGTGTCCGGCATCAAGACCCCGGTTCCGTCGCCAAGCTTCACCGACCGACCTCGCCAGCGCCAGCCGGCGTGAGCCTGACGGCAAAGCAGTTCACCCGCTTCCCGCGCCAGCGCTGTGACCATCTGCTCCGGCAACCGAACGCGCGCCCGGCAGTATCCGCCCGTGCGCGCACTCGGAGGCGTCAGACCTTCGGCCACGCACTGGGCGATCCAGCCGTTGACCGCTCTCTGGCACGAACGATCCTGCGAGAGAGCCTGTTTCAGGAACATCGCCAGTGCCACCGTCGGCGGATACTCTCGCTCCCGGTGCTCCGGCAGCAGCGCCTCGGTCTTCTCCAGCAGCCCAGGACCCGTGAGGGCGTTGAAGAAATCCACTGCCTCCAGCCGTTCGGCCCGGCCTCCGACGCGAAATTGATGTTGCTGGGATTGAAAAGCGGCACTACGATCTCTCAAGGCTGGCCTCGGGGTTGGTCGGGTGGATGTCTGGTAACAAACATCTTACCAATCCCGGCCAGCCTTCCCCATATCTTTCAAAGTCTTACCGTCAGGTGCTCCCCGCGCTTGCCGTTAAGTAAGTGCCATTGGCCTTAACCCGTTGCAAAGATGCTCGCCGGAACAGCCGATACCGCCCCCGCTACCACTTTCAACGGTTTGCACCATCGTGCGGCGGATTGCCTCATCGGACCGCCCTTCTTCGCAGCCCGCCCGCTGAGTTCGCAAGCATCGTCCAGAATCGACCGATCGTTTCCCGCGGAACGAACATCGGGACATCCCGCTCGAGGTAGCTGCGAACGAAGGTACGCTGGTGACGCCCGCGATCAAAACGAAATCGGAGTCGAACCAACCGACATCGTCTTATGCCGCTGCACAAAGCCGGTCAGGCGGGTGACGAATCCCAGAGCTTTCTGATTTCGGGGCCAAGCGGATCGAGAAGCAGGCTGCTGTGACCATCGAGGCGCATCGTCTCATGCTTGGCGAGTGTGAACGGCGGCCATTGCCCCACGAACCGGTATGAGGGGTTTCCGGTTTTGGCAAACGCCGCCCGCGACGCGATCATTGTGTCGCGCAGGCGGAAGCG
>DASXFH010000262.1:0-6963 GCA_036489655.1 Acidobacteriaceae bacterium | reverse complement strand
CGGAGGGGCCATTCTATGAGAATCGTGGACCGATTGTGGCGTCGAGTACGAGGTATCCGAGGATTGAGGCGAATCGACATGATGAGGAGCATGTGGATGGGTCCAGGCATCAGTTCAATCTGGGACGGCTGGCCGCGGGGGGACATCGGCTGGATCTGCTATGCACGGCGTTGGGGATGATCAAAGGCGATTGGCAGATCGGCTATCCGATGAACATGGAGCGAAAGGGAATATGGGCGGGCGTTCTGCTGGATGGCGCGTCGTTGCGGGGATGGCGAATGCGGCCGCGGCTGGCTGGCGAGATTGCAGGATTGCCTGAGACCTCCGGGGTGCGGTGGAGTGTGAGGCGTGGCGAGGCGCGGCCGCTGACGTGGCATAGGAGCGAGTTTGCGCTGGATCACGCGACGCTGGCGAGCGACGCGGATTACAGGATCGATGCGAGCGGAATGGGCAAGGGATCTGTCTTCGTGAATGGGAAGGCGGTGGGCCGATACTGGCTGATCGAGGCGGCTGGCTCGGAGGCGCCATCGCAGCGTTGGTACCATATTCCGCGAAGCTGGTTGCGGGCGCGGAATGAGATTGTCCTTTTGGAAGAGCAGGACCGTTCGCCGGTGCAGCTTGCCCTGGAGCGACGCATTGCGACGCCTTCGGCCGGCTGAGACGCAGCCAGGGTATTCGGTCTTTTCCGTGCGGCGCACGTCTAAATAATTGGAAACGTTTCGAGTCACCGAGGACGCATGGTAGACCGCTTCAAATGCAGTCTTATTATCGCGGCGATTCTCGCGATACCGGCAGCGCGCGGAGCCGCCCAACAGGCGGGCTCAACCGACCTGCAGTCGAGGGCACCTACGCTTCAGGTGAACGCGCGCCTGGTGGTGCTGGATGTGGTGGTGACCGGCCATTCGGGACAGGTGCGCAATGATCTGACACGCGATGATTTTCATATCACCGAGGATGGGGTCCCGCAGACAATTCTGAACTTTGAGCCGCCCACGACGCACGATGTTCCAACCGGAGCGCCGATTACTTCCACGGCGGATCTGGAGGCGCGAGCGCCTCAGTCGCCGGTGGATGTTATCGTCCTCGACGAGATGAACACCAGCTTCCAGGACATGGCGTTTGCACGCTATGCGCTGAAGAAGTATTTGAACGCACAGTCCGACCATGTACAGGCTCCCACCGAGCTGATCGCGGTGAGCTTTGACAAGTTTCTTGTGCTGCACGATTACACGCAGGATCGGGGGGCGATTCTGGCTGCGCTGAATCATCATCTGACTCACTATCCGTGGAACCTGCAGACGGGCGAGAGCAAGATCATGAACTTCGCGAAGTCGCTGGGAGCGCTGGAGCAGGTGGCCGAGGCGACGGCGGGGCACCCCGGTCACAAGAATGTTATCTGGGTCGGCAAAGGCTTTCCAGGCATCGACCTGAGCTCTCCAGCCGTCATGCCAAACGCTGTCGCGGCGATCACGTATGCAATGCACCAGGCGGTGAACATGCTTCGCGATTCACGAATCACGCTGTATACGATCGATCCCACGATTCTCACCGCGACCGTTGCGACAACCACAGATGCGGACTCGATACTGGGTGCAGACGACGGTGTCATGGATGCGACCGCGCCGGATCCATTCGTGGGTGACGTGAATTTCACCGGGTTGGCGAAGGCGACGGGAGGGAAGTCGTTTTATTCGCGCAACGATGTCGACCGGGAGATTGGCGAGAGCGTGCGCGACGGCGTGAACTACTACACGATCTCGTACCGTCCGACGAATACGTCGGACGCGGAGAAGCCGTATCGCAAGATCCGGGTTGCCTTTACGATACCGGGACTCCATGCCTACTACCGCGATGGCTACTATACCCAGGGAAACGATGACCCGGCACACCCTGGGGCGCGGCTGAAGTATGACATGGCTGCGGCCGAGCAGAGCACGATGGTTTATACCGGGCTGAAGGTTTTAGCGGCCGCCAAACCGGGCGCGCCGGACATCTATGTGGTGGGATTGCCGGAGCAGGAACTGGTGTGGATCGCGGACGGAGGCAGCGAGTCAGCCAAACTGACGGTCGTCGCGGTGGCGGTAAACAACCGGAATGAGGTGCTGCGGCGTGCGACGGTGGATGTGACGGCACACCGCCCGAACAGCGATTCCGCAAAGCGAAATCCCGAGACCCTGGCGCGTGTGGAGATTGCGCTGCCGCCGGGGCCGAACACCTACCGGATTCGATTCGTAGTGCGCGCCGATGGAAATGGCCGGATCGGGACTGCTGATATCGCGATTCCGGGAGCGGCGCCGGCGAAAAACAAACGCTGACGTACAAGCGCAAACGAGGTAAAGAGACCCACGCAGCGGTGGATTGCACATCGTGATCGGTTCATGATATAGATGTTGGACAATTTCAATGGAAACCTTTCCATGTATGAGTGGAGTTCGCGCGTGAGTCGTTCTGGCTGGTTTGTTGCCGTCATAGTTGCGGTGTTGGTTACGGGATCGGTATCGCTGAAGGCGCAGGCTCCAATACCTGATTCGCCGGCTGTGGAACAGCGTGTGGATGTGATGCTTGCGCGGATGTCGACTGCGGACAAGATCAAGCTGATCGGAGGAACGGACACGTTTTATACGCAAGCGCTTACGTCGATTGGGCTGCCGCGCTTCAAGATGTCGGATGGGCCGGTGGGGGTGCGTACCTGGGGACCCTCGACTGCGTATCCGGCGGGGATCGCACTGGCAGCGACCTGGGACACAGAGCTAGCGCTTCGCGAGGGTGAGGCCCTGGGGGATGATGCGCGTGCGCGCGGAGTGAATTTCCTGTTGGGTCCCGGCGTGGACATCTACCGGTCGCCGCTGAATGGACGGAACATGGAATATTTCGGCGAAGACCCGTGGCTCGCGGGGCGCATGGCGGTGGGCTACATTCGCGGAGTGCAAAGCAAGGGCGTGAGTGCGACGGTGAAGCACTATGACGCGAACAACTCGGAGTTCGACAGACATCGGTCGGATTCGATCATTGATGAGCGCACCTTGCACGAAATCTATCTGCCGGTGTTTGAGGCGGCGGTGAAGGATGGCGATGTTGGCGCGGTGATGGACAGCTACAACCTGGTGAATGGAGAACATGCAACGCAGAACCACACACTGAATGTGGACATTCTGAAGAAGGACTGGGGTTTCCAGGGCGTTCTGATGTCGGACTGGGGAGCGACCTACGATGGCGTCGCCGCAGCCAATGGCGGGTTGGATCTGGAGATGCCCTCTGCGGCGTTCATGAACGCGCAGACGTTGCTGCCAGCGTTAAAGTCGGGCGCGGTGAGCGAGGCGACGCTGGATGACAAGGTGCGGCGAATTCTGCGAACCGCAGTGCGGTTCGGCTGGCTGGACCGCGATCAGGCGGATCTATCGATTCCGCTGCTGTCGCAGGCTTCGTCGAAGGTCGCGCTGGAGGCGGCGGAGGAGAGCGTGACGCTGCTAAAGAACGATGGGCATGTGCTGCCGCTGAACGCCAATCGGCAACACGTGTTCGTAGTGCTGGGACCGAATGCGGCGCCGTCGATTGTCGGTGGCGGGGGCAGCTCGCATGTGCAGCCATTTTTTTCGGATTCGATTCTTACGGGGATATCCGATCTGGTGGGAGACCGGGGCAAGGTGTATTACGTGGCTGGGCTGCCGACGGCGGAGCACCTGTTCGCGGGAATGCAGTTCGCGTCGGGAACGATATCGGTGTTCAACGGTGACTCGGTGGACGGAAAGCCGGTGCGAACAGGAACGGCCGGCAAGCTCAATGGCTGGCGGGAGAACAACAACTACGGGAATGAGCCGCAGAGAGGCGCCAACGATCAGGGCCATACGTACCTGTGGCGGATGAGCTTTGTTCCGGCAACGACGGGAAAGTATGTGCTGGCAGTGGCGGAGGGCAGCCGGGATAAGTCGACGGTCAAGTTGAATGGCGTGGTCGCGCTACAGCAGGAAGCCCACGATGGTCCGGCGACGCCGGCGCACGCCAGCGTCGAGTTGGAACAGAATAAGGCGGTGGAGATCGAGGTGCGGTATTTTACCCAGGCTACGGCGCCGCACCTGGGGCTCGGGCTGGTGGCGGTGGATGCGCTGATGACGCCGGCGGAGAAGAAGCTGGTGAGGTCGGCCGACGCGGCAATTGTAGCGGTGGGAATGAATGCGACCTACGAGAGCGAAGGGTTCGACCGTCCGTTTGAGCTGCCGTGGGGGCAGGATGAGCTGGTCGAGGCGACCGCGTCGCTCAATCCAAGGACGGTTGTGGATGTGCAGGCGGGTGGGGCAGTGGATGCGCATGCGTGGATCGATCGCGTGCCGGTGCTGATCGATAGCTGGTATGGCGGACAGTGGACGGGAAAGGCACTGGCGCAGGTGCTGTTCGGGCTCTCGCCGGAGGGCAAGCTGCCGATGAGTTGGGAGCGGCTGGCTTCGGACAATCCGACCTATGAACACTATTACGAGGAGCCCGGACCAGAACGAACGATTCCGTATAGCGAGGGTCTGTTCTATGGCTATCGGTACTACACGTCGATGCACAAGCAGCCGCTGTTTCCATTTGGATTCGGGTTGTCCTATACGACGTTTGCGATTTCGAACCTGAAGCTTACGCCGGGCAGCGGGGACAAGCGGCTGACGGTGGAGTTCGATGTGCGGAATACGGGAAGCGTGAAAGGCGCCGAGGTGGCGCAGGTTTACGTCGGCGATCCTTCGGCGAAGGTGAGACGGCCGGTGAAGGAGCTGAAGGCGTTTGCCAGAGTGTCGCTGGCGCCGGGCGCGAGTCGGCACGTGGCCTTGATGCTGAACGATCGTTCGTTTTCGTACTACGACGTCGCGACACATGGGTGGAAGATGGATCCGGGTCGGTTCGACATAACAGTGGGGAACTCTTCGGCAGACGACCGGCTGACAGGGCATGTGAACCTGGCGCCATGATGGATGCAAGAGGCATGAAGTGGAACTGCTTCTCGAGCGCACCCAGAGCGCTCTCGGTCTGGGTGACGTCCGCTGCGCTGCTTTGCGGCTCGCCGGCTGCGATCTGCGCTCAGAGGTCTGCGACTGAGCCGATCCATCCGAATCCTCAACTGGACAATCCGGCCACTGAGCGACGGATCGATGAGCTCATCGCACACATGACTCTGGAGGAGAAGCTGGCGCAGATGGTGGTCTACGGGAGACCCCAAGGGCAGCCTGTCATCACAGGGCCAGCCGATCTCCATGCCGCACCGGCGATGGGTTCGATCTCACTGGGGCCAGCGTTCCAAGGTTCCGTCATCAATTTGGCCAGCGCGGTTCAGACCAACGAGCTGCAGCATGAGGCGATCGAACATTCGCGTCTGCACATTCCGCTGCTGTTTGGATCGGATGTCATTCATGGTTACCGCACGATCTATCCGATTCCTCTGGCGGTAGCTGCCACGTTCGATACAGACCTCGATCGGCGATTGACGCGTATGGCCGCTGAAGAGGCCTCGACGGCGGGAGTGCGGTGGGTCTATGCGCCGATGGTCGATATCAGCCGCGACCCGCGCTGGGGCCGGGTGATGGAAGGCTCCGGCGAGGATGCTTTTCTGGGGGCTGCACTTGCACGAGCGGCGGTGGAGGGTTATCAGGGCACGAGCCTCGCGAATCCTGACAGCGTGGCGGCGTGCGTGAAGCACTACGCCGCGTACGGCGCGGCCGAGGCCGGAAGGGATTATGCGCCGGCCGAGCTGTCGCGGATCACGCTGCGGCAGGTGTATCTCAAGCCCTATGAGGCCGCGGTGAGGGCCGGCGCGGCTTCGCTGATGAGCTCGTTCAATACGGTGGATGGGGTGCCCGCTACAGCCAACCACTTTCTGCTGACGGATGTTCTACGCGGGGAGTGGCACTTCGATGGAGCCGTCGTCAGCGACTCCGGCGCTGTCGCCGAGCTGGTGGCGCACGGGGTTGCGCTGGATCAAGGGGAGGCGGCGCGACGGGCTGTGACTGCGGGGCTCGATATCGAGATGAACTCGCACACCTATCAGAAGAATCTGCCGCAACTGGTTCAGTCCGGTGCGGTTCCGATGGGCGATATCGATGCTGCCGTGCGCCGCGTGTTGAGGATCAAGTTTGCTCTCGGGTTATTCGATCATCCGTATGTCGACCCTGCGAAGGAGGTGTTCCATGCTGTGCCGGAGCATCGAGTCCTGGCGCGGCAGGCTGCGATCGAGTCCTTCGTTCTGCTGCAGAATCATTCCGTCGCAGGCCGGCCGTTGCTGCCTCTGGTGGGTGCGGCGCACCAGACGATTGCGTTGATCGGACCGTTTGCGGACTCGGCCGGAGACATGCTGGGCGCGTGGTCGATCGCGGGGAAGAGCGAGGATGTGGTTACGCCGCTCACTGCAATTCGGGAGCGAGTAGAGCGCGACGGCGGACAACTTCTCTATGCCCAAGGAACGAACGCGCGCGGCACGGAGGAGAGCGGCTTCCCGGCTGCGCTGGATGCAGCGCAGAAGGCTGACGTGGTGCTGATGGCGCTCGGCGAGCCGAGGAGCATGGTGGGCGAGGCGACGTCGAGGGCATCGCTTGACCTGCCCGGGAATCAACTGCAGCTTCTGCAGGCCGTGGCCGCGCTGGGCAAACCCATCGTGCTGATCGTCTTCTCCGGGCGTCCCCTGATTCTGAACTGGGCGGCGGAGCACCTGCCCGCAATTCTGCAGGCCTGGCATCCCGGCGTGGAGGCTGGTCCGGCTCTGGCCGCGGTGCTCTTCGGGGACAACTCGCCGAGCGGGAAGCTTCCTATTAGCTTTCCGCGTGCGGTGGGACAGGAGCCGCTTTACTATAACGAGCTGCCCACCGGCCGGCCACCGGGCAACGCCGACCTCTCGCGCCCACCCACACAGTCGACCAAGTATTTGTCTCGCTACATCGATGTTCCCAACTCACCGCTGTTTCCGTTTGGCTTTGGGCTTTCGTACACAACGTTTACTTA
>DASXFH010000252.1:0-3182 GCA_036489655.1 Acidobacteriaceae bacterium | reverse complement strand
TAGAAGCAGAAGGTGAAGAAGACTCCAGCAGCCACGAGGAATACAGCAAAGGCTTTGATCGGATGTGGTGTAGCGTAGAAGGCTTCGATGGGGAGTGCCATAGCCGGTGGATACATGAAGTAGCCCGTTTGGCCGAAGAACTCCGGGGTTCCGAAATGCGGAAAACGCAACAAAAATTCAGAAAAGTCAGAGAAGAAAGCGCCAGGAATTAAAAGGTAAGAGAATGAGTACGGCAGGCCGAATCCCAACTCGCGCGCTACCAATGAGTAACCGAGGGAAACGATGGTGAGGCCAAGGACCGCGAAGAGAAAATACCGGAGGCTCTGTGGAAGCCAAAGGGGCGACGACATGTTGATGGAGTCTTTAGCGGTCCGGCGGTCACTCTTTGATGTTGAGATCATTTGGCGCGATTTTCAGCGGCGTGCCTAAAGTGATTGTCGAAGAGCGTTTGCTCTGTAGGAGTAATGAATAGTCCATTAGAAGGCTCTTTCGCCCAGCAACCTGCCTCCGAACATAGAAAATTCATTTCGCCGTAGCCGTGCACCGGACAGCGCAGGACGCGACCTGTTACTTCGAGCGGTGTGCAGCCCGGGTGAAACGCGATCGTCCGCGTATCGTCTACATGATCCGGGCGACTTCGCACCAAATGGAGGATCTCTTCAGCCGTGAGGAGGAAACATAGCAGCAGCATGATCGACAGCGACTTCAATGTGAAGAGTCGCCGGGTGTCCATGCCGGATGTCTCCTTAGAAGGATGATCCGGTGAGGCAAGCATTGGCGGTGCGTGCATCATTTGCGGATCTTGAACTTACTGCGGTCAATCGAATCCAAAGGTTAGCAGCAACAGACATCTTTCTCCAACGCACTCGCACTTTTTATGAATCCAGAGGCTCGTCACGACAGCGGACAGCGATGCTATGTATTGTTGAATGGGCAGAAAGCATGACGAGGAAACGAATTTGTGACGGAGAGACGAAGCGAACCAGGGGCGGACGGGCGCGCACTTGCACCAAGTGAGCCAGTGAAGAAGCCGGTGGGCGTGTACATTGTCGCGTTCTATTTCACGGCGGTGTGGCTCTTCTCGCTGGGCAGCGTCCTCTATGTGCTGATTTTCAAGTTCACGCCGGAGATGCGGCATCAACTTATGGCGTCGGCTTCCCTTGCCTCGCTGGCGCTTGCCGACCTGAATGCATTGCTGATGGTGGTGGCGTCGTGGCTGCTGGTGGCGATGCGGCGGGTGGGCGCCGGGCTGATGCTAGCGTCCACGGTGCTGGTTGCGGGGCTGTGCGCGATCTCCTGGCCGATATTGCTGCACCGGTACTTTGCGCTTCCGACACATGCCGCGCTGCACCCGCTGCTGCTGGGAGGAAGCAATCTGGTTCTGCATATTGCGGCGACGGTGTATGCCTTTCGCCTGAACAGCAAGGGGCTGCTACGCTAGCGGGTATGCACGACACGGCAAGGCGGCGATCGCGGGACGGCTCAGGCAGGCGAGTGTGTGGCGGCGCACGCACCACAGGTCTTGCAGCCGTGGTCTTGATGGTGTTGGCGCTCGGCGGCTGCACGGTGTACCCGGATCTGAAACAGCCGACGGTGATGCAGACCACGAGTGCCGAGCAGGCGGATCGCATCTTCTGGCAGGATGTGGAGCAGGCGAAGTGGACGCAGGCGAATGCGCTGCTGGCGCCGAATGCGGTCTGGCGGGTGGATGGGCAGGTGGTGTCGCGCGCGCAGATTGTGCCGTGGCTCCAGTCGCTGGGGATTCACGGCGTGCAGGTGAGCGAGGTTGCGGTGACGCCAGCGGTGAACGACATGAATCTGGTGTACACGGTGCAGATGCAGGCGGAGAAAGTTGTGGCCGCGACGCCGGGCGCCGGGTGCGCGGGACGTCCACAGACCTTGAGCGCCCTGGCGGTGTGGCAGCAGCCACAGCCTACGGGCAAGACCGATAAAAGCAAGGACTACCGCGGTTATCTGCTGACGGTGCATGACCTGTCCAGCAAGAGCAATGACGGCTGCAGCTAAGTCCCCGGCGGCGAGGGCGGCCGTAGAAGCGCCTGCAGCGGGTTCTGTCTTACGGCTCGCGGCGGATGAAGCCGGAGAGATGCGCGCCGCTTTGCTGACGTGGTATCGAGCGCACAAGCGCGATCTGCCGTGGCGCACAACGCGCGATCCATATCGCATCTGGGTTTCAGAGATCATGCTGCAACAGACGCGTGTGGCTGCGGTACTGGAGCACTACCGGCTCTTTCTTGCGGCGTTTCCCACCGTGCAGGCGCTGGCGGCAGCCAGCGAAGCGGAGGTGCTGGCGCTATGGAGCGGGCTGGGCTACTACCGGCGCGCGCGCATGATGCATCGCGCGGCGAAGATAGTGGTGGAGGAGTTCGCAGGCGCGATGCCTCACGCCGCGGAAGGCTTGCGGGCGCTGCCTGGGGTGGGAGCGTACACGGCAGCAGCCGTGGCCAGCATCGCATTCGGTGAGCCGGTGGCCGTGGTCGACGGCAATGTGGAGCGTGTGCTGGCGCGGGTGGCTGGATGGTCGGCCGCGGAGGCAGGATTTGCAACCAGAGTCGGCACATTTGCGGGAGTGCTGGTGGATCCGGAGCAGCCGGGAGACTTTAACCAGGGAATGATGGAACTGGGAGCGACGGTATGTCTGCCGCGCGGCCCATTGTGCCTGGGATGTCCGTGGCAGCCGTGGTGCCGCACGCGGGGTGAGCATCCGGTGCCGGCGCGCCGCGCGCAGCAGCGGCAGCACGGTGCGCGTGTGGTATGGCTGCGCGGGGCCGCTTCGAAGAGTCAGGTGCGCCTGGTACAGCGAGCTGTGGATGCATCGCTCATGGCGGGGATGTGGGAGTTGCCGGCGTATGAGGCGACAGCCGCCGACTCACCGGAGTTCACGGTGCGGCATGCCATCACGGTTACGAATCATGTGGTGGATGTGTACGTGCGAAGCGGGACGACGCGCGGACTGGAAGGTGAGTGGGTCCCGGTGCGCGATTTGTCCGAGCGACCGCTGACTGGGCTTACACGCAAGATCCTGCGACGGCTGGGCTGCTTGCCGTAGCGATTCACGCGGCTTATGGCTGGGTGAAGAACTCCGACATGGAAGGCGCAGTGGCCGCCGCGCCCGGAGGGTTCGGTAGCTGGAGAAGATCCATGACGGTACGGAGCATGCTCTG
>DASXFH010000249.1:0-3704 GCA_036489655.1 Acidobacteriaceae bacterium | reverse complement strand
GCTGGGCATTCTGGGCGGCACTTTTATTCGCACCAATACCGCGTTCTGGTGCCTGTCTCTGGCGGCGGTCGGTTATCTGCTCCCCGACCTCTGGCTGACCCGCATGGTGAATAAGCGCAAGAAGAAGATCCAGAAAGGCATTCCCGATGCGATCGATCTGCTGGTGATTTGCGTGGAAGCGGGCCTGGGGCTGGATCAGGCGCTGCTGCGCATCGGCCAGGAGATTTCCGTTTCTTATCCCGAGCTCAACGAGGAGTTCAACCAGATCAACCTGGAGCAGCGTGCCGGCAAGCCGCGCCTCGACGCGTGGCAGAGCATGGCTGACCGTACCAAAATTGAGGAGTTCGCCTCGCTGGTCACGATGCTGCAGCAGACGGACCGGTTCGGAACTCCGATTGTCCGCGCCCTCAGCCGCTATTCGGAAGAGATCCGGCAGGCGCGCCGGCAGCGAGCCGAGGAAGCCGCTGCCAAGACCAAGGTTAAGATTCTGTTCCCGCTGGTGTTCTTTATTTTTCCCTGTCTGTTCATCGTGCTGCTGGCTCCGGCCGTCATCACCCTGAGCAACAGTCTGCACTGAGGCGGGGAATGGATTTCGTGGGTTGAACACGCGTGCCCCGCTGTGCGGACGCACCGGAAAGGAGAACTGCAATGCCCTCATCCATGATCGTGCGCGTTATTGCGCTGGCTCTTGCTGTGGTTGTCGTTGGCTTCATCATCATGCGCAGGAGAAAGAAGACTGCCTGATTCTGGCCCTGCCGCGGATCTGCCCTGAAATGACGGCTCCTGCCGGGAAAGGAGAATTGCGATGGCCTCCAATCTGATGATTCGCGTCGTTGCGGCCGCCCTTGGCGCCCTCGTTCTGGGCGTGATCGTGCTGCGCAGAAAGAGAACCGTTTAATTCTCCCGGCTCCTGGGCCGGCAGCACGACTGACCGGTCCCCAACCTGCCGCCCCGGCGAGGTTCGCCTCGTCCTGCCGGTAGTTTGTCTCCTCAGCCATAAACACCTTGCCGCCTGTAGTTCCGGCAGGGGTGGATCGCCATGAAGCATCTGACTCTCACTATCCCGGAGAAGGCCGTAACGATCGGTTCCGATATCGGTCTCGCCGACAGTTTCCTTACGCGATTGTTCGGCCTTCTCGGTAAAAACGGCCTGGAACCCGGTTCCGGCATCCTGATCCGGCCCTCCTCCGGCGTTCACACCATCGGGATGCGCTTCCCCATTGATGTCGTGGGGCTCGACAAGAGCCTCCGCGTTCTGAAAGTCTGGCGCCGCCTGCCGCCCTGGCGAATCACCAATGTGAACTTCAAAATTCACAGCATGCTGGAGCTGGCGCCAGGTCACATCGACCATTGCCGCATTGAACCCGGAGACCGTCTCGCCATCGCCGACTAAGACCCGGCATCCGCCTCCCTCTTCAGCTGCAACCGCCCGCACCCTCTCTGTTGCAACAGGTATCTAATAAGGGCGATGGTTCAGAATCGTCTGCCCATGACCCCGGTGGCCGCCTGCCCGGAAGAGGCTCTCTTTGTCGAGCTCGTCCGCACAGCCGACCGCCTGTCGCGCGAGCCGACCCAGCTTCTCCGGGAGCACGACCTCTCGCCGGCTCCCTACAACGTGCTTCGCATCCTGCGCGGTGCTCCGGAGGGCCTGTTATGCGGGGAGATTGCGGCCCGCATGATCAACCGTGAACCCGATATCACGCGCCTGGTGGATCGTCTGGAAAAACGTGACCTCGTCCACCGTGGTCGCGAGGATCGGGACCGACGGCGCGTTCTGGTTCGCATCACGCCTGCCGGACTGGCTCTTCTTTCGCGGCTGGATCTGCCGATTCAGGAGCTTCACCGCCGCCAGCTGGGCCATCTCACCTCTAAGGAGCTGAAGGCATTGGGCGATCTGCTGGCCGCGACGCGTCGCAATCCAGCGTAGGACCTCACCATTATTTGTTGCAACGGATATATCCCTGTCGAATCGAATGAACAAGGAGGAGCCTGACATCATGAGCGCAACCGCCGCTTCTGCTAATACTGCAACCACCTGGAAGATCGATCCGGTCCACTCCGTGGCCGAATTCCGGGTCAAACACATGATGATTTCCAACGTCCGGGGCCAGTTCACCGGTGTTGCCGGTTCGCTGAGCTACGATCCCGCGAACCTCGAACGCGCCCGCGTTGAAGCGTCGGTTGATGTGGCCACGATCAACACGCATGACCCTCAGCGCGACACGCACCTGAAAAGCCCTGACTTCTTCGACGCCGAGAAGTTCCCTGCCCTGACCTTCCAATCCAGCCGCGTGACGCGCCGGTCCGATGGAACCCTGGCTGTCGCCGGTCCGCTGACCATTCATGGAGCGACCCGCGAAGTGGAATTTGTCGTGGAAGGACCGACGCCACCGACCAAAGACCCATGGGGCAATACGCGCATCGGCGTCTCGGCAACCACAAAGATCGACCGTCGGGAGTTTGGTCTGACCTTCAATGCCGCCCTGGAAACCGGCGGAGTTATGGTGGGCGAAATGGTCACGATCACGCTCGACCTCGAGTTCGTGCAGCAGGCCTGAGACAAACCCACGTGCGGGGCTGAATCGCCTGTTCCATAATGTCTCGAGGAGCTTCGGCGATTCCCGACACGCAAAACGTCCGGCTGCAGCTACAGATTCGCGGCGTGGTTCAGGGTGTGGGGTTTCGTCCCTACGTGTACAACCTGGCACGCCGCCACGGTCTCGCCGGTTTTGTGCTGAACTCCCCCCGGGGAGTGTTCATCGAGGTGGAAGGTCCTCCCGCCACTCTGGACGGTTTTATCGCTGCCCTGCCGGCGGAGGCGCCTCCTCTGGTGCGAATTACGCAGATTCAGCGATCGGAGATTCCCGCCCTCGGCGAATCGGGCTTTTCCATCCATGAAAGCGGGGGCGGCGAATCCGCCTTCGCGCTGGTTCCACCTGATATCTGTGTGTGCGAAGCCTGTCTGGCAGACACCCGCGATCCCGAGAATCGCCGTTACGATTACCCCTTCACCAACTGCACGAATTGCGGTCCCCGCTACAGCATCATCCTGGATGTCCCCTACGACCGGCCGATGACCACAATGGCGGAATTCGCTATGTGCGCCGACTGCCGCCACGAATACGAGAATCCGGAGAATCGGCGCTTCCACGCCCAGCCGAATGCCTGCCCCGTCTGTGGTCCGCGGCTCCAACTGGCGCCCGCATCCGACGCCGAGCCGCGGCTTACGACCAGCCGCTCCATTCTTGAACATGTGGCGGATGTCCTGCGCTCCGGCGGCATTGTGGCCTGGAAGGGCCTGGGCGGCTACCAGCTGGCCTGCGATGCCCGTCAACCGGCTGCGGTCGCTGAGTTGCGCCGCCGTAAGCGCCGCAGTGAGAAGCCTTTCGCCATCATGGTTGCAGATGCTGCTGTTGCCGAAACGCTCTGCTTCGTCTCCGCAGCGGAACGCGCAGCTCTGGTCAGCCCGGAACGGCCCATCGTGCTCCTGCGCCGACGCCCCGACACGGATCTGGCCGACGGCGTTTCCCCCGGAAATCCCACTACCGGGATGATGCTGCCCTGCACGCCCATGCACGACATTCTGTTTCGGATTCTTCGCGAGCGGTGGCAGGCGGACGCCGCGCTTGTGATGACCAGCGGCAACATCAGTGAGGAGCCGATTGTCATCGAGAACGCCGAAGCCGAGGAGCACCTTGCCGGTA
>DASXFH010000127.1:0-2572 GCA_036489655.1 Acidobacteriaceae bacterium | reverse complement strand
CCCCCGCTCCACGCACACCACCAGCGATACCGGCTGCGTGTCCAGATCATCGTCTACCTGCACCTTCTGCGGCACGCCATTGTCCAGCACCTGAAAATCCTTCGTCTTCAGCCCGTACAGAACCTCCCCGTCCTCCTTTTCCACCAGCGTCGGCACAATCACTACACTCGTGCTCACACGAAACGTCGGCAGATAAAGGTTCGGATCGCGCGGATCGACCTTCGCCGACGTTGTCGCAGACGGCGCGCTCGGCGCAGCAGACGGTTGCGGCGGCGTCTGCGCCGGCTCTCCTGGAAAAGGCTCCGCCTGCGGCTTGGACTGGCTCTGGGGCGGTTCTTCCGGAAACGGCTGCTGCGCCTGCACGACCGGCGCGGCCCCCATTCCCCCAACCACCAGCACGAAACCCGCACACAACCAGCGCCGCACCATACTTCTCATTACAACAGACTGCCCGGCCCCGCAGTCCCCGGCCGAAACGGCGCATACGGATTCTCCGCCGGCAGTACCGCCTTCCGCCGCGTCTCGACTGCCGCCCGCTCCGCAAAAAATGCCGGCGTCGGCTGGTAGTCATAGTCGAAAGGCAGCGGCCGCTCGGGACGCCCGTCCGCCCGCCCATGCTTCGCGCCCTGCAGCCACGTGTAGCGATCCGTGATTCCCCACGTCAGCGCCGCATTCACATTCGGTTCCGCAAGCATCATGGTCAGGTAGTCGCGATAGACACCCGCCACCGCGGCATCCCGCGCCTCCACCGCTTCCGGCAGCCTGCGATCGTTCACGTCCATCTCTGTGATGAACACCTCGAGCCCCATCGCCGCCAGCTCGCGCACAAAGTGGATCAGCCCCGTGCCCGGCAGCGGATCGCCCGCCGTCAGATGGCTCTGCACTCCCACCGCGTCAATCGGCACACCCCGCGCCCGCAGTCGACGCACCAGCATCAGCACCTGCCCGCGCTTGTCGATCTGCTCCGGCGTGTCCAGCTCGATCCCATAGTCGTTGTAAGTCAGCAAGGCATGCGGATCGGCCGCCCGCGCCGTGCGAAACGCCAGCTCGATATACCCTGGCCCCATCAGCTGCAGCCACGGCGAATCCCGCAGCCCGTCCGCACGCCCGCTCTTCGCATCCACCGCCTCGTTCACCACATCCCAGGAGTGGATCTTCCCCGCATACCGTCCCGCCACCGTCACAATATGCTGCGTCAGAAAATGGGCCGCGTTCTCGCGATTCACCGTGCTCGCGAACCACGAAGGAAGCGCCTCATGCCAGCACAGATTGTGTCCGCGCACCCGCTGCTCGTGTGTCAGCGCAAACACCATAATGTCGTCCGCGCCGCGAAAATCGAACTGCTCCGGCGACGGTCGCAGCGCCGCCCACTTCAGCGCATTCTCCGGGACGACGATGCTGGCCTGCTCCGCGACCGCCTTCGCGTACTCCGCCTCGCCGTCCAGCTTCTCCGGAATCACCGCACAGCCCACCAACAGCCCGTGCGTTGCCGCCGCCGCTCGCAATGAGCGCGGTCCGTTCACATCGGTCAGCGTCGGCGCCTGTCCGCGCGCTCCTGGCGCGCCTTTTCCGCCAGCGGACGCGTTCTTTGCCCCGCAGCCCAGCGGCCACACCGCGGCTGCTCCGCCGGCAGCCATCGCGGCAGCCGTTTGTTTCAGGAACTCCCGCCGCGTCCTCCGCTGCTCGCCCATCGCTCGTCCGATCATTCTCCTGATTGCGGCCCGCGGCTGCCACCGGCGCGCTTCCACGCGTCCATGCGATCCGTCCAGCGCAGAAAGCGCAGCAGATTTCCCTTCTCCTGCCACGCGAAGCCGATCACGTCGCGCGCCCGCAGCTCCTCGGCCTTCATCCCTGAGTAGGTCTCAACGCGCCATTTCAGATACTCGCTTCGCCACGGCCGCAAACGATGGCCGGTGGTCGCATTCCAGATGAAACGCAAAGCGCCCAGCACGGTTTTTTCCTTCCGCCCCACGCACAGCTTCGCCCGAACCCACAATTGGCGCGCTTCCCACTATGCGATGGCTCTGGCGTGAGTATATGGGACGATGCCAGGATGGCATACCCCTCACCTTGAATGGCTATCTCTCCGCCACCGCACCGCATAAGGCAGCATGAACAGGTACACGCCGGTCAGGAACATCAGCGCCAGCGGAGCCACCGCCACCAGTCCCAGCGCCGATGTGTACTTCCCCCGCAGCACAGCCACCAGATTGATCAGCACCGCCAGCGTAAAGGCTACCGACAGCCAGCGGTGGATCTGCCGCATCCATTGATTCCAGCGCATACCGCCTCCTCCCGATTTACTCTTCCGCCGTCCCACTCGGCGCGGTTGCGCCAAACTGCTCTGCGTACTCCGCAACCAGCCGCTTCCAGCCAAACTGCATTGCGTCCCCGCCCACGATGCGCCCCATCGGATCCCCGCTCAGCAGCCGATCCAGAACGTCGAAACAGATGTGCCACCCGGCCGCACCCCACGCGACATACCGGCGATCGATGCTATGCCACAGCGTCAGTCGCGTGCCTTCGCCCCGCGGCTCCAGCTCCCAGCGAATATCTCCGAATTCAAGCACCT
>DASXFH010000094.1:0-4393 GCA_036489655.1 Acidobacteriaceae bacterium | reverse complement strand
TGGGTGACGAAGCGGACGCTGTGGCGGCCGGTGGTTCCCGCCAGCACGCCGCGGGCTTTGAGCTTTTCGACGAAGGCGGCGGCATCGCCGTGGTTGGGCAGGGTGAAGATGACGATGTTGGTGCGGACGGCGTCGAGGTCGATCTCGGCCAGGCCGGAAGCGGCAATGGCCTCGGCGATGATCCGCGCGTGGGCGTGATCTTCGTGGAGGCGCTGCGGACCCTCTTCGAGCGCGATGAGTCCCGCGGCGGCGAGAATGCCGGCCTGGCGCATTCCTCCGCCGAGGGATTTGCGGATGTGGCGGGCGCGATCCATCTGCTCGACCGTGCCCACCAGCATGGAACCGACAGGCGCGCCGAGGCCTTTCGAGAGGCAGAACATTACGGTGCTGAAGCCGCGAGTGAGCGCGCGGACATCTTTACCGAGGGCCACGGCGGCGTTGAAGATGCGAGCGCCGTCGAGGTGGACGGGCAGATTGCGCTCCGCGGCGCCGGCCCAGATTTCTTCTGTGACTTCGAGAGGCGTGACGGTGCCGCCGGCCATGTTGTGCGTGTTTTCAAGAGCGATCAGGCCGGTGGAGGCGCGGTGGTAGTGTTTGCCGGTGATGTGCGGCTCGATGGCGCTCCACGTAAGGATGCCGCGCGGCGCGGCGATGGTGCGAAGCTGCACGCCGGAGAAGGCCGAGGCCATGGCGATCTCCCACTCGACGATGTGAGCGCGGGCTTCGACGATGGCTTCCTGTCCATGCTGTGTGAGCAGGCGGATGGCGGTCTGGTTGCCCATGGTGCCGCTGGGGAGAAAGAGCGCCGCTTCGCGGCCGAAGATTTCAGCAGCACGGGCTTCGAGACGATTGATGGTGGGATCTTCGCCGTAGACGTCGTCGCCAACCTCGGCAGCGGCCATGGCGGCGCGCATGGCGGGCGTCGGTTTCGTGACGGTATCGCTGCGGACATCGATGAGAGCGGCAGGGGTGCGGAGGGCGTCTTCGGCGAGAACAGCGGTTTCGGTCGACATGGGGCGTCTCCCTCATTGTAGAGGTGCAGCCGGTAGCCTGGAGCCGGGAGCTGGGAGCTGGGAGCTGCCTCTAGGCTACGGCGGGCTCGGCGAGGAAGCGCTCGAAGACTTCGTTGGAGAGCATGCGGCCGTGCGCGGTGAGGGCCACGCGATCGCCGCCGGAGAAGGTGACGAGGTTCTCGCGCTCAAGATCGGCAACGGTCGCGAGGCAATCGCGCACCGCTGCGGCGGAGAAGTCGCGGCGCAGATCGGCGAGACTCACCCCTTCATTCATCCGCAGGCCAAGGAACCAGGCTTCTTCCAGCTCCTCTTCGCGGGTGAGTGTGCGCGGCGCGGGTGCGGGCTGATCGCCGAGATACGCGTCCAGGTCGTCGATGGCGGCAAAGCGCAAAGAGGCTCCGGCGCGGGTGTGCAGCATGGAGTGGGCGTCGAGTCCGAAGCCGAGGTAGGGCTGGCGGCGCCAGTATTTCCGGTTGTGGCGCGACTCGCACCCCTTGCGGGCAAAGTTGGAGATTTCGTACTGGGCGAGGCCGTGCCCGGCGAGAAACGCGATGGCCTCGGTGTACATATCGGCGATGAGGTCGTCGTGGGGAACTTCGTCCGCGCGATAGCGTCCGCCGTGAGCGAGCAACTCCCGGCCCAGGCGGGAGTCGTCATCGACCTCGAGCATGTAAATGCTGGCGTGGTCGACGCCGGAGTCGGTGAGAATGCCAAGCGATTCGAACCAGGAGTGCAGGGTCTGGCCCGGGAGACCGGCGATGAGATCGACGCTGATATCGGCGATGCCGGCGGCGCGCACACGGCGGATGTCCTCAAGAACGGCAGCGCGATTATGCAGGCGGCCGATGGCTTTGGCTTCCGAATCGATGAACGACTGCACGCCGAAGCTGATGCGGTTGACGCCGCATTCAACGAGCATGTCGAGCACAGCGGGGTCGATCTGGCCCGGGGCGCACTCGACGGTGATTTCCGCGGTAGGCATCACGGCAAATTCGCGGCGCAGGCCGGTGAACAGGCGGCGGAGGAGCGTGGGAGCGAGGAGAGAGGGCGTACCGCCGCCGAAGTAGATGGAGTCGGCGGCCTGGGGAAGAACCGCGCCCCAGCGATGCGCGCGGGCGCGGGATTGCCGAAGGTCTTCTTCAAGGCGAGCGACGTAGCGCTCATGATGCGCGGCGGGGAAAACGCCGGACGCGAAGTTACAGTACGTGCATTTGGATCGGCAAAAAGGAACGGAGACGTAAAGCCCCAGCATTTCCATACATCTCTATTGTCCCACTGCTGTCGAGCAGAACACTTCAGCAGGGTCAGTTTCACTCTTGACACACCGGCAGAGCTGGGCCGCCGCGCGCAACGGTTCAGATCCGAAGATTCATTTAATTTGTGCCGGTGAGCCCGCTGCGGGCGGCAGATCCACCGCAACAATTCGCGTGGAGATGCGTTCGAGTGGTCCAGAACGACGAGATGTGGGTTTCCAAATCGAGAGAAATTCGAAGAGGAACCCGAGGAGGTCTCGCAATGAAAAGCATTCTTCGTGCAGTGGCATTGAGCGGGATGTTGGCAGTGGGCGCGGCGGCGGCACAGGCTCAGATCCGGTTTGGCGTCCGCGTGGGCGTGGCGCCGGTCGCGGTAGCCGTTCCTCCATGCCCGGGTGTGGGCTACATCTGGACTCCGGGCTACTACTACGGAAGCGTGTGGGTGCCGGGACGCTGGATGTTTGGCGGCTACGGGGCCGGCCCCTATGTGGGCGCGTACGGCACCCACTACGGTCGCGTGGACGTCCGCCGCTACGATCGCGACGACTATCGCGACTTCGATCGGGACCGGGGCCGGGACGTGCGCGGCCATGACGACTTCCACCGCAGGTAAGAAGAACGACCGATGAAGGCCGCGTCCCCAAAAACCGGCCTGTGCGCACCCGTCGAGGCTCCCCGCCTCCGGGTGCGTTGCTTTTTTGCAGGGCGAAAAGGCCATCCCAGCGGCGGTGCAGAGGTATTCTTGATGGAACCCGTTCCCTGCCCTCTGCGTACTGCTCTTTTGGGAACTCTTCGGGAGGCTTCTATGGCCGGGCTCATCGGTGTCGGGCTCTATTTCCTGCCCGCTCTCATCGCGGTGGCGCGGCGCACGCACAACGCCACGGGCATCTTCATGCTGAATTTGTTTCTGGGGTGGACGGGGATCGGATGGATCATCGCTTTCCTGATGGCGATCTTCTCGGTGCCCTGGTATCCTTATCCGCCACAGTGGTACTATCCCCCGTGGCGCCAGTGGTGAGAGGTTTGCAGCATGGCGAGACTTGCCTACGTGTTGAATCAGTCTCTGGATGGCTACGTCGACCACCTGAAGATGGGGCCGCCTGCGCCCGTGGCGTTCCGCCACTTCGTCGAGCATATGCGTGGCGTGACGGGCCTCATCTACGGTCGCCGCATGTACGAGGTCATGCGTTATTGGGACGAAGACCTTCCTGACTGGGACGCGGATGACCACGAATTCGCGGCGGCGTGGCGAAGCCAGCCGAAATGGGTCGTGTCGCGCACGCTCAGGACCGTTGGCCCCAACGCCACGCTTGTGGCGGATGACGTCGAGGCGGTGATACGCAGGCTGAAGGCTGAGCTGACCGGCGAGATTGACGTTGCCGGACCCGAGCTGGCGCAAAGCCTGACCGAGGCCGGTCTGATCGATGAGTATCGGATCTACCTCCGCCCTGTCGTGCTTGGCAGCGGCAAGCCATACTTCGCGGGTCCCCGGCCGCCGCTCCACCTTGTGGCCAGCGATCTCATCGTCGAGGACCTGATTCGGTTGACGTACGTTCCTGCTGAGTCGCGCGACTCGCCCGACGGAATGCGCTGACCCGTCAGGCATGCTTTGGGTGTGAGCGGAAATCCGAACTGAGACATTGCCGGGAAAGCTTCTCGATTGAGAGGTTTCGGAAACTCCGATTCGCCGCAACATTTTGCGGCGTCTAATGTTTATAGAGGCAGCACGGTATTCCAGGAGGTCAGGAAGCCGCGGCTCAGGCCGAATCGCCAGGAAGGACAGCGAGCGGTCTGACAGGGAGGTTCGATCATGCGCGCTCTGCGCTCGGCTTTGATAGTGGCTTTGCTGGCGGCGCCCCTGGCACTGGCGCGGCCGGCCCAGGCTCAAATAGCGGTGGGCATCGGCATCGGCCCGGCAGTCGGGTATCCGGGATACTACGCGGGCGGACCGCCGGTTTGTGAGTGGGGCTACTACGCTTATTATCCTTACGCCTGTGCTCCCTATGGCTACTGGGGATCGGACTGGTTCTATAACGGGATCTTTATCGGCGCCGGGCCGTGGTATCACGGCTGGTACGGACGACCCTGGGGCTGGGGCTACGGGCACGTCGGCTATGGCTGGGGTGG
>DASXFH010000081.1:0-16045 GCA_036489655.1 Acidobacteriaceae bacterium | reverse complement strand
CCCTATGAGCTGGCCGACAACCCAGGCGGTCAGGTGTCGTACTCCGTGGTTCCGTTGCAAAGAGGGGAGACCGCGGTTCTGCGGCCGCAGGTTTTAGGGCTGATGCTGGCGGCGGGTTTCATCCTGCTGATCGCCTGCGCCAATCTTGCGGGCCTCACGCTGGTGCGTGTGCTGCGCCGCACTCCGGAGATTGCCACACGGCTGGCGCTGGGTGCTTCGCGCTGGAGGATTGAACAGCAGCTCTGGATCGAGAATCTTTTGCTGGCGTCGGCAGGCGGGGTGGCCGGCGTCGGCGTGGGGTATCTTGCTATCCACGGCCTCCTCCACCTGCTGCCCGCGCAGCTGTTGCCGATAGCGGCCGTTCCTCTGGATGGGCGCGTCCTTGCATTCACGCTGATCGTTTCTGTGCTCACCAGCGTCCTGTTCGGTATGCTCCCGGCGCTGGTGACGCGGCGCTTCGACCTGCGATCCGCCATGGGAGCTCGCACGATATCCGGCAGCGGACATCTGCGCATCCGCCAGATTCTGATCGCCGGCGAGGTTGCCCTCACGGTCGTGCTGCTCGCGTCGTGCGGTCTGGTGGTTCGCAGCCTGATCCACCTGCAGAGGCTGCCTCCGGGATTCAACCCCAGCGACGTGATGACGGCGACCGCCTCGCTCGACGACATTCGCTACCACGATCCCGCGGCCTTTCGGCAACTGGTCGACGAAAGCACGGAGGCCATGCGCCGCATCCCCGGCGTACAGAACGCAGCGGTGGGACTGAGCCTGCCGTATGAGCGTTCGCTGATTATGGGCGGCATCAAGTTCAGCGGCGGAAAGGAGGCGGGCCAGGTGGGCATAGCCGACGAGGTCTATGTCACTCCCGGATATTTCTCTACCCTGCAGATCCCCCTGCTTTCCGGCCGAACGTTTAGCCAGGCCGACGGTCCCACCGCGCAGCACGTGGCCATCGTGAACCGGCTCTTCGTCCGCGAGTATTTTCATGGGGACAATCCCATTGGCCGGATGCTGAACCAGGACACGCGCATCGTCGGTGTCGTGGAGGATGTGGCCATGGCTCCGGGCATCGATCCGGCCGCGCCCATTACCGGTGAGGCAACGATGTACATTCCGGCTGCTCAGGTCGCGGCATCAGAACTCGCGATCGTACACGCGTGGTTTCAGCCGAGCTGGATTGTGCGCACCGCTGCTCCGGTGACGGGCCTGACCGAGCAGATGCAGCATGCGCTCGCCGATGTCGATCCAGCATTGCCCTTCTCCGGCTTTTACAGCATGCGCGATGTGCTGGCGAAGACCCTGGGCATGCAGCGGCTGGAAGTGGCGCTGCTCGCCGCGCTGGCCGGCCTCGCGTTGCTGCTCAGCGCCGTGGGCATCTTCGCGCTGGTGGCAAGCGTGGTGACGCAGAAGAGCCGGGAGATCGGCATTCGCCTCGCCCTCGGCTCCAGCACGCGACAAGCCATGATGCACACCGGGATTCCCGGCCTGCGTGCTTCCATGATCGGCCTCCTCGCCGGACTGTTGCTCTGCGGAGTTGCGCTGCGGGCGATGCGGAGCGTGATCTATGGCGTTGGCGTCTACGACGCTCCAACCCTGTTTACGGTGATGCTCGCCCTCGCATCGGTGAGTCTTGTGGCTACGCTCATTCCGGTTCTGCGGATTGCGGGCATCGATCCGGCGACAACTCTGCGGGAGGAATAAGGACGGCGCAGGTTCCGCATGCAAACCGTGACGCGTTCGCTGCGAGTCTGGTCATGTCAATAGACCAGCTTGAGCGAGAACTGGATCTGGCGGGAGGTGCCGGCGGTTTTGCTGATGATGCCAAAGCCGGAGCCTTTGATGGTGTTGCCGGGCAGACCCATGTTGACGATGTTGAAGAGGTTGAAAAACTCGGCGCGGAACTGGAGGTCGGTGCGCTCGATGCCGCTGGCGCGGCGGCCGATGGGCGTGCTCTTGATGAGGGCGTAATCGAAGTCGTAGTAAGCGGGGCCGCGGAAGGTGTTGCGGCCGAGGGTGCCGAAGCGGCCGGAATTGGGTCCGGTACCCCCAGGAATATTGACAGGGATGGAGAAGAAGGAGGCATTATCGGCGCCGCGGCCGAAATAGTCTTCGCGGGGCCGGGCGGCGCTGTGGGCGGTCGAGAGCTGGGGCTTCGCGATCGGGTCGGGGCGATCGGCACCGTTGGCCCCGGCGCCAGTCTGCTGGATTCCTGAATAAACGGTGAAGGGCGAGCCGCTGCTGATGCTGGAGATGCTCAGCAGTTCCCATCCACCCGTGAGCGCGGAGGGCGCGGCCTGGAAAAGCTGCCGGAAGGGGAGCGCCTGCGCGGCGCTGACGCTGAAGCCGTGGGTGACGTCGAAGTTCGAGGGGCCCTTCTCCGGGTGGTTATCGAAGGGATTCTGCGGAGAAGGAATAGCGATGGCTCCGGTGGATCCTGTGCCGCCGCCGAGACCGCTGACATCGTCAAGGGATTTGGACCAGGTGTAACCGGCCTGGAGACCGGGACCGCCGTGGCGGATGGTGCCGGCGAGCGAGGTTTGCAGGGCGTGGTAGGAGGAGTGGGAGGTATCGGTGATGACGGTTTCGAACCCGAAGCCTCCGGTGACCACGCCATTCGAGTCGAACTTCGTGTAGGGCGCGAAGCCTGGGCTGGCTCCGGCGTATCCGTTGGGAAAAGAGGCGCGCGGCAGATGGAAGGATTCGGTGCCGACATAGGCGGCGTCGGCCGTAAGGCCGGCGAACTGGCGCTCGACCCCGAGGGTCCAGGCCTGCAGGAAACCATTGCCGAAGCGGGGATTGATGGCGCTGAGATTCAGCAGCGATAACTGGTGGCCGGGGGAGAGCGCGGCGAGGTCCCGCTGATACCGATCAACATCCATGACGGTGTTGGCGGGGACCTTTTTTGGGTCGTCGTGGGCGGCAGCGAAGATGTCCTGGCCGGCGGTGTTGTAGGCGCGAGGCAGCTCGGAGGGGGTGATCCGGAAGCCGTAGGGGATTTCGGCCGTGCGGGAGGCGTTGACGCGCGGATAGACGGCGAAGGGCGTGGAGCCGGTGAGGAAATTGTCCTGCCAGATGTTGGGCGGGATGACGGTAAGGCCGCCGCCGAGATGCACCACGACCTGCCTGGGCGCACGCCAGCTTAACTGCACGCGCGGGCCCCAGCCGTTCCAGCCGGAGCGATAGCCGGGCTGGGGGTTGATGAGGTACTGCTGTTCTTCGCCAGCCGGGGGATAGACCTGGCGGAAGCTGGAGGTGCGGTGGGCGCGCTCGGTGATCGGGGAGTAGTACTCATAGCGCATGCCGTAGTCCAGAGTGACGCGCGGGGTCATCTTCCAGGTGTCCTGGAAATAGAAGTTAAAGTCATTGCGATTGATGGCGGCGGCCCCGGTGTGAGCTCCGCTGGAAAAATAGGGCGGGGCGACAGCAACGCTGTAGCCGTAGGGATAGCCGATGAGGAAGCTGGTGAGGGTGTCGGGCAGCGGATCGCCGGGGTTGATATTGTGCTGTCCGCTTTGCGAGGGGATGAAGGTGGGCGAGTAGACGGTGCCGCCGCCGAAATCGTATTCGCCGTTGGGGCTGATGCCGAAATAGGTGGTGTCGCGGTTCAGGCGGGCTTCCGCGCCGAACTTGAAGTTGTGATCGCCGTGCACCCAGGCGAAGTTCTGCTGGCCCTGAAAGAGATTGCCGTAAGCCTGCATGACGGAGCCGGCCGCGGTGTTGAAGCCTTCGAAGAGGCCATCCACGAATTTGACGCCGGGGTCGGTGTGGTTCGGGGTGGGGAAGCCCGGGGTGGTTCGGATGATGCTGAAGGCGGAGGTCCACGTGAAGTGGGGCGAGGCGGTCCGCGTGTAGTGGAAGGCGACGTTTCGCTGGCGGTCGACGTACTGGACGCCAAAGGTGGGATCGATGGTGCTTTGATCGGGATTGGTGGTGGGGCCGGTCAGGTTGTCTTCCGTGAGACGCGCGAAGAACTGGCCCTTTTTGCCCATGGACTGATCGATGCGGATGGAGAACTGATCGGCGTCGGTCACGACATTACTGTGGGTCGCGTAGGTACGCGCGCCATAGGCTCCGCTGGGGTGATTGGGGACCGGATAGCGAGCGAGGACGGCGGCAATCCGAGGATTGATGGGGACGTCGAGGGTGTCAGTCGAACCATCGGGGAAAGTGAGCGTGTCCAGGCCCTGGCGCTCGGCAGCCGTGGGCATGGGCAGCACCTGCGTGGTGCCAAGAACCTGCCGGAATCCCTGGTACTGGCCGAAGTAGAACGTTCGGCCGCGGCCGTCGTAGAGATGCGGGATATAAACAGGGCCGCCGTTGGTGAAGCCAAACTCGTTGCGGTGGAAGGGCGGAATACGCTCGTTGCTTCCCGGCGGGGGGAAGTCGAAGTAGTTGCGCGCATCGAGGGCGGAGTTGCGCAGGAACTCAAAGAAGGATCCGTGGAAGCCGTCTTTGCCGGAGCGGGTGATGATGTCGGTAAAGCCGGCGGCGCCGCGGCCGATTTCGGCAGGCATCCAGCCGGAGGAGGACTGGATCTCCTCGATGGCGTCGACATTGAAGTTGCTGAAGGCCGCGCCCCCCATCTCCGGGTCGGTGGTATCGGCGCCGTCCATGGCGAAGACAGCCTCGACGCCGCGCTGGCCATTGATGGCGAACTGCTGGGTGAAGTTGGTGGCTCCGTTGGCGTCCGTCATGGTGCCGGCGGCGAGCAGCAGCAGGGTGCTGAAATCGCGGCCGTTGAGGGGGAGTTGGCTAACGGACTGGCCGGAGAGCTGTTCGCCTCCCGTGGCGCCGCGGGCAGACTCGTCCGGCGTGGCGTTAGCGGGCAGGGGAACGGCGGCAGCAGAAAGGGTATTGCCGGACGAGAGAGTGAACGCCTCCGAGGGCCCGGGGATCTGAACGGCCACGCCGGCGGTGGCAGCTCGATGGCGCAGGCGGACGGTGAGCGCCCAGGCGCCCGGCGAAGGATGGAGAAAGCGAAAGCTGCCGTCGGCGGCGGTGACTGTCGTTAGGGTGGCCGGTCCGGTGAGGGTGATGGTGGCTCCTGCAATGGGCTGGCCGGCGCCGTCGCGGAGAACCCCACCCCAGCCAGGGACGGCCGCTGTGGCCGAGGATTGCGCTGTCAGGGAAAGGGATACGAGAAGCGGCACGATGCCCGCGAGGAGAACGAGGGCGGTTCCGCAGGTACGAACGGAGGCACAGAGAGGGAGCCGGGAGAGAAATCGCATGCCGTTCCACACGATATCATGAGACGTTTTCTTCTAGTAAAACGTTTGATCTTTAGAAACACGAGCGTACTGCGGCGCCAACGAAACCCCATTTGCGGAAGAGAGACTGTGGTCACCAGGTTACGAAAGGCGTACCGCGCCCGGGCGACAGGGATGCCGCCGACGAGGAATCGAATTGTGGTTCAGAATGCGGATATTTTGGGGCGGGGAAACACAACAGGATCCCCGGCACAACGTGCGCCTGCGATCCGGAACAGTACGAGGGGATCGGAGCGCTGGAGAACGGAACCCATGCTTCTGCGAATCATCGCCGGTGTCCTGATCGCACTGGCCATTGCTCTGCTCATGAAACAGTACCGGCGCTCCCGCCGCCTTTGGCAGTAGGCCAGCAGCTCATCCTGGTGTGAAGTTTGCGGTGCGGAATCTCCCGCATGCAGGGGACGAGCCTCGGTCGCCGTGACCGGCTTCAGTAGGATGAAGACGGCCATGAGATTGATATCGCGGTGGTTTCTATTCCTGCTGATGTGTGGATTGTTGCTGGATGCGGGAGAGGCGCAGAAGGCGTCGCCGCAGGCCTGGATGGAAAGCTGGGCGGCGGCCCAGCAATCTCCCGAAATGATGAGGAACTTCATTCCTCCGGAGGAGACGCGTGACGCCACGGTCCGGCAAATCTTTCACCTCTCCGTGGGAGGCTCGGAGGTTCGAGTGCGCCTGTCGAATGCCTGCGGATCAAGGCCAATTACCTTTGAAGCCGTGCACATCGCGAGGCCGGTGTCGGCTGCCTCGGGCGCGATTGCTCCGGGATCCGACACACCCCTGACGTTTTCCGGATCGGCCTCCATTACCGTACCGGCTGGCGCGGAGTATTGGTCCGATCCGGCGGCCTTTCCGGTGAAGGCGCTTTCAGATGTCGCGGTGAGTTTCTACGTTCGGATAGCGATCGACGACCAGACCGGACATCCCGGATCGCGGGAGACAACCTGGTACGCGCACGGCAACCAGGTCACGGCGGCGAATCTGGTGGGCGCGCAGCATGTGGACCATTGGTACCAGGTTTCCGGCATTGAAGTCCCGGCGCCGAAGCATGGGGGCGACGTGATCGCGCTGGGTGACTCGATCACCGATGGGCACGCAACCACGACCAATGGAAACGACCGCTGGACGGACGATCTGGCGGAGCGGCTGCAGGCATCGCGGAAGACGAGGAATATCGGGGTGCTGAACGAGGGGATTGGCGGGAATCAGCTGCTGTTGTATGGGCTGGGTCCCAATGTGATGGCGCGCTTCGACCGCGACGTGCTGGCGCAGGTGGGAGGGCGGTGGGTGATCGTGCTGGAGGGCGTGAACGATTTGGGCTGTTGACGCGCCTGGGGCCGGTGCCCAGGGCGGAGCACGAGGAGAAGGTGCGGGGGATCCTGGAGGCGTATCAGCAGATCGTGCTGCAGGCGCACCAGCATGGGCTGAAGGTATTTGGCGGCACGCTGACGCCGTTTGTGGGCGGGGGCTACTACCATCCCGGGCCGGAGAGTGAAGCGGATCGCCAGGCGATCAACGCATGGATCCGCACGCCGGGGCATTTCGATGCGGTGGTGGATTTCGACAAAGTGATCCGCGACCCGGCGCACCCGGAGCGAATGCTGCCGAAGTATGACTCGGGAGATCATCTGCATCCGTCGGTGGCGGGGTATCGCGCCATGGCGGAGTCGATTCCGCTGGCGCTGTTCCGGTGAGCGAGTCAGGAGCAGCGCCGCCGATGCAGAGTCCGAGCCAGGCTGTATCGACCTATAGGGATGGTTGGCGACGGAGGGGCTTTTTGCTCAGTCCGCGAAGCGAGGAGTGGCAGATATCGGGTATATCTTAGCGACGAGCGACAAAGGAATGGGCGAAAAGGACCCCGTCCCGGAGGGTTGGGAGAGAAAATTTCCGCAGGACGGCCCTTCCCGGCGATGCATCCTTTCGCTCCCAACGCCGGCCGTCCCTATAGGTCGATACTGCCTAGTGTCCTTTGACAGCTGCGGAAAGCGGCAGCACGAAGCCGACGATGGCGGTCAGGGAACAGGTAACGGCGAGGATGTCGAGAATATTGATCTCGTTGACCAGCCGGGCGGTCGTGGATGACGCGGCAGCAGCCACGGTGAGCAGCAGAGCGACGGCGATCAGACTGTACTCAATGAGATCGGCGCCGCATGTGTCTTGCAGCAGACGGCTAAGCAGCAGGGAGTTTCGGTTCATGGCGTCCCCTCCGAGGGCCACGCGACCAGGGGAGCGGAAGCTCTGGTGCGCGCTTCTGTGAACTGATTGTGCGCGGAACAGGGAGGCGCGACCATTCCCATTGGGTAACGGTAAAGGCGATTAATAGGCAGGGGTGGCGGCATTACTGCGTTGATGCGCAGGTGACGGATCGGGTTACGGAAGGGGGAGCCGTCTGTTTCCCCACTCAAGCCAAACGAAGGCTTGAATGGGGTACCCGCGCCTGGCTCGGGATCACAATCGCGATCAGGGCTGGCCGGCGGGGCTCGGGTTGGGCGCGGTGAATCCGGAGCAGCAGGGTTTGGAGGCGGCATTGAACTCCATCAGTTCGACGCGCGTGTCATCGGGGTCATACATGTTGAACTGCCACTTGCCGTCGCGGCCGATCTGGGGGCGGGGGGCTTCGCCGCCCAGGCGATCTTCGGAGTCGAGCGTGGTCACGGACTTTTCCATATTCACGACGCCCAGGGAGAAGTGGTTCAGGACGCCGAGCTCCTTTTGCGAGATGCTCTCGGGGAGTCCGCTGCCGGAGCGTCCGCTGGTAAGCATGTACTCGATCCAGTCGTGGCCGTTGGGAACCTGTTGCGAGACCCAGTCGGTTTTGCCGGCCTGCATGCCGCCGTGCCAGTAGGGCTGGAAGCCGAGGATGTCGCGGTAGAAGGTGTTCTCCTTTTCCGCGGAGTGAACGAGCATGCCGACATGGATCATGCGGCGGCCGATGGGGTTGGCGCCGGGGAGCTGGTAAAGGGCGGTGTTGTTCTTCTCGCTGAGCAGGTGGGCGGGGGGCTGGACGAACTGGACGGTATTGCCTTCGGGATCCTTCACATCGAACCAGAGGCTGCCGTCGGAGGCGTGCTCCACCTTCTCCGGGACGCTGATCCCTTTGGCAGCAAGGTACTGGCGGAGCCGGGCCGCGTTGGCGGTGATGTAGCCGAGGTGGTCGAGACGATCGGTGCCCGCATTCCCCGGCAGGGGCAGGACCTCAACGAACTGCTCCTGATTGACGTAGTAGCGGGTGCCCTGCGGGCTCTCAGGGTCGGGAGCTTTCTTCAGCCCGATCTCCTGAACGTAGAAGTGCTCGGCCTGGCCGGCGTTGCTGGTGTAGACGGCAATGTGGGAGACGCCGAGGATGGGCGGCCGGGACTGCGCAGCGCAGGAGGCGGCCAGAAAAGCAACGACTATGGCGGAGACAGATGAGAAACGCATGAACCGTGGGCCCTCCGGAATGCGTATCAAGTCTAACGCCTGGGTCGCCGGAGGCGGCAATTTCCACTCCGTGCGGGAACCGCGGGCGGGATACTATGTCCCCACGGATGAAACGACGGAAGAAGACGCCATCGCCTGGTTTGCTGCGATTTCTCATCGGCCTCTGGATTCTGGCGAGCCTGAGCTACTGGATGGCCGGGGTGGTGGACCTGTGGCAAAACGAGGTGCACTGGGATCAGCGCGTCGATGTTCCCTTCCGCTATGGGTCGGATTCGCGCCGCATTTACGACGAGGGGCTGAAGCCGGAGGCGAAGGCTGCCGGCCTGGCGGCAGGCGACCGCATTCAGCAGCTGAACGGTGCAGATTACACCGGGCTGGCGCAGTGGGCGACGATTCTGTCGGAGAGCCATCCGGGCGACATTCTCGACGTAGGGTTCACGCGGCCGAACGGAGCCACCGGGACAGCGACGCTGACCCTGGCCCGCAATGAAGCGCTGCGAGGGCGGATTTCGCCGGTCCTAGCATTTTGGCGGGACTTCTTTATCACCGGCCTGCTGACGCTGGTCTGTCTGCTGATTGGATATTGGGTGGTGTTCTCGCGGCCATCCGATCGCAACGCGTGGCTGCTGCTGGTGCTGCTCACCTTCCCCAGCTGCGTGTTCATCAACAGCGGGCTGGCGACAGGCGTGGGCCTCTTCCTGCGCGAATTCTGGTACGAGACGATCCAGTTGGCGGGAGCCCCGACGCTGCTGCTGTTCGGGATCTATTTTCCGGAGCGGTCGCGCATCGACGTGAAGGCGCCGTGGGCGAAGTGGGTGTTGCTGGGGATCTTCGGAGCCTGCCTCATCGTTCTTTACCCATCGATGTACATGGAGCAGTACGGCGGAGGCGATGGGCCGCTGCTGACGCGGGCCAGCGACGCTGTGGCCGCCGTGGTGAATTTTCTGAACCTGCTGTGGGTGGTGCTCTTTGTAATCCTTACCCTGGACAAGCTTCGGTCGGCCTCGACGCAGGATGCACGCCGGCGGCTGCGGGTGCTGCTGACCGGCATGAGCGTGGGCGTCGGCTCGCTCCTGCTGGTGTTTGTGCTGCTGCCGCATTTCGGCATAAACAGCTTCCAGCCCCGCTGGTATGTGCTGCGCTACCTGGGTGCGGTGGTCTTTACGCTGGCGCCGCTGACCCTGGCCTACGTGGTGGTGGTGCAGCGGGCCATGGACGTGCGCATGCTGCTGCGTACCGGGACGCGCTATGCGCTGGCCAAAGCTTCGCTGTGGATTTTGCAGATTGTGCTGCTGGGGGTGATTGGGTTCCGTCTGTTTCTGCCCATGATCGAACGCCGTCAGCCGCAGCCTTCAGATGTCTGGGCCGCAGTGGTTTTTCTGGGGCTGATTCTCGCCCTGCGCTTCGGAGTCAGCAACCGGCTCCAGCAGTGGCTGGACCGTCGCTTCTTCCGCGAAGCCTATAACTCCGAGGTGATGCTGAACGAGCTGTCGGACGAGGTGCGGCGCTTCACGGAAACGCAGCCGCTGCTGGAAACCGTGGCGCGACGGATCTGCGAGACCCTGCACATCCGGCAGATTGCCATGCTGCTGCGGCGCGGCGACGTGTTCTATGTCGAAGAGGCGGTGGGCCTGGCGGCGGACGGTACTCTGACGCTGCCCGCGCAGGCGTCGTCCATCCGATTTCTCGCGAACTCGAGCGAGCCCGCGCGCCTCTACCGCGAGGATCCGGACGCGTGGTACCTGATGGCGGGGACGGCGGAACGGCGCGCGCTCGATCTTCTGAACGCAGAGCTGCTGCTGCCGCTGCCCGGGCGGAATCGGCTGATGGGCGTCATGGCGCTCGGTCCCAAGCGGTCGGAGGCGGCGTGGTCGCGGACCGATCTGCAGGTGCTGACCACGGTGGCGCGACAGACCGGGCTGGCGCTGGAGGTCAGCGAGCTGGCGCACTCCCTGGCTGCGGAGGCGGCGCAGCGCGAGCGCGTGAATCGCGAGATGGAGATTGCGCGCGAGGTGCAGGAACGGCTGTTTCCGCAGCAGATGCCGGAGCTGGCGGGCGCGTCGGTGGCGGGCGCCTGCCGGGCGGCACTGGGCGTCGGCGGCGACTACTACGACGTGATCCATCTGGAGGACGGGCGAATCGGCCTGGCCGTCGGCGATGTCTCCGGCAAAGGCATATCGGCAGCCCTGCTGATGGCCAGCCTGAGGGCGAGCCTGCGCGGTGTCACCCTGGATAATCCGCGGGATTTTGCCAAGCTGATGCACAAGGTGAATAAGCTGGTGTACGAAGCGTCGGCGTCCAACCGCTACGCGACATTCTTCTTCGCGGCCTACGATCCGGCCACGCGCAGACTGGACTGCGTGAATGCGGGGCACAATCCGCCGGTGGTGTTGCGAGGCGGACAGGTCATCCGCCTGGAAGCGGACGGACCGGTCGTGGGGCTGCTGCCCTTTGCGCCCTACACCGAGCAGTCACTCACGCTCGAGCCCGGTGACTTGCTGGTCCTCTACACCGACGGCATCAGCGAGGCGATGACGCACGCGGATGAAGAATGGGGCGAGGAGCGGATGATCGCAGCGGCGCTGAAGGTCCGGGAAAAATCCGCAGATGAAGTGCTGCGCGCCATGTTTGCAGAGGCAGACGCGTTTACGGCCGGGGCTCCGCAGCACGACGACATGACCCTGCTGGTGCTGAAGCTGGAAGACAGTTAGCTGGAGGGAACCGTGACCGTTGCGACGTTCGATGGATCGCTTTCTGCCCCTTCGGCGTCCAGCGCGCGGACCACATACGTGTAGCTCACCCCGAGCTGGACCGCCTTATCCGTGTAGGTCACGTCTGCAACCGGACTTGTGTTGATCTGCTGGAAACCGACGGTGCCGGTTGTCAGCTCGCGATAGACGTCGTAGCTCACGGCGCGATCGCTGCCGCCAGGGGCGTCCCACTTCAGCTGGATGCCGTACTTCGATGATGCGCCTGTGAGGTTCGCTCCCGGGGAGATGATGGTGGTGCCGCAGCCTGTAAAGAGCAACAGGGAGAGAAAAAAGAATAACTTGTTTATATTCAGTGGAGTGGCCTGCTTTTGGGGAGAAGCCACACCCCTCGCCCCCGAGCCGTTCCGCTTCGCGGTGCCCTGCTTCGTCAGTTCCTGAGTGTGCCCCGGCATCATCGTTCGCTTGCCCCTTGCATGCACCCGGCAGGCTGCTGAAAACCAGGTTCTTGCTGATTGCTGTAAGGGGAGGCTAGCGCCAACAGGCCCACCCGTCAACGGTGACGATGTGGTGACTAGTGCCGCTAATCCCGGATGATTTCCGGCGAATCACCTGCCTGCATCGGAGAACCCCAGGGCACGCCGCTGCCCGCGAGCAACGGGCCCATCGTCCGAGCCGGTCTCGCTTTTCACTCAGCGTGAGGTGGATTCAGGCGGCATGGGGCCGGGCAGGTCCGGCCCCATGCCGTTCGCACAGCTACAGCTTCGAGAAGAAGGCTTTCATGCGGGTGAGTCCTTCGTCGACGTCAGCGTGGCTCGTAGCATAGCTCAGGCGAATATGCTCGTTGGTCCCGAAGGCCTCGCCAGGCACAGTAACAACGTGGGCTTCGTGCAGGAGACGCTTCGAGAGCTCCATGGCCGATGCCACGCCGGAATTCCCCAGATACTTCGAGACATTCGGGTAAACGTAGAAGGCACCCTCCGGCTTCGTGCAGGTAATGCCGGGGATTTCAGCAAGGCGGCCGAGGATTTTGTCGCGGAGCTTCAGGTAATCGGCCCGCATCTCGGCAACGCAGTCCTGCGATTCACGCAGGGCGGCGATAGCGGCCTTTTGCACGAAAGCGGTCGGGCTGGAGGTGGACTGGCTCTGCAGCTTGGTCATGGCGCTGATCACCGGTTTAGGAGCCAGCGCAAAGCCGGCGCGCCAGCCAGTCATCGCATAGGTCTTGGAGAGCGAGCCCAGGATCACGATGTGCTCCTTGCAGTCTGTGAAGGAGCCGCCGCTCACCAGCGCGCCGGTGAACTGCAGGTAGACATAGCATTCGTCGAGGAGGACATAAATGCCGCGCTCGTGGGCGAGCCGGACGATGCGTTCCAGATCCGCAGGCGAAACAACCGCGCCGGAAGGGTTCGAGGGCGAGTTCAGGATGATGGCTTTCGTCTTCGGAGTGATGGCGGCTTCGATGGCGTCGGCCGTGACGCGGAAGTTCTCCGCTTCGCGGGTCTCCAGATAGACGACCTTGCCACCGGCGAACTGAATGATGTCTTTGTAGGACACCCAGTAGGGGATGGGCAGGATCACTTCGTCGCCGTGATCGATGAGCGCCTCAATGGCGTTGAAGAGAGCCAGCTTGCCGCCGGTGCTGAAAATGGCCTCGTCGGGAGCATAGCTGGAGCCGAAGTCGGCGGCGTGGCGATCCACGATGGCCTGGCGCAGCTCAGGGATGCCGGAAACCACGGTGTAGCGGGTGAAGTTGGCCTGGAGGGCGGCGATGGCCGCGTCCTTAATGTGCTGCGGGGTGGCAAAATGCGGCTCGCCGGCTCCGAAGTCGACGAGCTTCGCTCCCTGGGCGCGGAGTTTGGCAGCCTCCGCGGTAACGGCCATGGTGGCGGAAATCTCAATGCGGCCGATGCGATCAGAGAAGACTTCAGTGGCGGTGGTAGTCATGATCATATTTTTTCAGATTTTGCAGGCCTCGGGGCAGATTTGTCGGAGATTCAGACCCAAATATGCACAGGAGACAGCCAGGCACCGGCAAGCGGGCAGCGTGTTAGCGTGAGGACGATCGGGGAGTTGCAATGAAGCAGGCCGGAGACGCGGAACTGGCAAAATCCCTGGCGAAACTGTGGCCCCATCGGGAGCACGAGTCGGGCGCGATACGCGGCCTTTGCTGCCGGACAGGGTTCCATCGCTGGCGGCGGCTTAATCTGGAGGAGCTGTTGCCGGGCAGAGAGGTACGGTTCTGCTTCTGGTGCTCGAAGGTGCAGATTGACGGCGTGATTGACGAGGCGTGAAGGGAATGGCAGGCGGCTCCCCGCCTGAGACGAGAAGCCGTGCCAACCGAAAATCTGTGATTCCGCGGCGTATTAAGTGAAGGAGACGACTTTCTTCGCAGCGGTCATGACGTTCTGCGCCGAATCCACGACATCGTTCACCGTCTCTTTGCCGCGCTTGATGTACTTGTTGGCAGTTTCGCTGACATTGCTGGCGGCGTCGCTGACGTAATCCGTCGCCTCGTTGAAGCCGCGGCGTATCTGCCGACGGGTGCGTGCGCCGGACTGCGGCGCATAGATGAGGGCGAGAGCCGCACCGGCGGCGACTCCGACTCCAAAGGCTGCCCAAAATTTCCAGGTGCTCATCGTCGTACTCCTGTCTCTGATTTTGCCCTCTTTCGGTTCGATACGACGAAGATGTTGCGGGTTGTGTATCCAGGATGAAAACAAAAAGCCGCCCGGAGGCGGCTTTCTGGCAAATCGTGCGACGGGGCTACTTTTTGGCGCTGAGTTGCTGAGCTTGGAGGGTAACCAGCTCGCTGAGGTCCTTCTTTTCCAGACCATGAACGGATTTGTTGAACTCGTCCACTTTGCTGGACCAGTTCATGGAACAGAATTTCGGGCCGCACATCGAGCAAAAGGCCGCTTCCTTGTAATAGTCGTCGGGCAGCGTTTCGTCGTGCATGGAACGCGCAGTCTCCGGGTCGAGCGACAGCTCGAATTGCTTCTCCCAGTCAAAGGTGTAGCGGGCGTAGCTGATCGCGTCGTCGCGGTCGCGCGCGCCGGGGCGGTGCCGGGCAATGTCGGCGGCGTGTGCAGCAATCTTGTAGGCGATCATGCCGTCGTGCACGTCTTTCTCGTTCGGCAGCCCCAGATGCTCCTTGGGCGTGACGTAGCAGAGCATCGACGCGCCGTGCCAGCCGATCAGCGCCGCGCCAATCGCGGACGTGATGTGGTCGTAGCCGGGCGCAATGTCGGTGACCAGCGGCCCAAGCGTGTAGAAGGGCGCGCCAAAGCAGTACTCGACTTCCTTGTCCACCTGCTCCTTGATCTTGTCGAGCGGCACGTGGCCGGGGCCCTCGATCATGACCTGGACATCGTCTTTCCAGGCGATCGCCGTCAGCTCGCCCAGCGTTTTCAGCTCGGAAAACTGGGCTTCGTCGGAGGCATCCGCGATCGAGCCGGGGCGGAGTCCATCGCCCAGCGAGAAGCTGACGTCGTACTTCGCCATGACTTTCACGATGCGGTCGAAATTCTCGTAGAGAAAGTTCTGCTTGTGGTGGTGGGTCATCCACTGGGCCAGAATGGCGCCGCCGCGGCTCACGATGCCGGTGATGCGCTTCGCCACCATGGGCACGTACTGGATGAGCACGCCGGCGTGGACCGTGAAGTAGTCAACGCCCTGCTGAGCCTGCTCTTCGATGACTTCGAGGTAGACGTCGATGTTCAGGTCCTCAAGCCGCTTGACGCGGGCAAGAGCTTCGTAAATAGGCACGGTGCCGATGGGCACAGGCGAGTGACGCAGGATGGCGTCGCGGATTTCAGGGATCTCGCCGCCGGTGGAGAGGTCCATCACCGTGTCCGCCCCGTGCTGGACGGCCATGTGCAGCTTGCGCAGCTCTTCCTGAATATTCGACGTGATGGCGGAGTTGCCGATATTCGCATTCACCTTGCAGCGCGTGGCGATGCCGATGCCCATCGGTTCCAGCTCAGGGTGATTGATATTCGCCGGGATAATGAGGCGGCCGGCGGCCACTTCGTCGCGGACCAGTTCGACGGGAAGGCTCTCGCGTTTTGCCACATAGGCCATTTCCTCAGTGAGGAGGCCTTTGCGCGCGAAGTGCATCTGTGACATGTTGGAGTCGCCGGTTCGGGCGGCCTCCGCTTGGCGACGGATGATCCAGTCGGCGCGGGGCTTGAGAATTTCGAGAGTGGGATTGGATGCTGCCACGGATCACCTCATTCAGCCTGGAATCGGATTGCGGTGGGAAATTGCAGCGAGTCTCTTCGGATTATAAATCTCGGCGCGGATCAGGCTGGGGAAGCGGGCCCGGCAGAGGCGGCCTGCGAACGGGAGTTCACGCATCTGTGATAGAAGAACAGCAATTATTTTCTGACAGGAGAGTGCGATGGCAGGCAAAGCTTTGGGTGTGAGTCTGGAAGAAGCGCGGCGGGTGATTCGCGCCGGGCAGGAGAAGGCGACCGAGATCGGTCAGCCGATGAACATTGCGGTGGTGGATGCAGGCGCGAACCTGGTGGCGTTCGAGCGCCAGGAGGGCGCCTGGCTGGGCAGCATCGACATCTCGATCAACAAGGCCTTTACCGCGCGGGCCTTCGACATCGAGACCAAAGCGCTGGGCGAGAACTCGCAAAGCGGGGA
>DASXFH010000040.1:0-69087 GCA_036489655.1 Acidobacteriaceae bacterium | reverse complement strand
CTCTCGACGCGGATGCAGGAACTCGTGGTGAGCGTGGTGCTGGTCGGCGCCATGTCAGGAGCTGTGGCGGGAGGCGGCATCGCGGATCGCATCGGCAGGCGCGCCACCCTGCTGTGGGGTGCCGTCATCTTCCTGATCGGCTCGCTGCTTGCTCCGCTCTCTCCCAACGTTGCCACGCTGATCGCGGCCCGTGGCCTCCTGGGCGTAGCCATTGGCTTCACGTCTGTTACTGCACCGGTCTATGTCTCGGAGCTTGCTCCGGCACAATCGCGGGGCAGGCTAATCGGACTCTACCAGTTCGCGCTCACTGCAGGAATCGTGCTGGCCGATCTGGCCGGATACTGGCTGGCCGCCCAGCATGCCTGGCGCTGGATGTTCGGTCTGGGAGCTGTGCCGGCTGCGCTCTTCCTGCTTCTCATCCTCACGCTCCCGGAGAGCCCCCGCTGGCTCTTCGCGCAGAACCGGATGTCGGAGGCTCGGTCGGTGCTCAGTACCTACACCGACGAATCCGGGGCCCGGCTGCTGCTGGACGAAATCCGCCTGGCCCTGGCCATTCCCGTCGAGCAGCGCTGGAGGGAGTTATGGAGTCCGGCCGTCCGCACCTCGCTGTTCATCGCAGTGGGCTTTACGGTTCTGCAGCAGGTTACCGGCATCAACACCATCATCTATTACGGGCCGCAGATTTTCGCACAGGCCGGCATCACCTCGAACCGGAATGAGATCTTCGCCACGCTGCTGGTTGCTGTCACGAACATGCTGGCGACTATCATTGCCCTGGTGCTTGTCGATCGGGCAGGACGCAAGCCGCTTCTCTATACGGGCGTGAGCGGAATGACGGCATCGCTGCTTTTCCTCGCTTACTCGTTCCATAACCAGAAGGCATTCGGCGCGCCGCCCGGCGTCGTCGCGACCGTCTGTCTGATGTCCTACATCGCATTTTTCGCCTTCAGCATGGGTCCGATCGCATGGATCCTGGCCTCCGAGGTCTTTCCGCTGCGCGTTCGCGGCCGTGGCGTCGCCGCTGCAACCCTGGGCTCAGGTGCATCCAATTTTCTTGTTTCTCTGACGTTCCTGTCGCTGATCAATATTGCGGGCAGCTCGGCGACTTTTCTCATCTATGCGGCTTTCTGCGTTGTCACGCTGCTGTTTGTCCGTTTCATTGTCCCGGAAACGAAAGGACGCGGACTGGAAACTATCAGTTCCGAGGCGAATGCAGGTCCGCTCAGGCTCCATGAAACAAGGGACAAACCCCATCACCATGCATAACTGCAGCCACGATACAGACCCGGGAACTCCGGCCGCGTCCGGAACCACAGCCGCCCAGGAGGGCACTGCTTCCACAATTGGGGCTGGCTGTGTCGCCGCTGTCGACCTGGGAGGAACCAAGCTGCGTCTGGCGCTGGCCGACATGTCCGGCACCATCCTGACGCGCTGGTCCTCCTCCACGGTCGGGATTCGCTCCCCGGAGACGATCCTTGGCCTGATTTGTGACGGAGTCAGACACACATTGCGAGACATTAACGCCCCGCAGGGCGCGCTTCGGTCGATTGCCGTGGGTGTGCCGGGCATCACGGATGTCGACAATGGGGTGGTGGTAGCTACCTCCTATTTGATGGGCTGGCAGAATATTCCTCTACGCGCGCGCCTGGAGCAGGAACTGAGCGTAGCCGCGGCGATCGATAACGATGTCAATCTGGCAGCCATCGGCGAAAGCTGGATGGGCGTGGCAAAAGCCGCTCGGGATTTTGTGTTTCTGGCGATTGGGACCGGCATCGGAGCCGGAATCATGCTCAACGGCCAACCTTATCGGGGAAGCTGCTGGGCGGCCGGGGAAATCGGCTACATGCTGCTGCCCGGTAGCCGGGAAATACCCGGAAAGAGGGACGAGCCGGGCGCGCTGGAGAGCGTAATTGGCGGCGAAGGCATCAGGGCGCACTGGCAAAATTTGTGGAATCCGGACCAGACCGCCCTGCCCAGGGAACTGACGGCAACCCAAATCTTCGACCATGCGGTCGCCGGGGACGCGCTGGCTGCTGCTATTCTCCGGCAATCTGCAACCCTGCTAACGTATGCCATCTACAACATTTCCGGGGTGCTGAACTGTTCTCTCTTTGTGTTGGGCGGCGGTGTGGGGCAGCACCCCGCGCTTTGTCACGCGACGCAAGGCCTCCTGGAGCAGTGGGACTTCCGGCAACGTCCACAGATTACGCAGAGCGCTCTGGGTCAGGATGCGCAGCTGCTGGGGGCGATTCGCACTGCGCTGGAGACCGCCGGCAAACACGCAGCCTACCCGGAGATCTGTCGTGGCCTGCCCTAAACCCTCGTGCCGGAGACGCCAGTCTCCAGTCCCGGGTACGACATTTCGCGCGGTTGGAGTCGTGACCGCAAATGGAAGGCCGGTGCTCCAGGCGTAAGTCAGTTTGTGCTCCCATCCTCAAAACGCCGTCCCCTCCTGCAAACACCATGAGCGAAGGGCGGCTGAGAAATACTCGCCCCTGCGAAAGCATCCGCGGATATCGAGAATGGGGTGGTCAACTGCCCGACTCAGTCAGGCTGCTGCCCCACGCTTCTCCTCCGATAGACGCAGGCCCGCTGATATCGCCCAGGGTTGGGGGTCCAGTACAGTTCGCATTCACCGCCATGCGATATTGCTTTCGCGGATTGCCGCCGATAGCACCAGGCATCGAGCGGCGTCCGCGGCCCCGCGTGAAACCGTTGAGCGATTCGCCATATTTACAGTTCCCTTTTTCTTTAACGTTCTAGTCTTCTAGAAGACTACTTGACAGGTTCGCTTGCTCGCTCGTATAAAGACAATCCATGAGAAAGGAGGCGCGTGTGGACGCCGGCGATATAACGAGGGGGTTTCCTGGAAGGCATCTGTGGATATGCCTGTTTCTGGCTGCTGTCACCTGCACGATGTTCGGTCAGGCCGGAAACGGCGCTCTCAGCGGAACGGTGACGGATTCATCGGGAGCTGCGATTCGAGAAGCAACGGTGACGGCACAAAGCAGTGCGACAGGGGTGACCCTCACGAAGGCCACGAACGCCGCGGGGGCTTATTCCTTTAGGTCACTTCCGCCGGCCGCCTACGTACTTAGCTTTTCGCAAAAGGGTTTCACGACGTCGGTCTACCGCGATGTGACAGTCACGGTCGACCAGAACACTACGGTGAACGCGACCCTGTCAGTAGGTGCAGTCAGCCAAGTTGTTACAGTCTCCGACACGTCTGCGCCGATCGAAGCCACGAACTCAACAGTCGGCCAGCTGATCGACGAAGCCACTATTAATCGAGTCCCATTGCTCACGCGGGATGTCTACCAGTTGGTGCAGCTAAGTGCCGGTGTAGCTCCTACGAATGGCGTCCCCAATGCTTCCGATACTTCGGCAGTATTCAATGCGCGACCGGGGGCAGACGTGGCCGGGTACACGATTAACGGCGCCACTCCCGGATCGGTTCAGTTTTTGGTGGACGGGAGCCCGCTCGGGGTGGGCGAGAACAATTTGGGAGCGGAGATTCCCGCCATGCAGATCCCCCTCGACGATGTTCAGGAATACCGCGTGGAGACACAGAACACGCCGGCGAGCTATCAAAGCGGCGGGGCGGGTGCGATCAGTCTGGTGACAAAATCCGGGGCGAACCACTTCCATGGGGATGCGTTCGTGTATATCCGGCCGAACACTCTGTCCGCCAATGACTATTTCGAGAAGCAGATTCAGGCGAGCGACGGACTTCCTAATCGGCCACTGGATTTCCACCGCTATCAGGAGGGTGGATCCATTGGGGGACCACTGTTGCACAGCAAGGTGTTTCTGTTTGCCGACTACGAGGCGACGCAGCAGGATTTGCTCCAGACCGGCTTCTACACGGTACCAACTGCCGACGAGCGCAAGGGCGACTTTTCCGCGGATTCGTTTACGATCTACAATCCTCTGCTTCCGGATCTGCCCGGCGGGCAGAGGCAGGCGTTTGCAGGCAACATGATCCCCAAAGGTGACCTCAACCCGATTGCGCTGGCTTACAACTCGCAGTTTCCCACGCCCAACGCGCTCGGGGTTGGACCCTATCATGTCAATAACTATTCCGCATCGGGGCTGGATCCAAACGATGCACAGAAATTCGACATTCGTATTGACGGATATCGAGGGGAAAAGCAGCATATCTACGGGCGATTCTCTTTCGCCCGCTTGCTTCTGGCAAATGCGGATCTCTATGGCAGTTCGAATATCTACGATCCGCACTATTACCACATTGTGACAAACGCCAGAAACTTTCTGCTGGCCGATGACTACACGGTGAGCCGGAACACTCTGCTGCAGTTCCGCTATTCTTTTACGCGGCATTATGAGAATCAAACTGGCGATCCGCGACAGGTAGGATTCGACATGACAAAGCTGGGCTTCTCCCCATCGCTTGCAGCACAGCAGGTGTACAAGGATATTCCCATGTTGTCCTTCGCCACCACTACGAGTCTTGGTTCGAATCCGTGGACGACATTTCAATATGTCGCCGAAAACCCTTACGACTTTATCGCAGCGCTTTCAACGAATAAGGGTCGCCACGTCATCAGCGCGGGGGTTGAAATTGAAAAGCAGTTTATGAACGAAGGCCAGCCGGTTGCACCGAGCGGCTGGTATCAATTCGACAATACGGCGACCAGCTCGACGACATTTGCCGGGGACGGCAGCGATTACGCTTCTTTCCTGATCGGGATGGGGTCGGCGCCCGGTTACGAGTACGATAACTTCACCAAGGATATTTTTGGAGCGGAGGCGAGCCCGTATTATGCGACCTATCTGGAGGACGCCTGGCAGGTGAAGCGGAATCTAACGATCAGCCTGGGGCTGCGCTGGGATATATTCGGGGGCCGCACAGACCGCCACGACCGACTCGAATATTTCGATCCGAACGTTCAGTACATGGTGAATGGTGTCGCGTTGACCGGGGGCGAAGAATTCGCAGGCGTGGATGGGCACAGCCGGAGCCCGTTCACTACAAACATGAAGGATTTCGGGCCGAGGATTAGCTTTGCCTGGCAAGCCACGAAGCAGCTGGTTTTGCGGGGAGGGTCCGGGATTCACTACGGCCCAAGCAGTCAGATGGTGGCCAATTCGGCGCTGAACAGCGACGGATTTTTCGCAGCGACCTTCTGGAATTCCACGGCGTACAACGCGAACGGCAACACCGTCCTGGTCAACCCGCTGGGCAAAGCTTTCCCCAGCGGCGTGGTACAACCCACGGGCTCATCCCTGGGTCCGCAGACGAACCTGGGGAATGAGCTGGCAACGGAGCTGCATTCGCAGCGCACGCCGACGACTTATAACTTTAACCTTGGCACGGAGAGCCAGTTTCCGCACGGAGTGCTCCTGGCGATTGGGTACGTGGGCAGCAGGGCGCGGTTCCTGCCGCTTGCGGGTGTGGATCTGAACCAGCTTCCGCTGAGCGTGATAGGAAAATATCAGGGGGCGTTGCTGAACAGCAGCATCCCGAACCAGTGGGAGAATGCGTATCCGGCGGGTACGGCATTTGCCGGCCAGGCGACCGTGCCAGAATTTCTGGGAGTGGAGCCGTATCCTCAGTTCGCGTGCGGGGGCATTAATTGCGGCGTGGAAGTATACGGATATCCAGCCGGAAGCTCTAATTATGATTCGCTGCAGGCCAAGGTGGAGAAGCGCCTGACGAGTCACTTTACGACCCTGGCGACTTTCACGTGGGGCAAGCTGATGACCAACGACGCCAGCGCGCCTCTCTCTTTTGTTGGATATTCTGGCGGCTCCGTGCAGGACTGGAGAGATATGAATCTTGAGCATTCGCTGAGCGCTCAGGACGTTGCTCACCAGTTCAACTGGCAGGTGTCCTATGATTTGCCCTTCGGTGCCGGCCGGTATGTAAACCTGCACGGCTGGCAAAATCAGGCACTTGGCGGCTGGACGGTCAACACCATTGCTTATTTGAGCAGCGGGGTTCCGGTTGCGGCGCCTGCGGGCACCGGCAATCCATACTTCAACCAGCGTGTGGATCAGGTATGCGATCCTGGAAATCGGGCCCCGCATACTGCGGCGCAATGGTTCACCTGGACATGCTTTGCGGAGCCGGCCAGCCAATTCGTTGCGGGAACAGCTCCGCGGATGCTGAGTCATGTCAGAACGAACGGTGCGCACGATCTGGATCTGTCGCTGTATAAGAACTTTGGATTGGGAGAGGGCCGGGATCTGCGTCTGGAGGTATCCTCTTATAATCTGACTAACTCCGTTCAGCTCGGGTATCCGAGTGTGTTCTGGAATCCATCACCGACGTCGGCAAATATGTCGGGGTTTGGGCAGGTTACCAGCGATGCCAATACCCCAAGGCAGTTCCAGTTTGCAGCGCGATTTATGTTCTAGATGCCCTGGCGCCCGGACTGAAGCGTCAGGGTGACTTCCCGGGGCGGGCAGAAGGCGAGGCTGAATGTCGGACACATTGCGAACGACACGACGCGAGATGATCCGGATGGGTGCTGCGGCAGCGGCTTTTTCTGCCGGGGGAGGGACGGCCCTCTCGGCCAGGCAACTTCCCGGCCAGGCCGGAGGCGATCCATCCGGCTTTGGCCGACATGTGGCATCGGACATCATGGCGATTGCGGCGCATCCGGGGGACGCGTTCTTCGCGATGGGCGCACCGGTAGCACTTGCCACGCACCAGGGCCAAAAGGGTTATTTTCTGAGTCTGACTCCGGGGGAACGTGGATCGTTAACGATTCCGCCGGAGCGATACGGGCCGATGCAGCGCGATGCGGCACGCAGAGCGGCAACGATGATGGGAGCGGAGACATTGTTTCTCGATCATCCGGATGGGCAATTACCGGTGAGCGACGAGGTGAGCTTCGCGGTCTGCGATCTCATTCGCCGGTACAAGCCGACTACGGTGATCACTCACTGGAAAGGAAGCTGGCACAAAGACCACCGCGCATCCTATGAAATCGTCCAGAATGCAATTTTCTATGCAGGATTAGCGACCGTCGCGCGTGCACTGCCGGCTCATGGAGTAACTCAGCTCTTTTTTGCCGACAACTGGGAGGATGCCGATGGGTTTACCGCGGATACTTTTCTGGATATCTCTCCGGTCTTCGGAGTCTATTTGAATGCCTGCGGGGAGTTTCCCATGTGGCGCGGTGAGAATGGGTTTCGGTACAACGACTATTATTCCAGTCGTGCTGTCGAGTGCGGGTGCCTGAGTCATTGCCGGCAGGGGGTGGCCCTGATGTCGCCGGCCAGCCAGCGGGTACGGGCGTTGAAGGCTCTTTAGGAAGCCCGCGAAGGAAAGGGAGCATGAGGAAGCTGCAGCATCTCGACCGAAACAGTGTGGTGCCGCTTTACTACCAGATTCAGGAACAGCTGCTAAAACAAATTCGTTCTGGAGAACTTGCAGTGGGGCAACCGCTTCCTCCGCTGCAGGAGCTCTCTGCAGCGCTGGGCGTGAGTCCGATGACGGCCCGACAGGCAATCAAATCGCTCTGCGATCTGGGAGTGCTCTACAGCCGGCAGGGCAGAGGCACTTATATTTCCGGGATCAAGCTGGAGAAGGATTTCCGACAGGTACTGTCTTTCTCGGAAGAAATGAAAGCACGAGGCTCGCGGCCCCGTTCTCAGGTTCTGTCGTTTGAGGTTCGTCCGGCAAACCGGGAAACTCAGGAGGCTCTGCGGCTTCGCAGCGGGGACGAGGTGATCGAGCTGCGCCGGGTCCGTCAGGCGAATACGCTGCCGATGGGCATCGAATGCAGTTCATTGCCATTGCAGATATGCCCCGATCTTCTGGATAGCTTCGATCCGCGGACCTCTCTGTACAGGACTCTTGCTGAGCGCTACGGCGTGCATATGGCCGTTGCCGATGAGGTGGTCGAAGTTGGGCTGGCCAATCGAGAGGAGGCGCGTCTGTTGCGTATTGGCGAGAAGAGCCCGGTATTTAACTTCACCAGAATCTCCTACCTCCAGAGCGGTCAGCCCGTGGAGTTTGTCAAAGCGACTTATAGGGGTGACCGCTACAAGATTGTGAATCGGCTAACGCGCCTGAACCGCGCGCTTTTGACACCGGTTCGCCCGATGTAAGGGGCGACCGGGATTGTTATTTAAACTGAAGGGAATTACCCATGGCTGAACTAGAGTACCTGACCCGCATCACTGAAACCCTCGCCAAAATCCGCGATACTCAGAACGAGCAAATTGAGAGAGCGGCCAGCCTGTTTGCCGGATCGATCGCCTCGGGAGGACGCGTCTATATGTTCGGGAGCGGCCACTCAGTGATCCCGGTCCTGGATATCTTCCCGCGCTACGGAAGTTTCATCGGTTTTTATCCCATTTATGATCCGCGGCTCATGTGGTTCAACGTCGTCGGCCCGGGCGGAGCGAGGGAACTGTTGTGGCTGGAACAGCGGGAGGGCTATGCCAGGGTTGTTCTCTCCAGTTACAACCTGACTCCAAACGATTCTCTCCTGGTCTTTTCGCATGGGGGACTGAATGCGGCTCCCATCGAAATGGGCCTGGAGGCCCGGGAGAAGGGCGCAAAGGTCGTCACCGTCTCCTCGCATACAAATTACGAGCAGGCGGCGGCAAAACATTCAAGCGGAAAGAAGCTGCGGGATGTGGCAGATGTCGCCATCGATAATTGCGTGCCACCGGAAGACGCTTTGATTGCAGCAGAGGGGATTCCTGAGAAATTTGCGGCGGGTTCAACGGTCGCCTCAGTGTCCATCGCGATGACGCTGGTTGCTGAAACGGGACGGCGTCTGGTGCGGGAAGGACATCGTCCATCGACGTTCGTCTCGCCGAACGTGGGCCTGCCAGCAGACCATAATCAGCAGGTATTTCAGGAATTCATGCGCAACGTCCAGCGCGACGGTGGCGGGGCGGCCTGACAGCTCAGATCCGTGCATCAATCGAACACCATGGGAGGTTTTTATGTCTGAAGAGATGAAGGATGCAGTTTGCCTCATGTGGAAGGAGGCTCTGGCGTGAGAATTTCCCATGGATACTTGCTGGTTTTCGGAGGGGTGCTGCTGGCCTGTGCTTCGCTGGCAGCCGCCCAGACGGCGCAGCAGGATGGGAATTCGTTCTACCCTGCGGCCGTGTGGTACGGCGGAGGCAAGGCACGGGCTCCGATGCTGGAGCCGCTGGATGCGACCAGCGCGCAGCGATGGGGCGCCGATCTGGATCACATCAAAGCCGACGGGTTTAACACCGTGAAGACGTGGATCGACTGGCAAACCGGAGAACCGAGCCAGGGGAAGTTTGACTTCGAAAATCTAAACCTGCTGATGCGCCTGGCGCAGGAGCGAGGCCTGCGCGTGATCATCCAGATTTATCTGGATTCTGCGCCGGACTGGATCGGGCGGCTCTACCCCGAAGGCAGGTTTGTCGACAGCAGTGGCGCTGTCATTACATCGCAGTCGGCGCCCGGATATAGCCTGGATGATGCCGGTGTTCGAAAGGAAGCTGTGGCCTTTCTGCAGGCTCTTGCGCGCGATGCCAATCGCTTTCCTGCGCTCTGCGGCTGGGATGTCTGGAGCGAACCGCATGTCATCAACTGGGCCGAGTTCCCCTACCTCAGTCATCCTGAATTCGGATTCAATCCTTCGACGCAGGTCAGGTTTCGGGCGTGGCTGAAAAGCAAGTACGTGACACTGACTGCGCTCAATACGGCCTGGTATCGAAGTTATACGAGCTGGAATGAAGTGGAGGCTCCGCGCTTTCCGACCATTCTTTCTTACACGGACTACATCGACTGGCGCATGTTTCTCGACGACAAGCTGGCCGGTGACCTGGTCCTGCGCACCCGCGCGATTCGATCCGTGGACAAGATACATCCGATTGCAAGCCACTCGGATGCGCCAAGCCTCTTTACGTCTCCCACCGATGGCTATGGAGAGCCGGACGACTTCAAAATGTCGGCCAGCGCCGATTTCTACGGAACGTCGATGTATCCGAAGCATTCCGAGTCCACCCAGCCCTGGTCGAACGCATTTCTGGATACGGCTCTCGATTTCTCGAGATCAGCCGGACACAGCCTGAATAAGGGGTTCTGGATCGGCGAACTACAGGCGGGGCAGGGAGCAACCGCAATGCGGATTGCGGTTCCCGTGACCCCCCAGGACGAGATTTTCTGGATATGGCAGGCGGTCGCGCATGGCGCGCGCGAGTTTGCGGTCTACTCGTGGTATCCGATGAGCTCCGGCTTTGAATCGAATGGTTACGGACTCATTGATCTCGATGGTACGATCACACCTCGCGCCCGTGCCGCGGGCAAAGTTGCAGCCATCGTCGGCCGGCATGCATCGAGCTTGCTGAGCGCCACGCCGGAGCCTGCTCAGGTGGCCATTCTTTATAACCGGCTTGCGTACATGGTCGGCGGGTCCCAGCCGTCTCTTTCCAAACTCGGCCGCGCTCCCATTGATTCGGCAATCGGCCTGCACCGTGCTTTTGCCGAGGAGCAGATACCCGTCGATTTTGTTTCTACTGAGAGCGTTGCCGCGGGAAAACTTGGACAATATAAGGTTCTCTTCGTGCCGTTTCCAGTGATGTTGTCGCGGGAGGTGGCGCAGGGAATCCGCCATTATGTCGAGAACGGCGGCGTCGTTGTGAGTGAAGCGCGTCTGGCCTGGAACAACGAACGCGGATTTGCCAGTGATGTCATTCCCGGGCTTGGGCTCGACCAGATCTTCGGGGGACGAGAGAAGCTGATTAAACCTGAGGATCGGGTCCGTATCACCCTGAATGCTTCCGCCGATGTGCCCGGACTGAGCGGAACGACCACAGTTGAGGGCGCAGCGTTCCAGGAGGATCTGGAGCCTTATCCGGGGTCGCGCGTTCTGGGACACTTTGAAGATGGGCACCCGGCGATCCTCGAACGGTCTTTTGGCAAGGGAAAGGCGATCCTCATTGGCTCATTCACGGCACTTGGGTATGGTCAGAATCCAGATCAGGGCACACAGCAATTCCTGGTCGGGCTGGCCCGACTTGCAGGTGTCGCGCCGCCGGTAGCGGTTTCCGGAGCGCCCGGATCGGTGATCGAAGTGCGTCTTCTGGAAGGCAAGGGTGAGCAAATGGTCTTCGCGTTCAACGAGTCCGATCAGCCGGTCGATGCCTCTTTGACGGTGGATTCGAGTGGCACCGTGCAACGTACGGTGGACTGGACAAATGACCAGGATGTTCCCTTCCGCCAGAGTGATGGCAAGGTAGCGCTGCACAAAGCGTTTACTCCGCGGGAGGTCTGGGTTGTCGATCTTCAGACGCGGTAGTGATACGTGTGGTGCGGTTCTGGTCAGCACCGCAGAGGCGCGCACCAGGAGGAAGGAATCCTCATGCCTCAGTACGTTCTGAGCGCCGACCTGGGTGCGACCAATATCCGAGTGGCCAGGGTGAGCAGCAGCGGGCGCATCAGCTGTATTAAACACGCTCCCACCCCTGCGGCCGGGGGCGCGGCAGTGCTGGAGGCTCTGGCGCGGCTACTCAGAGAGATCCCGCAGCAAGGAGTGCGGGGCATCGGCGTGGATGTTCCGGGGCTCGCATATGAGAACGGAGACGTGTGGGCGCCCAATGTTCGAGGGTGGAAGCGGATGCCGCTTGGAAGGCTACTGCGCGACAAGATGGGTTTGCCGGTGGCGGTGGACAGCGATCGCAACGCTTTTGTGATGGGCGAGGCGTGGAAGGGAGTGGCCCGCAAATGCTCAAATGTGGTGTTTCTCGCTGTTGGGACGGGGATCGGCGCAGGCATTCTGGTGGATGGCCGTCTGTTGAGAGGAAGTGGTGAGCTTGCCGGCTGCCTTGGGTGGATGGCCGTTTGCAACGAGTACCTTCCGCAATATCGAAAAGTGGGATGCCTTGAGAGCCATGCTGCCGGACCTGGGATTGGCCTTGCCGCCAGTCGCAGGCTGCGGCGCAGCGTTTCCGCCGAGGAGACAACGAGACTAGCCGCAGAAGGGGATCGGCGTGCCCGGCAGGTTCTGCGCGACTCGGGAGTCTATATCGGGCTGGCTCTGGCCAACCTCGTCAGCGTCCTGAACCCGGAAATCATCGTGATCGGGGGGGGCGTGGCTGAGGCAGGAAATCTTCTCCTGAAAACCGCACGACAAACGATGATGAGATGGGGCCAGCCCATCGCCGTCCACCAGGTCCGGTTAGAACTCAGTCAATTGGGCAATGCTGCGAGCCTGCTCGGAGCAGCCAAACTCGCTTTCGACCGTATCCCGCATGCCTGAGGCTGCAGTTTCATGGAGCCTGGGATTTTCCGTTATGCAAATGGATGAATGAATCACGGAGGCGCGCCGATTGACCGCACGACCCTCAACTCCGCCTGCTAATGGCATTCGAACCAGCCTGATTTTCACAATTTATGGCTGCATGTTCGTTTTCGGCCTTGTGCTTTTTCTCGCGGGAGCCCTCCTGCCGACCCTCCACATCAGCGATGTTCATGCGGGGAGGCTCGGCTCTCTCCCTCTCTTAGGCGTTCTGGCCGCAAGCATCGTCGTGGGCCCCATTCTCGACATTCACGGGGCGAAGCAGATGCTGATTGTGGCGCTCGCTCTGATTGCTGGCTCACTGGCCCTGTTTCCGGCTCTGCAGTCTTACTGGCAGTTCGAGATATGCTGTCTCGCTTATGGCTTTGGAGGCGGAATTCTCAACACGGCGGCGAACGTATTGATTGCGGATCTGCATGCCGAGAGCCGCGCCCGCGCTCTCAACCTGCTGGGCTTTTTCTTCAGCGCAGGAGCGATCATTGCGCCCCTGCTGATGTCCAATGCAGGTGGAGCGCTTTCGTCCTCGGTCGTGCTGCGTTTGCTCGCCGGGCTCACGGCTCTGCTCCTGGTTCCGGTTCTCTTCTTCCGTTTCCCCCCGCCGCTGCAGGCCGGAGTGAGCGCCCGCAATCTGCTTACAGTCCTCCATCAACCGCTTGTATGGCTCTTCGGCCTCATTCTCATGTTTGAGTCGGGCAGCGAGAACTGCATGTTTGTCTGGACCGGTAAGTTCGTTAGCGCTGCTCTGCACGCTCCCGCAGCCCAGGGAATTCTGGCGCTGGCCTGCCTGGGTGCCACACTTGGGTTCGGCCGCCTGTTTACAGTCCTGTGGCTGCGCTGGCTCGGCAATCGCGGAATGATCGCGTTGTCGGTTGTCCTGGTGCTCGCCGGAGTTCTGATTGCTGCCAATGCGCGCGCTCTGCCGTCCATGATGCTTGCCGTGGGCGTCATAGGGCTGGGGATTTCGGCGATCTATCCCACAGTCCTTGGGCTGGCAGGGGAGAGTTTTCCAGGAGAAACGGGAACGACTTTTGGCGCCATCATCGCCCTGAGCCTTCTGGGCGGCACAGCCGGGCCGCTGCTGGGCGGCTATGCGATCGGTCACAGCACCCTCAGTCTGCTCTGGATTCCAGCCGCCTCGGCTGTTGCAGTTGGCCTCCTCACTGCCGTCACGGGCAGGGCCCGGCGTCCGACTTGGGGATGCTAGTCCTGGGCGTACAATACGGGCGGTCTTACTCCGGCGTCGTTCGCTGGAAAGCAAGGACAAACTGTGCATCGGATGATCGAGATACCAGCCCGCAAGCCCCGCTCTAATCGAATAATCTTCATACTCGTTGCGCTCATCTTTGCCGGCTTCCTCAGCAGCAGCACGGCACTGTCGTATTTCGTGGACTCCCTCTGGTTTGGCTCTCTTGGCTACCGCGATGTCTTCTGGAAGAGCATCGGTCTGCAGTGGGGTATCTTCGTTGTTTCCTTCCTCTTCACCTTTCTCATTTTGTATGGGTGGTGTCTGGTTCTCTGGCGCATGCACCAGTCGGATCTGCCCCACGACCGCGCTGTCTTCATCGGGCAACAGCGGCTCAGCCTGCCTTTGCGCCGTGTCCTGAAGATTCTCGGCCTCGTCCTGTCCCTGGGCATCGCCCTGATCAGCGGACTGGCACTGATGGCGGAGTGGCCCACCTTCGCCCTCTTCTGGTATGCCCCTCAGTCGCGGGCCTCCCGGCTCGATCCCGTCTTCGGCAGATCAGTCAGCTTTTACCTCTTCACGCTGCCTGCATGGCAAATCATCGCCGGATGGCTCATGGTGCTTGCCGTTATCGCCTGCATCGCCGCAGGTGCCTTCCTGCTCCTCTCCGGCGGATCGCGCGCTGTGGCCCGGGAACACGGCAGTCTCATTCTGCCTTTGCCATGGCGCGGCGTCTCGATCGCCTTTTCCTTCTTTCTTGTCGTGCTGGCCGTGCAGGTTTACCTCGGACGGTTTGGAGCTCTCTTCACGGGGCACATCATCTTCAGCGGTGTCCAGTACACCGACGCGCACGTCACCATTACCGGCATGCTGGTCGTGGCGATCGCCCTGCTCCTCGGTGCGGCCATCGCCGCCAGCAACGCCTTCGTGGTCGCGCATCCTGGACGACTGGTGGCCGCTGTCGTCCCCGCTCTGGGTTGCTTTATCGTGGTCCAGTTCGCGGGCTGGTACATCAGTAGCTTCATCGTCAAGCCGAACCAGCTGGATCGCGAGCGGCCCTACATTGCATGGAATATCGCCTGGACCCGCCAGGCCTGGGACCTCGATCGCATTACTCGGGAGGAATTCCCGGCCGAAACCACCCCTGACGCCGCCGATCCGACCCATAACCAGGGAACCTTGCAAAACATCCGCCTCTGGGATTGGCGGGCCCTGCAAAGCACTCTCCGCCAGATCCAGGAGATTCGTACTTATTACGATTTCCCTGACATCGACATCGATCGATACACCCTGAACGGGAACCTCCGGGAAGTCATGCTCGCCGCTCGTGGGCTCAGCCTCGACAAACTCCCCGACAGCAGCCGTAACTGGATTAACGAGAAGCTCATCTACACCCACGGTTACGGCGTCACCATGAACCCGGTGAACGGCTTCACTACGGAGGGTCTGCCCACGCTTCACCTCAGCAACATGCCGGTTGAGAGCACGATTCCTGGCCTGTCCATAAGTCAGCCGGAAATCTATTACGGTGAGCTAACCAACTCCGACGTCTACGTAAAAACCCGGCAGAAGGAATTCAATTACCCACAGGGACAGAGCAACAATCTCACATCCTACCAGGGAACCGGTGGAATCCTTCTCGGCGGTATGCTGCGCCGTACTCTGATCGCCGCCGATCGCGGCGATCTGTGGAAGGTTCCTTTCAGCGACGACATCACCGCGCAGAGCCGCCTGCTCATGCGCCGCAATATTCTGACCCGAGTCCAGGCGATCGCCCCCTTCCTCAGCTGGGACGCGGATCCCTACATCGTCATCGCCGACAATGGCCACCTGTATTGGATGCTCGACGCTTTCACCACCTCTGACAGCTACCCGGAGTCCGCCAGCTATCCCTTCGTAGACAACTCGATCAACTACATGCGCAACAGCGTCAAAGTCGTCGTGGACGCCTATAGCGGCACTACTACCTTCTACGTCTTCGACTCCGCCGATCCCATCATCGCCGCGTGGCGCAGCATCTTCCCGTCGCTCTTCCGCGATGCCTCAGCGATGCCCCATGACCTGCGCCGCCACATTCGCTACCCGCAACTCCTCCTGAGCGAGCAGGCCTCAGTTTACGGCCTGTATCACATGAGCGATCCTGAGGTCTTCTACAATCGCGAGGACCTTTGGACCGTCGCTTCGGAGATCGGCCTCAGCGATTCCGGCGATCAGCAGACCCAGGTCATGGAGCCGAATTACATCCTCATGAAGCTCCCGGGTGCTTCCTCCATTGAGTTCGTGGAAATTCTTCCCTTCACTCCAGCCAATCGCAACAATCTCATCGGCTGGATCGCAGGGCGGAGCGACGGCGACCACTATGGCACCGCTGTTGTTTACGATTTCCCCAAAACGAAGCTGGTCGACGGCCCCATGCAGATTGAGGCGCGTATCGATCAGAACGCCGAACTCTCTGGCCAGCTCACCCTCTGGAACCAGCAGGGCTCTCACGCCCGCCGTGGCACCCTCCTCGTCATTCCCTGTGGCCACGCACTTCTCTACGCCGAACCCATCTATCTCCAGGCCCAGCAGAGTCCTATGCCGGAACTACGTCTGGTAGTGCTTGCGCTGCAGGATCGGCTGGCTTATGGGCCCAACTTCGAAACCGCCTTGGCTGCTCTTTTCGGAGGGCAGCCGTCCTCCCTCACCGCAACCGCAGCGCCGCAGGCCGGTCCCTCCGCTGCCTCAGCACAGTCCGCAACCCCCGGCCCCCCCAGGACAATCACCTCGAATCGAGCCGCTCTCATCGCTGCCGCTGGCAGGGATCTTGCTGACTATCAGGACCTCACCGCTCGGGGTAAACTCGCTGAAGCAGGCCAGAAACTCCAGGACCTGAAAAACAAGCTGAACCAGCTTCAGGCTGGAAACAAGCAATAGCGGGAACGATCAGGCCGTTTGACCGCACAGCCGTCTGCTTCTGGTCTCACCGATGAGTTATCACGTACGCGCGTGGCCCCTGCACGATCGGAAGAAATCTACCTGGCATCCGTCAGCGTCAGAAGAACCAGGTTGGGAATTCTTCATGTGTCATAGATAACCGCAAGCGCGCTTGTCACAGCCTCGGCCAGCCGCATGCCGACCTGGGCAAGCGGCATTGTCCCAGCCGCGTGCCGTCAAGCTTCCGATCCCCGAGCTTTGGACTCTTGATACGGGTCGCGGTAACGCGGCGGGAGGGACTAAACCGCCTGAACCTCAATATCATGGGCCCGAAAGGCTTCCAGCGCCTCCGGGGCAAGGCCGCTGTCGGTCACAAGAATATCCACTTCACCGGGTGGACAGATCAGGGCCGGGCTGATCATGCTGATTTTGCTCGAATCAGCGACGACCACCACTTGCTTCGCCTGACGCACCATCGCGCGGAAGACCGCGGCTTCGTCCGGCTCGATCGTGGTCACTCCGCGCTCCGGATCGACCCCGCAGGCCCCGATAAAGACCTTATCCATAAACAGGCCGTTGAGCATCTCAATCGTGATTGGACCCGTCAACGAGAATGCGCCTGCCCAGCGCATGGTGCCGCCAGTGAGGGTAACATTGAGCGCCGGCTGATTGCTGAGTTCCATGGCAATATTTACGGCGTTGGTGATCACGTGAATGGAGCTGCGATGCCGGATGCAGCGCGCCACCTGCGTCGTAGTTGTCCCGGCTGTGAATCCCACGGTGTCGTGCTCGCGAATAAGCTCGGCCGCCGCCATTCCAATGCGTCTCTTTTCCTCGGTGAAGCGCGATTCCCGCACCTGAAACGATGAATCGAAACGGAAGGCCTCGTACTGCATTTGCGCGGCCAGGCGCGCGCCGCCGTGGGTTCGGTGCACGAGGTTGCGCTGCTCCAACCGGGCAAGGTCACGGCGAATACTGGGCGCGGATGCACCCGTCATATTTACCAGGTCTTCGACTGAGGCGTTGCCATGGCGCAGCAGTACCTGCAGGATTTTTTTTTCGCGCTGCTCGGTCTTTACTGACATAGGAGTGACGAACCATTATCCCGGAGAGACGACGCCTCTCGTTTGTTCACCGCACCCTCGCGATTCGGCTCCCCCGGCATCATCGGCGGCTCCCTCGGCGGCCCGACGCAGAAGCCTGCTCTCCGTCCATCAGCTGCACAGCCTGGGCCAGAGTACGGACCGTTTCTTCCCGCACGCCGTAACGAAGATATTCCCGGTCGTGGATCTCGCCCATCGGCAGGTCGGTTCGCTGGTAACTTACCGGCCCGGGCCAGTGCGTTCTCAGGCTGGCGTGGAATTCTGTTGCGCCGGTCTCCTGGGCGATGCGCGTAACCGTCTCCGCCGTGATGCCTCCGCCGATCATCACCCGAATGCGATTTCCAGCCAGTCTCTGCATGCAGGCGATGACGGCCAGGCCCTCGATGGCTTTTGCGGAGCCTCCGGATGTGAGCACGCGCTGCGCCCCGGCCTCGATCACTGGGCCGAGCTGGGCACAGGGATCGGGCGTCATGTCGATGGCCCGATGAAACGTCACGGGCAGCGGGCCGGCTTTTTGCACCAGACGGCGCGTGCGATCGACGTCGACGCAGGCCCGCTCATCGAGCACGCCGAGAGTGACGCCATTTACCCCCAGATCGCGGGCGTGTGCGATGTCGTCTGCCATCAACTCCAACTCATTCTGGGAGTAACAGAAGTCTCCCGCGCGCGGACGAATGATCACGAACAGATCGATAGCAATGTGCCGCCGGACCCGTGCGATCAGCCCGTGTGAAGGCGTGATGCCACCTTCGATGAGGTCCCCGCATAACTCGACGCGCTGAGCGCCGCCGCGTTCGGCTGCCACCGCCGACTCCACTGAATCGACGCAGATTTCAAGTTGCATAGAGCCAGCATCCCTGTCGTTCATCTCCGGACGGTCCGCCCCCCTTGTGCTCTCGCACATCCAACTCCTTTCCGCAGAAGGGAACAACAGCGGCTGCCCTGGGGCAGCCGCTGTTCCCTCAGAAATCGTAATGCAGAGAAAACTGCAGATGACGCTCCTGGGATCTCACCGGAGTTCCCTGATCGGAGATATTTCCAAACGTGGGGTCGGTTACGTTGGTATCCGGGTTTCCGTAGCTTGCAATGTTGAGGGCGTTGAAGGCGTCAAAGCGAAATCCGATCGCTTGCTCATGGTAAGTAAGGAAGTTCTTCGCCATGGAAAGGTCGGCATTCAGGAAACCCGGACCGCGCACGCTTCCGTTTCGCGCCGTCCCGAAGGTATTCGGAGCGGGCACACCGTAGGCGCAAATCCCGTTGTCGACTCCCGGCGTGGTACAGGGAGTGGCCGAAGGATCTGTGCCGAACCAGTTATCCAGCGTCCGATCGACCACCTTGAGTTTGCGATAGTGATTGGGCCGAGAGGTGCCGTAGCTGTTCGAGTTGTTGCCCGGGCCGGTGGCCGATTGCGGGAAGCCGGTATAGCCAACTCCCACTGCCGAGAACTGCCAACCGCCGATCGCTTCATCCAGCCAGTGATTGGCTCCGGAAAGAAATTGACGGCCGCTCCCGAAAGGCAACGCGTAGACCATCGTCCAGCTGAGGTCATGCCGCACGTCATAGCCGGCCGGCCCCCAGTCAGCCGCGCTGTCATAGTAGTTCTGGAATGCGCCGTTGTATCCGTTGACCTGCAACCCATAGTTGCCAAGGCTGTTGGTGAGGGATTTGCCGTACGTATAGTTAACCGTGAATTCCAAACCATGCTGCAAGCGCTCACGCAGCACCGTTTGCAGCGCCTGGTAGTTCATGGCCGCGCGTGATTCCGTAATGAGCAGTGGATTCGACCCAATGCTGGTGGCAGGGTTAGCGTTCACGCCCAGATATGGGCTGTTGTAGTAGGGCGCGGAAGTGGGATCGCCGTTTACGCGCCATTGGTTCACATTGCCGTAGTCTTCAATGTGCTGGCCCTGCTCACCCAAATAGCCGATCTGCAGGGACATTGTGGAACTAAGAGCATATTCCCCGGTCAGGTTCCATTCCTGTACATAGGCCGGCTTGATGTCCTTCGGGTACACATTAAAGGTGCCGCCGTAGCTCACCGAGCCCCCGGTAAACCCTTCCTGTACAGTTCTGGGGACGTTGAATGGAGCTGCGGTTGTAGGCGAATAGGTAGGTGTCTGAATCGCCTGAATAAACGGCGTAATTGAGGTCAGCCGCTGATTGGAGGAGTTACCCTCAAAAAAGCTCGTAGCTCCATACCCGCCTCGTATCACAAATCGGCTCGTTGCCTGATAAGCGAATCCGAAGCGCGGCATGAAATTGTTCTGATTGTCATAGCAGCCACGGTTAGCGCAGAGGCTCGATCCGGGGGGCGCGCCGGCGGGAATGGCATGCGCATAGAGAACCTGGCCGGTCGCAAGATCAATATTGCCCGTCTTGTTATTCTGCTCGGCCCATGGCTCGTCAAACTCGTACCGCAAGCCGAAGTTCAGGGTGAGCCTGGGCGTGGCCTTGTAGCTGTCGTCCGCGTAGAAAGCAGCGCGCCACTGCCGCTGGCCGACGTTCACACTGGACAGCGTCGCCGCTGCACCGCTGACGTAATTGAGCAGGAAGTCCGCACCGCCGTAGCCGCCCGCGTTGGCGAGCGATGGGTTGCTGGTGAACTCGCCGGAATAATCCAGGCTGCCCATGTAGCCATAGTTGTTGGCGGTCGGATAATTGTTCTGGTAGCGCAACGACTGGGTACCGAAGGTGAACGAGTGCCTTCCGTGCTGCCAGCTGACGTCATCCATGTAGCTGTAGGTGTTATCGATAAGGCCGCCACCGTAAACCGGATTACCACCCGCGGTGATGCCGCCGCTGATGCTTTGGTAGGTGTATCCGGCATATAGTTGCTCCGGAAAGGGAATTCCGAGCTTCTGATCGCCGGAAGTGCCGAACACTCCGGTGGGATCTGTGGAGAAATTCTGCGCCCAGACCGTGCGCGTAAATCCAACGTGCAGCGAGTTGACCAGTGTGGGCGAGAAAATGTGCACCCAGTTTGCGCCGAGCAGTTTGGTGGGATAGAGATTGGGACCCGGGAATGAAATCGCAAGCACCGGCGTATTCCCATCGTAGGCGGTGGACATGGAGTAGAACCCGGTGATCTTGTCGGAAGCCCCCAGGTCATACTCAATTTTGATGTCGCCCTGGTTATTTGCCTTATAGTTGCGCGTGGGTCCCTGATAATCGTTGGAAGCAATGCCGTCAGCTGGCGTCGCATTCGGAAGCGGATATACGCTGGGATTCGAGAAAAGGAATGCGGCCACGGGGTTTACCACCGGAATCCCTTTGTCTCCCACGAAGGGCTTGTAGTTGTTCTGCGAGTCATAGAGCTGGACGGGGTTGGAACTCGAGAGCAGCGCGGAAAAGTCACCGCTACGCATAGCCTTGGTGAAGACGCTGGCCGAGCCGGTGCCGCCCTTGTGATAGCGCGAACCGAGATAATCGACGAAGAAGAACAGCTTGTTATGTATGATGGGCCCACCCAGCGCGCCGCCAAACTGGGCCTGCGAGTATGGGTTAACCGGAATGGTTGGGCTCTGGTGATCGTTGGACCACGAATCAGCGTTCATACGGTAGTCCTGGACATACCCGTATGCAGAGCCATGGAACTGATTCGTGCCGCTCTTCAGGATCGAGGCAACGCCACCGCCGTTGACATTGCCGAACCCGACCGGAGAGTTGGCGGTCACTACCTTGATTTCCTGGAGAGCCTCCGGAGCGGGGCTATAGGAGATCAGATTGTTGAACGTCTCGTTCATGTCAACGCCGTCAAGCGTGAAGTTATTCGCCTGTGCCCGGTTGCCATTGATATTCACGGTGTCTGTGTAGTATGTGCTCCGCTCGATACTGCTGGTTCCTGAGGTGCCGGCGGTGCTGACCGAGCCGGGGATATAGAGTGTGAGAGCGGAGAAGTCCAGGCCATTGAGAGGGAAATTTCGGATGGTATTGGCCGTAATGGTGCCGCCCAGGGTGGCATCGGTCGTGTCCAGGATTGGACCAGCGGCTGAGACCTTCACCGTGGTCGAGACACTGCCCGGCGAGAGGATCACATTGAAGTTGGCCGTTTGCAGCGCTTCCAGGTGGAAGGCCGGTATGGCCTTTTCGCCAAAGCCCGCCGCATTGATCGTGACCTGGTAATTGCCGATCGGCAGATAAGAAATTCGGTAGATGCCGGCCGAATCCGATGTGGCTGTCGAGTCCACGCCCGTATCGATGTTATGGGCGGTGATGTGCGCACCCGCCACGACGGCTCCACTGGGATCCGTCACCTCACCGGTGATCGCGCCGGTCACCGTTTGCGCCATGCACGCGGGAACAAGCAGGAGCAGACCTGCCGCGCATCCCCACATCAACTGCCTCAAATTGTTCATTATCATCGGGTTCTCCCCCCTGTTGCTGTTCTGTTCTCCCTGAAAAGGAGCTTCGTTGGCTAAAACAGGAGTGCGGTCAACATTGAACCATTATTATGGTCATGTGGTCAATAAAAATGATCGAAATGCGCAAAATGGATTATGCGAGTCCTCCGAGCGACAGGTGACCTCGTTTCGAGTATCTGCGCGACGATGGGCGAATGGGTCGGTTCTGCCAACAGACAGAGAGGTAAGTGTTCAGTTTTTCGACCGATACGAACATCGCATCAGGATCGGAAGCTGACAGGCCCCCGTACTGGATCGATGCGTAATCCGCTGACGGTTACAACAGCCGGACCGCGCTGGTCGTGGCCAAAGCTGTGCCTTTAGATTCCCAGCCAGAACGTTGCCGCGCCGAGAATCGCAAAGCCCAGCGTCAGCCATGCGACGTAATCGCCCGGATGACCGCTTTGCAGCGATCGGACCGGATCCATGGAACCCTCGAGGTGCGATGGCCACCGCAATCGCCGGGGCAAACGCAGATGTTGTACTGCCCAAAAGGCCAATCCCGCGGCGAGGCCAACGCGCAGCAGACCCAGGAGAAGGTCGGGCTCCAGCGGTTCGTTCGGGGCATTCATGTTCGTCATTTCCGTTGCCGATGTGTAGACGGCGTGCGCGTAACTGCGGAAATCGAGAAATCGGACCGCAGATGAATAGGTTGCGTTTGCAAATGCAGGGCAAAAGGCCAGGGCGATGGCTGTTCCAATGCAAAGCAAGGGCGGGAAGAAGAGAAACCATGGGATTCTGTGGCTCTCCGCCTCCGTTTCGGGGGTCTCATCGACTTCCGCCGATTTATCGGTGGGACCCTTATCTCCAATGCCGTAGAACACGCGCAGTCCAACCCGCATGACCGCCCCTCCAGTCAGAGCGCCTGCGACCAGAAAGATAGCTTGCGACCATGGGGCCTGGCTCGTAACTCTCCCTTCACCCGTGTAAAGGGCGAATCCCGGTGCTGCTGCGAGTCCCACGCCACCCAGCATCCACAGGACGGCGGTCCAGGGCAGCGCCTTTCCGCGGCCGAAGAGCGCCGGCTCGCTGACGGTTCGGAAGCGATGCAGGAGAATTCCAGCCGTGAAGAATAGTGCTGCCTTCACCAAACCGTGCGCTGTGAGATACAGGAATAATCCTGTAAGGGCGTCCTTGTTCCACAGGCCGAAGGCAAGGGTCATCAGGCCGGTGTGGCTGATGGTCGAAAAAGCCAGCAGCCGCTTCAGGTGGTGTTCGGCAAAACACATCATGCCGCCCCACAGCGCAGTCGCGACGCCGCCACCCACAAAGAGCCAGTGCACATGAGTGGAAACAAAACTTCCCTGAAAGACTGTGGCATAGACGCGCATCGCGCCAAACAGCCCCAGCGGTACCATCATTCCGGAGAAGAGAACGCAGACGGGTGTAGGTGCGACGGCATGCGCGTCGGGCAGCCAGAAGTGAAAAGGGACGACAGCTGCCTTCACCAGAAACCCTGTCATGAGAAATACAAATGCGGCCAATACCAGACGGTCATGGCGACCCGCCAGCAACAGGCCCATTTGGGCCAGGTTCAGTGCGCCGGTCGTCGAGTAAAGCATTCCTATGCCGGTCAGCATCATGAAAGCCGCTACCGTATTCGTGACCGCGAAGTTGAAGGCACCAGCCAGTGGTGCTGGTTCCCTGGTCTTCAGTCCACAAAGGGCAAAGGCCGCCGTGCTCATCAGCTCGAAGAAGACAAACAGATTGAAAAGATCACCAGTCAGGGCGAAGCCGCTCATGGCGGCCAGAAAAACCAGCATGAGGGGGTGATAGTGTCCGCCGCCGTGCTCCGAGTACTTCCAGGAAAAGAGCAGGGAGAGAGTGGCCAGCAGCGCAGTCAGCGTGACCAGAGCGCATCCCGCCGCATCCATGACAAAGCCAATCCCTATTGCAACGTGGCCGCGCGGGTACCAGTCGCCGAACCAGTACACCTGTGTTCTGGTAAGTGCATGAATCGTCCACGCCAATGCGAGGATGAAATTACTGAGCCCCGTCACGACTGAAATCAGGTCGGCAAACCATCGGGGGATCAACTTGCGGAAGCCCTCGAGAAAGCTTGCGACGATAAGCGGAACGACGATGAGCAGGGCAGGAGACGGCATTGGGGTTAGCCTCGCATGAAGCGCAGATCGTCGGGGCTGGTAGTGCCGCCTTTTTCAAAGGCTTTCACCACCATGGCCAACAGCAGGGCCACCACGGTCGTTTCGACGACAACGTCGGTCAACATCAGGGCCTGCACGACAGGATCCACCGTCACCACCCCGGGGGAGACCCCGGCAAATACCGGCGCCTGTGCACTCGTCCGGAATCCGATGGCCAGCAGCAGCACATAGGTGGAGCTTTGGAGAATCGTGAGGCAGATGACGGTGTGAACAAGGTGGCGACTGCGGACGATACCGTAAAGTCCGCACAGGAAAATCCATGCCGCAATGTAATAGGGAAAATCGGTCAGCAAAGTTAGTCCTCCCTGGCCGGGCTCCGTGAAAGAATCTCGCGCAGATATTCGTAAGTCAGCCCCATAAATGCTGCCGCCACTTCCAGCCCGACGCAGGCGCTGATGAGGGCGATGGTGCCCGATGAAAAGAGGTCGCCTGTGATTCCCAGGGGAAGAACATTGGTCAGGAAAGGCAGGCCCAGAGCCAGCCCGCCTATGCCAATGAGCGCATAGGCCGAGGCGCCCGCCGACTCGAAAAAATCCGCGATCGGATGCGAGATGATTCGCTCGAAAGCTTCAGTATTTTCCGCGACGTAAAGCAGCATAGGCGCTGCCGCCACAATCAGTCCTCCCTGGAAGCCGCCGCCGGGGGTCAATTGTCCGTGAGTCCCGATGTAGATCCCGAAAAGCACGGAGAATCCGAACATCGCTGTCGTGAACACCTGTACGGTTTCGCTCAGGGCTGCGCGATCCCGGAAAGACGCTGGATTTTCTCCCTCCGCGGATTTCCTCCTTTTTTCCTCCGATTCCGGCCGCAGGAGAAGAGCGACGCCCGTGACTGCGCTGAAGAGGATGAACTCCTCGCCGAGCGTATCAAAACCACGATAGTCGTAGGTAATGGCGTTCACGACATCAGTCGCGTGTCTTTGGAACACTGCCGTTCCGGCGATTATGTCGCCATAGGGACCGCGATAGGTGCCCCACGGTGGCATGTTGAGAATGCCGGCGATATAGACGGCAGCAACGCCGGCAGCCCCGGCAAGGAACAAGAGCAGGCGCCGCTTCTCACTCATGGGGTTTCTTTCTTTCCTGTTTATCCAAAGCCTCCCGGTGCTTCATGCGCGTCAGAGCCAGCATCACCATCAGAGGAAGAGCTATGGCTCCTACTGTGATTTGCGAGAGCGCCACGTCCGGAGCCTGGTAGATGAAAAACATAAGGCCCAGCAGCAGACCGTAAAAGGAGAGGGCAATGACCTGGTTGCGCACATCATCCGTGCGCACGATGGCGAATGCGCTCACCGCGATCAAAACCAGCAGACCTGCGCCCCAAAGCCTCATCATGGCCTGCCCCCCGGGAACTCGACGTCCGAATCCTCGGCCAGGGGCTCCCAATGACCTTTTTCGCGATGGCGAAAGGCACGCGCGGCAGCGTGCGTGCCAACGGCATTCGAGCCCACCAGAACCATGAAGATGATTCCGCACTTCCAACTGGCCTGCGACCAGCCCATTTGCACAAAGACCGCCGCAGTGAGCGCACCCATGCCGACAATCGCAGGAGGTCCCAGATAATGCAGCGCCTGACAGGCATCGCGCATACGCAAGAGCCCCACTACACCTACCCAGCATGCAAGGGGAGTCAGCGTCAGCAGCGAATCCACCGCAATCGTTTGTGCGCTCACAGGTGTTTCTCCAGAAAACGGGCAAAGACGAGCCCAGCTCCGAACGTCAGCATGGCCAGTGTCAGGGGCAGGTCCATGAACGGAGGGCGCCTGTATCCCACCGTTAGAAGCACCAGTTCCAGGACCACGAGGATCCCTGTCATTTCCAGGCCGACCAGCCGCCGTTCCGCCGTTCCACGCAGACAGACCCATGCACAGGGAATCAGACAGGTTCCTGTAGCGACTGCTGCCGCCATCCAGGGATTCACCGAGCCTCTCCTGCTCCAAAGCGCTGTGTCATCGCCGGAACCGGCGCCTCAGTGAGTTGATGGAAGAGAATCTGACCCTGTTGGCAGTCGATGCCAAGCACAATGAAATTGGGAGAAACCGTTGTATAGGAAGTAGCCAGGACGCGTCGGGCGGTCGCCCTGCCCGTTGCGGCATTCTCTCGCCACGGAACCGAGCGAAAGAGAGAAGGGGCTGGTCTGCCTGCCAGGTCCTTGAGGAGCACCCAAACGATCTGGGTAAGATCCACTGCGGCATACAGTGGCAGGCGCCAAACTTCGGCTAATTCGGCAAGCGTGGGTCGAAACTTCAGGGGCAGCTTGTGTACGGTGAAGAGGCAAAAGGCCACCGAGAGCAAAGTAGCCGGGATGCCGACGATCATCTCGTGCGGCTTAAGGTTGGAGACGCATGCGATCCAGAAGATCTCCAGCACAATGCCCAGCAATATTGTCTGAAAGGCATAGCGCGCAGACCTTCTCATGCCCCATTGGAGATTGTTGAATCGCCGGGGGATGCCCGTAGTCGAACGGCAATCGATGAATCACTGGCGCGCCGGCGGGTCGCCCGGGGGGCCCTGCATGCGATTAGCGAATGGAGAAAGGGGCTGCCCCGAGGGCTTTCGCCGGTAAGAAGCGATCTCGGTGGCGTCCGGTGATCTCCATCCGCCCCATCATGTTCGTGGCGGCGACTCCTGAAAAGCGCCGCCTCGTTTCCCTGCGTCGGGATCATCGTGGAAGTCGCGGCCAAGCCGCTCCGGACCAAGCGCAAAGGTCACCAGCAGCAGGAGGATGACACATCCTTCAAACGAAGCGAGCGCGACGGGATACCCCAGGCGATTGCGCAGGAGATATTCGACCGAAACCGCCGGCGCCGCCATCAGTACGCCGAACTGATAGACCATCCCGGGAAACAGGCCGCGTGACGTAGCCGGGGAGAGTTCGGTGAGATGAGCGGGAATAACGCCGAATGCCCCCTGGACCCCGACCTGCATGAAGCAGGAGGCAAGCGCAAGAAGAATGATCGAATGGGCGAAGGCCCAGGCGGGAATGGAAATCAGGGAGATGACCAGCGCGAGCATGATGGCATGGCGTCGGCCGATCTTTTCGGACAAGTGACCTAGGATGGGGCCCCCGGCAATTGCGCATAAGTTGTAAAGGACAGGGATGGCCAGGAAGATGTTCATCCCCAAAAGCTTGTGGGCGGACAATCCCGCGATGGAACGCAGGAAATCCGGATACAAGTCCTGTGTGCCATGGGAAAGGCAACTCATGATGGTCATGGCCAGCAGCAGGTACACGAATATGCCGAAGTTCTCCGCGACAGTGTGGAAGACCTGACCGAGCGAGGCACGATGTCGAGCCTCCCAGGACTCGGACTCCGGCGCGAGCAGGGCCAGCAGGATGATCAGCGCGGCGAATCCGGTTCCAACCAGGAACAGGGACCGCCAGCCAAAGGCGGGCACCAGCAGCTGCATGGCGATGGCGGCGAGCAGATAACCGAGCGGATAGCCGCTCTGCATAATTCCGGAGAGCATACCGCGCCACTGCGGCGGTGCGCTTTCCATCGTGTAAGTTGCGCCAATACCCCAATAGCCGCCCATCCCGACGCCATAAAGTCCGCGAATGACAAGGAAGAGACGATAGCTCGGCGCAAATCCGCTGAGGACTGTAAAACTAGAAAAGAAAATGACGCAAAGGACGATCACGCGCCGGCGGCCGAACCGGTCGGCGAGCGCTCCGAACAGCAGTGCACCGAGCGGGCGCCCCGCGAGCGTGACGGTGAGCGACACGACGATGGCCGCTTTCCCCACATGAAAGTGCGCAGCCAGCGTATTCAGGAGAAAGATGACCACGAAGAAGTCAAAGGCATCGAGGACCCAGCCGAGAATGCCTGAGCTGACGGCGAGCTGCCATCGTGGTGGTGCCCTGCGGAAAATCTGCGCGTATGTGGCGGGATTCATCAGCGAGTGGATTCGTGGGGATGTATGTTGGCAAGGAACTGCCAGGCCGCGTCGGTAAAGTCGAGGGGTGCCGGAGCCTGGAGTCCATGGCGGTCCCACGAACGGCTGCCCTCCCATTCATGGCCTACCCCGGCGACAAAATCGGCGATCACACGGACACCCTCTCTGCATCCTTCCCACGAGAACTGCACGCCCCACGCCGTCTTTTTCGCCGTCTGTTTTTGGCACCCGTCGAGATAGCCCCAGGTCATCCAGTTTCCATGCGGAGTGGTTGCGAAATTCGGACTGTGGGTTTCGAATCCGGTGAATGACTCGTCTTTATCCCCGTGGATGTAGAGAATGGGTACAGGCCGTGCAAGCTGAACCGGTGGATCCATCAGCGGAGTGGCGACGGCAACGACGCCGCTGACTATCTCCGGGTGGCGAGAGGCGAACAGCTGTGCCATGCCGGACCCGCTGGAGAATCCGGCAAAGAAGATGCGGCTTCGGTCGGGGTGGTCGCGGTGCACGACGCCGTTGAGTACAGCTATAAGGTAGCCATCGTCATCGACAGCCGGCGCACCGGGGGCGAGAATATGTGTGCGCGAACCCCGCATTTCCCAGAAGGTGATGTTCTTTTCCTTGTTCGGCGGCTGCGTCAGATTGGTCCTGACCGGATCGGGGAACACGACAAGGAAACCGTATCGGTCGGCCAGTGCGGTCCAGCCAAATTCCTGTGAAGCCGACTGGGCGGTGCTGGTAATGCCGCCGAGCATCACCACGACGGCCGGCGCGCGAGGCGCGTGCACAGGGCGGTAGATGAGATAGGGGCGGTTGTAACCGTGATGAGTAAAGGAGCGAACCTGCATCATTTGCGGAGCGGTCGTCGCTGCTGAGAGCGTCGCTGTGATGAAAAGGCAATTCAGAAAAACAGCGGCCAGAGCGAGGTTCAGGATCTTCTGCATCTTCTCTCCTGAGGGTCGTGGTAGCTTGAAAGCATTCACGTCGAGCCTACATGGCCCGCAGCTCTGCTTGTCAAGGACCGGAATGGATGGCGATGTTCAAACGGATCGAACTCGAACCCCATGCTGCCGGCCCTCTTCTGGGCGTGAAGGTCTTGGATCTGTCGCGCCTGGTTGCCGGGAACACGCTCACCATGGTGCTGGCGGACCTGGGCGCTGACGTTCTGAAGGTCGAGCCTCCTTCGGGCGACACGCTGCGCCACTGGAAAGTTGCCGGGATATCGACTGCCTGGAAAGCCTACAGCCGTAACAAGAAAAGCCTCTGCCTGGACTTTCATCATGCGGAGGCGCAGAACGTCCTCCAGGATCTCGCGGCGCAGTCCAGTGTGCTGGTGGAGAGCTTTCGTCCCGGTATCCTGGAGAAGATGGGCCTTGCTCCGCCGGTTCTCCTTGCGCGCAATCCGCAACTGGTGATAGCCAGAATCTCAGGATGGGGGCAGAGTGGGCCCTACCGCGATCGTCCCGGGTTTGGGACGCTCGTGGAAGGCATGTCAGGCTTTGCCTCGATGAACGGATTCGCCGATCGCGAGCCGGCCCTGCCGCCCATTTATCTGGGAGATATGGTTGCTGGCATGTATGGGGCGACGGGCGTGCTGGCAGCGCTGCGCCACGTTGAAGTGGGTGCCGGTGCGGGACAGGTGATCGATGTGCCTCTGCTCGATCCGCTGTTCGCGATCCTTGGCCCGCAGGCTGCGAACTATCGACTGACGCGCCAGGTGAAGCCCAGAACCGGCAGCCGCTCCACGAACAGCGCACCCCGAAACGTCTATCCCACGGAAGATGGAAAGTGGGTCTGCCTCTCTGCATCCACGCAGGGCATGGCAGAGCGGTTGTTCGAAGCTATGGGCCGCCCCGATCTCGTGAACGATGACCGCTTCCATGACAACGCGGCCCGTCTGCGCAACGTTGACGCGCTGGACCGAATTATTCGGGAATTCATTGGGCAGAAAACGCAGGCGGAGTGCGTCGCTTACTTTGCCGATCGTGCCGTTACCCTGGGGCCGGTATATGACATGGCGGATATCAGCGATGATGCTCATTTTCATGAGCGGGATATTGTGGTGGAACTTCCCGATGACGAAATGGAAAGCGTGCCGGTCCACACGATCTCTCCGCGTTTCGGACTGACCCCCGGTAATTTCCACGCGGCGGCCCCGGCGCTGGGCGAACACACGAGGGAAGCCTTGCAAAGCGCCGGCTACAGTGACGAAAAAATTGCCGAGCTGGAGCGCTCAGGAGCGGTAAAGACGGGAGTGGTGCAGCGATGATCGATCTGATGCGGAGCAAGCTGTTTGTTCCGGCAAGCCGTCCTGAATTCTTTCCGAAGGCGTTGGCCTCTCAGGCGGACGCGATTTGCTGGGATCTGGAAGACAGTGTCTTGCCCGCACGGCGCGAAGACGCGCGGGAGCATCTGCACGACCTGTTCAGCGAGTTACAAACCAACAAAGTTGTGATGGTGCGCTCGAATCCTGTTGGCAGCGGTGAGTTTGCGAAGGATCTGCGTGTCACCGTATCTCCTGTGCTTGCTGTCCTGGTTCTTCCTAAGGTGGGCAATCCCGACGAGGTCCGAGAGGCTGCGTGGGAGCTTAGCCGGCTGGAGAGGGAACGCGACCTGAAGGAGCCGATTGCCATCCTCCCCACGATCGAGACGCCACGAGGACTGCGGCTGGCGAAGGAGATCGCAGAGAGCAGCCCCAGAGTAGCGGGACTACAACTCGGGCTGGCGGACTTATTCGGGTCTCTGGGAGTCAGGCCCGACGATGCGGATGCGGCGCAGCAGGTGCGCTTCCGCTTGCGTTTGGCGGCGGCCGAAGCCGGCCTGCGCTGCTTTGACAGCGCCTTTTCTGACTTCATCAACGCCGAAGGATTTATGCGTGAAGCCGCGGCGGCGCGCAATTTAGGTTTCTCCGGGAAGAGCTGTATTCATCCAGCTCAGATTGCTGCGGCCAACCGGATGTTCTCTCCCAGTGAAGACGAGACCGCCGAAGCGTGGCGCATCGTGAAAACCGCCGAAGAAGCTGGTCCTACGGGTTCCGGGGCACGGGCGCTGGATGGACGGATGGTTGACGCCGCCGACTTGAAGCGCGCGATGCAGGTGATTCAGCGAGCGAATCGAATTCGCGCGCTCGAACATGCGTGAAGACCGTTTCGGCCACTACTGACGCTCTGCTGTCTGGCGTTTCCTCATGTCAATATTCCCGTAACTCTGAAACAAGAGGCCCCTCGACATGCACGCAGATGTTGTCTAGTTTCGAGTCCTGAAATGAAACGATTCATTGTCGCTATTGGAGAATGAAGATGACCGTGAGCAAGTCCGTTGTGAAGCTCATTGTGTGCGACAAGCGCAGCCGTGATGTCGCCCTGTGTGCCAGCACGCAATTTCCGGCCCATGGGCGAACCAATCTCTCCCCCTCCATGCCTGCTGCATCGCGGCGCCTGGGAAGGCGGCAGCACGCCGTGCACGCCGGATAGTTATCTGAGCTGGTTGCGGGACGCCTCCCACTGGCGCTTCGAGCGACGCATCCGGCAGGGAATGACACCTGAGCCTCTGGATCCTCTTCCCGATTTTAAAAGTTGCCAGCCCTGCAATGGATCCACACAGACTTCATGCAGCCGCAAATGATGGTGCACGATCGCTACTTCTACGATCCGGCTGCCCATCAATACACCGTCGACAAGTATCTGAAGGATCTGGATACTCGCTACGGCGGCATCGACGCCGTACTTATCACTTACCTAACATGGGGTATCGATGCGCGCAATCAGCTGGACATGGTGAAGTCTATGCCCGGAGGTTACGCCGGTGTGCGGCAGATGGTGGAGGATTTTCATCGCCGCGGTGTCAGGGTGCTGTTTCCGATGATGATGTGGGACCAGGGTACTCGCAACCCGAGCGAATCCTGGCCGGTGGCGCTTGCCAACGAGATGAAAGAGATTGACGCAGACGGTGTGAATGGCGATACCCAGGAGGGTGTGCCGCTCTCTTTTGTCATGGCATTGGTGCGGGTCGGTCATCCACTTGCTTTCAGGCAGGAAGGCGCCCGTCAGACGAAAGCGATAGCTGGGACGTACTGAACTGCAGGGCATTACGACTTTGAGTATGTGCCCGTGGTCGATCGTTTCCGCTGGCTGGAACCGGAGCACATGGTCAACATCTCCGATCGGTGGGCACGCAGTAAGACCGATGATCTGCAATACGCCTTCTTCAATGGCGAAGGCTGGGAGGGTTGGGAGAATATATGGGGGCATCTGGAACGGCTCCACGAGACGGTGAAGCCACGTGCAGGCGGGGTGGATCGATAATGATCGCCTGCTGGTGAATGCGTACGCGGACAACACTCCGGGGCCGGTGTATACAGGCGCTACGATCTATAGTCCAACCGGCGCCATTGTGGGCACACCCGCGCTGCCGGAGTTATGGATAGTTCAGCCAATCGATTCGGACACGATTTATTCACCCGAACGAAACGCCCTCTACTCGGTGTCTACCGGACAGGCCGCATGGACCAGTCCGTACCCAGTGGATCCGAGTAATAATAATCCTGTCTATCCCTAGGGTATCGGTGCGGCCTCGGGGAGTTATGTTGTCTTCGAATGCGAAGGGTACGTGATCGCATCCAAGCTGCCCGGTACTTAGTTGCAGCAGTTGAAAGGTCGATTGAACAGATGGGGCGCGGTGGGCTGGGTCATGACTGGCTCATGACCCAGCCCCATCGAACTACCACTGGACGCCTGGATAGAGGCTGGGCAGGCGATAGGCCCGGTACATATTATTGTTGGTCATCAGCAGGTGCCAGACGGTCTGTGGCGTGGGCTGGTCGGTGATCTCAGACACCACCGAATCGGAAGTGTAGTAGGAAGCCACGTCGTATTCCACGTCTCCGTTCGCAAGGACTTCTGCGTTGCCGCCCCACGGGTTGTACTGACTAGCGGGGAGGATGTCGTGGAAGGTAAGAGTGGCTGTTTTTGCGCTCTCGTCGATGTTGAAGATCGGGACAGAGCTGTAGCAGGAAGGTACCCCATTCGTGCCGCAGAGAGGGTTGGTGGTATCTCCGGGATAGAGGCGGTCATCGCCGTTATCCATGACAGCGAGAGGAAAGACCCCAGCCGAATAGCTGGAGGCAAAGCTGATCCCGTGCTGGGCGTAGTTCCAGTCGGTGGGGTCGGTGCCGCCCACCAGCTTGAAATCGCCGCCCGCACCCAGCCGCCAGAGAATATTGCCGCTGCCGGCGCCGTTTTCATAGTCGACCTTCACGATCCAGTTCTGGTGGCGGATGGAGACCAGCAGATTGCCGTCGCTGGGGGCGTAGATTACGGCATTGGTATGAGTCCAGTCGGGGAAGTTCCAGGGATGGCGATTCACATCGAGGTGGTCGAATTCGTTCCAGACCCAGACGGGCTGGAGATTTTCGTCCAGATCGACAATCACGTCGCCGAGAACGGTTGTCGGAGTGGTAGCGCCGGTGAGGACTACGTTCTTTTCGGTATTCGCGAGCACGAGCCAGTGGCCGTTGGGGAGCACGGTTATGTCATGTGAGAAGACGAATAGAGTGAGGTTGTAGCCCTTTGCAGACAGCTCCGAGTTCAACTGGGCCATGGTGATTTGCTTGACGGTATTGCCGGCAAGGTCAAACTCCCGGACCAGGTTGGCGGCGTTCGGGGGTACCGTAGTGGTCAGCACTTTGGAGGAGGAGATCGAAGCCAGGGCGATGAAATCCCCGTTGGGCAACAGCTTGGGCGCCGTCCAGGAAGCGCCACCAACGCTTCCTGGATTGTAGGCCCAGATCACGTTGCCGGAGAGGTCGACCGCCAGGATCTGGGTCGTACCGGTGACCGGATTCAGCATCTCGATGCCGGGCTGCGGGGTTTGCCCGGGCAGGGTGGTGGCGGCCACAGTGGGCAGACTGGCAGGGTCGTAGGCGCCGGTCTTGAACGTGTGGTCCGTATCGACGAAAGTTTTTCCGTTGGAATACTGCGCGGTGGCCTGCATGTGGTAGACGGTATTGCCGAGCATGCCGGCCACATAGATGGTCACGGTTCCACCGGGGGCGGAGATGTAGCTCGTGCCTGTTTTGAAGCCGTAAGCGGTGGTCTTGCCGAAGGAGACCGAGACCGTGGCTTCGCCGTTGGTCTGGATCGTATATTTAGCGACCTGGGGATTGGCCGTCGTAGAAACCGTTCCCGCAAGTTGCGGTCCGGAGGAGCCGCAGCCCAGCAAGGCAAGCCCGAGACCGAAGGGAAGGCTGAACTGCGCGAGGGTCCGCAGCGTGGAAGAAGCGGGAATGCGGGGCGCTGAGAGATGGTGCCTGAAGACCGTTGAGGCGGGTGAATCCAGATGAGGGTCTTGCGGATCGGAGAGAGGAAGGCTCGGGTGACGAGCGAGCAGATTCGACTGGATCGTGCCCTGCAAAGAACGCGGGCGGGAAGACATAGTGAGCAACAGAGACGCCTCCTTACAAGTGTGGCAATTTCCCGTGAGCTTTGGGATCGCCACGTTGGGTTAGCCTGACCCGGAGCCGGAACAGCTAATGCAGCAAATCTCAGCGAAGGACAGACACTTCGTTCTGGATCGATGGAAAAAAAAGAATACTCCAGAGGAGCGGCCTCTGCACAGCTTTTCTAAGCCACGACAGGCTTCGGCGTTGCCGATGTGAATGCCTCGGAGAAGGCTGGTGGAGCAGCGCGAAACGGCTCGAGGGTGCGAAACCTGGCTCTTGCCGCCCGGGATCGCGAGGCCGCGGACTTTGATTCTTTCGTTGACGGCCCCGTCCAAGGCCATTGCAGCACAACATCGAGACGACATTGAGACGACGGCGAAACAGGCAGAAAGCGCAGCAGGAACATGTGCTTGCCGCAGGCAATCGGCGTCTGGCTGGGCGCGGCTATGATGGTGGGCTGAGTGGAGGGGGCGATGAGGATGATGGATGCAGGCCTGTGCCAAGGGACAGCATGGGGGTCGAGTGGGGGCAGGAGCAGAAGGACAGCGGTGAGAGTGGCAGTGGCGTGCGTGCTGATGCTGACGGCGGGAGCGCTGGCGCAGACGAATCCAGATCAGGGCCGGCAGCCGGTGATGCCCGCGCATTTGCCGGAGCCGCTGGTGTTTGCGACTGGGAAGCCGGTGGCCACGCCGGCCGAGTGGCCGGAGCGAAGACAGGAACTGCTGCAGCTCTTTACGGAGCAGATGTATGGACGGATGCCGGGGCGGCCGGCGGCGATGCGGTTTGAGGTATTCGATGTGGATCGGAAGGCCCTGGGCGGCAAGGCGACCCGCGAGCAGGTGAGGATTCTGTTTCAGGGAAAAGCAGACGGGCCGCGGATGAATCTGCTGCTGTATGTGCCGAATAGTGTGAAGCGGCCCCCGGTGATTCTGGGGTTGAACTTCTGGGGAAATGAAACGGTCAGCCGCGATCCTGGAATTCGGATGTCGGATCGGTGGGTGGAGTCCGGGCGCAATCCTTACCTTGATTTGTCGTGCGTGAAGGACCACCGCGCGACCGAGGCCTGCCGGGGGATCGATGGGAAGCGCTGGCCGGTGGAGCGGATTCTGGATGCGGGGTATGCGCTGGCGACGGGGTACCGGGGCGACATCGATCCGGACCGGAGCAATGGATATGCGGAGAGTATTCGCAGCGCCTGGCCGGAGCTGGCGCAGGGCGGCGACAATTTTTCGACAATTGCGGCGTGGTCGTGGGCGATGAGCCGGGCGCTGGATTATCTGGAGCAGGATGGGCGGGTCGACGGGCGGCATGTGGTTGCGTTTGGGTGGTCGCGTCTGGGCAAGGCGGCCATATGGGCGGGAGCGACCGACCCTCGATTTGCCGCGGTGATCAGCAATGAGTCAGGCGCGGGCGGGGCGAAGGTGTTCCACGACGTGCACGGGGAGACTGTGGAGTTGCTGAATAGGCGGTTTCCATACTGGTTCTGCGAAAATTTCAAGCAGTACAACGCGCGCGATGCGGCTTTGCCGTTCGATCAGAACGAGGTGCTGGCGCTGATTGCGCCGCGGCCTCTGTATGTGGCGAGCGCGATTCTGGATGGGAACGCCGATCCGCAGGGAGAATTTCTGGGGGCGCTGGCGGTGACGCGGGTGTACCGATTTCTGGGATCGTCCGGGCTGCCGACGATGACGTGGCCGAAGGTGAATGAGCCGGTGCTGGGGCGAGTGAGTTATCACGTTCGGAGCGGGGAGCACAGCGTGATGGATTTTGACTGGGCGCAGTATCTGCGGTTCTGCGAGAGGTATGTTAGCCGGTAGCCGGCAGCGAGGCTTTCCTGGCTGGACTCGGGTGGCATTTTATTCAGTGCGGAGGGCCTGGAGGGGGTCGGTGCTGGCGGCGCGATGGGCGGGGAGAGCTCCGGCGGCGAGGGCGACGAGGGCGACTCCGACGACGGCGAGCAGGTATGTGAGCGGATCGAGGGGCTGGACGCCGTAGAGGGAGGAGGCGAGGGCGCGTCCGGTGAGCCAGGCGAGGGGAAGCCCGGTGACCACGCCGATGGCGGTGAGGACGAGGGTGTCGCGCAGGATCATCCAGAGGACCTGAGCGCGGCGTGCGCCGACGGCCATGCGGACGCCGATTTCGGCGGTGCGGCGGTTGACGCGGTAGGAGAGGGTTCCATAGAGGCCGGTGGCGACGAGGACGATGGCGAGGAGTCCGAAGAATTCGGCGAGGCGGGCGAAGAGAAGTTGCTGAGAGATGGTGCGCTCGAACTGTTCGCGCTGGAGGGTGGGCTGAATGAGAGGAGTGTTGGGGTCGAGCTGGGCGACAGTCTTCTGCACGGAAGGCAGGATGGCCAGGGGGTTGGCGCCGCGGACCCGCATTTCCACCGTCATCTCGCCTTCGCCGGGGCCCTGGGCGTAATCCCACCAGGCCATGGGGATGGGATCTTCGTTCATGCTGCGGTATTTGTGATTGGCGACGACGCCGATGATGGTGAAGTTGTTGACCTTGTGTCCCAGAGGACTCTCGTGAGGGAAAAACGTCTGCGCGAAGAGCTGGTTGACAACGGCGACGTGGTGTGCGGACGCGCCGTCGGCATCGGTAAATTCGCGGCCGAGGAGGATGGGGACCTGGAGGGTATGGAAGAAGTTGGGGCCGATGTCATTCATGCGGACGAGAACGGTGCTTCCGTCGGGTGCGTCTCCGTGTTTTCCGTCAACCATAACGTCGCTGTTATTGGACCACCAGGAGCCGAGACGGGTGGAGGAGACGGCGGTGGATTCTACGCCGGGCAGGTCACGGAGGCGGGTCCGGAGTTCCTGATAGAAGCGGACGAGCTGCGGCTGATTGTGGACGGCTTGCGGATTGAGGCCGAAGACGACCAGGCCGGTGGTGTTGATGCCGAGGGGGATATTGCGGAGGTTGACGAGGGTACGAGTCAGCAGGCCGGCACCGACGAGCAGGACCAGGCAGAACGCCATCTGGACGGTGACGATGGACTTGCCAAGGCGGGATTTGCCGGCGTCGGTGTGGCTGGTGGCGGCTGAGGTTTTGAGGGCGAGCTCGGCGCCGCCGGAGATGGCGGTGCGGAAAGGGGCGATACCGAGGAGGATTGCGCTAAGCGCAAGAACGCCGCAGGTGAAGAGAAGGACGGTGCGGTCGGGGGCGAGGCTGGATTCAATGAGAGCCCAGCGGGCGAGGACGCGCGTGGCGAGCACGGCAAAGGCCCAGGCTAACGCGCCGCCCAGGAGGACGAGCAGGAAGGATTCAGTAAGGAGCTGGCGGAGGAGCTCCGCGGGGCGGGCGCCGAGGGCGAGCCGGAGGGAAAATTCGCGCTGGCGGGCGGCGTTGCGGGACATCAGCAGCATGATGAGGTTGGTCAGGGCGATGAGCAGGACGAGTCCCACCATGGCCATGAGCATGTGCAGGGGCTTGCCGTACTGGTCTTCGAAGCCGGCGAAAGCTTTGGCATCGGAGAGGCTGAGGACGACGGGGCGCTCGCCGGGCGTGGGATTGCCCAGGCCAATGCGGGAAGCGTGCTCAAAGACAGGTTGGAGGCGGACGACGGCCTGGGCACGGCTGACGCCGGGAGCGAGCCGAGCGATGAGGCGGAGGCACCACCAGGTGGGATCGGCCTGGTAGAGTTTGCCTTTCTCGGGAGGGTTGCCGAGGACGTTGAACTCGGGGCGGTTCTGGAGGGGAATCCAGAAGTCGGTGGAGTGGGTGGGCTCGACGCCTTCGAAGCCCTCGGCTGCGATACCGGTGACGGTGAAGGGCACGCTCTTGACATAGACGGTGCTGCCCAGGACGCCGGCGTCGCGGTCGAAGCGGCGGGTCCAGTAGTCGTAGCTGAGGACGAGGACGGAGGCGCTGGTGGATTCGTCCTGGGGAGTGAAGCCGCGTCCGCGGAGGATAGGGACACCGAGTCCGCTGAAGAAATTGCCCGAGACCATGTCGGCTTCGGCCTGCTCGGGGAGGGCGCCGATGCGGATGCCGATTTTATCCGTGGAGAGCAGGCCGACGGCCATGAGGTCACTGAGGGCGCCGTTGGGCGGGCGGAGAGCGGTGTAGACGGCGTAGGAGAAGGTCTCGTGGGAATCGATGGTGCCGGTGCCGTTGGGGCTGCCGGAGTCCTCGAGATAGACGACACGCTGGGGGTCGGCGACGGGGAGGGAGCGCAGGAGAACGGCGTTCATGACGCTGAAGACGGCGGTGTTGGCGCCGATACCGAGAGCGAGGGTGAGGACGGCCGTGAGGGTGAAGCCGGGAGCCTGGCGCATGGAGCGCAGGCCGAAGCGGAGGTCGCGGAGGAGACGGTCGAGCCAGGCCCAGCGGCGGCGGAGGTAGAAGCTCTCCTGAGCGGCGCGGACGTTGCCGAAGGTGCGGTGGGCCTGGAAGCGGGCTTCGTCGGGGGAGCGGCCTTCCTGGCGGAGGTCGTCGGCTTCGAGCTCGAGGTGGGCGCGGACTTCTTCGGCAAAGTCGGATTCGCTGCGGCGGCGACGGAACATAATCAGACCTCCTCGTTTTGGGGTCCGGCGGCGTTGAGGATGCGGGCCATGGCTTCGGTGAGGCGGTTCCACTGCGAGGTTTTTTCGGCGAGCTGGTCGCGGCCTTTGGGGGTGAGCTCGTAGAAGCGGGCGCGGCGGTTGTTGTCGCTGACACCCCAGCGGGCGCGAATCCACTTCTTGTCTTCGAGGCGCTGGAGGGCGAGGTAGAGGGAGCCATGGTCGACGAAGAGGACCTCTTCGGACTGGCGCTGGATGGAGCGGGCGACGCCCTGTCCATGACAGGCGCCGAGGAGCAGGGTGCGAAGGATGAGGAGGTCGAGGGTGCCCTGGAGGAGGGCGATGCGGTCGTCGTTGGGTTGTTGGGTCGGCATTCGACACGAGTATGGACTGGGTTTGGGTCGGATGTCAACCCGTGGGGTGGCAACCGGCAACAGGAACAGGAGAGCTGGGAGCCTGGGAGCCGGCAGGCGGGAGATGGGAGCCGCGTTTGACGAGGGGATACTTTCCTGCTCTGCTGGCGGAGTGCACCCGTTTCGGCTGATCCTCGGAGTTTTGTGCGTGGTTGCGGCGCTGCTGGACGCGTTCGAGACGGTGATTCTGCCGCGGCGGGCGACGGGGCGCTTCCAGTTCACGCGGATGTTCTACTGGCTGACGTGGCGGCCGTGGCGATGGGCGGCTCAGCGGGTACGGCGCCCGCGCAAACGGGAGACGATGTTGAGTTTCTACGGGCCGCTGTCGCTGGTTTTTCTGATTGCGGCGTGGGCCGCAGCGCTGGTGCTCGGATTCGCTCTGATCTACTCGGCGACCCCGGCGCCGTTTGTGGACGCAGCCATGCCACGGCACCGCTTTACGACGGATCTGTATGTGAGCGGGACGACGATTTTCACTCTGGGACTGGGCGATGTGGTGCCGCACGGGACGCTGGCGCGGGCTTTGGCGGTGCTGGAGTCGGGGATCGGGCTGGGTTTTGTGGCGCTGGTGATCGGGTATTTTCCGGTGCTGTACGGGGCGTTTTCGCGGCGGGAGGTGAACATTGCGCTGCTGGACGCGCGGGCGGGATCGCCGCCGACCGCGTTTGAGCTGATCCGTCGGCATTCATTCGAGGGCGGGACCGCGGCGCTGGTGCTTCTGCTGGAGGAATGGGAGCGGTGGTCGGCGGAGCTGCTGGAGAGTCATATATCGTATCCTCTGCTGTGCCTTTTTCGATCGCAGCACACCAGCCAGAGCTGGATCGGCGCGCTGACGGCGATTCTGGACGCCTGCGCGCTGCTGATTGCGAGCGTGCAGGAGCACAGCGCGCGCCAGGCGCAGCTGACGTTTGCCATGGCGCGGCATGCGCTGGTGGATTTGTCGCAGACGCTGGGACTTGTGCCTCTGAGCGCGCCGGAGGATCGGCTGCCGACGGAGCGGTACCGGCTGATCTACGACCAGCTGTGCCAGGTGGGGGTGCGGGTTTGCCGGGACGAGAAGAGCAACGAGCGGCTGCGCGAACTGCGCGGAATGTATGAAGGCTACGCGGCGGCGCTGAGCCGATTTCTGGCCATGCCGCTGCCGCCGTTTTTCCTGGAGCATCCGAAAAAGGACAACTGGCAGACAGTGGCGCGGGTGCGCGCGGCGGCGGAAGGCGAAGGCGGGGCGGGGCGCGAGGGCGAAGAGCACATCTTCTGAAGAGGGCGGGTCCGGAGTGAGCAGGAGCGAAATTGTGCTCTGCGACACAATGACGGGAAGCCAGGGTCGCAAAGAAACCGCTTACATTCTGCCGCTATCTGCCTGCGTTGCATGACGGAAGTAATGCGCCTGGTCCCTGGTTCCTGCATTCGCGGTGCAGGAGCCAGAGATTGTGCGCGAGGGAACAGAGGGCAGATTGACACCGAGCTCCCTCCGCGTAACTATTCATAAATCCACAAGTTAGAAGAGCCGAAACTTCGAGGAGAGTCGCGTGCCAGCCGGCTGCGCAGGGAGACACTTCGCAGTGCGCCGGGCGGGTCCGGCCATTCGGCTGCATGAAGCGGACAGCTGTGAGCTGTTATTCGCTATTCATCTTGACAGCGAAGCTTCACACGGCGAGAATGCAGCCGCCGTATGGAAGAGAGTCAGCAGGTAATAAAACTGTTTACTGGGGAGGTTTCTCTTGCATGCGGCCTGACGAGTGGGGCGGCCGGAAAGGTTTCCCGGACCGCCGAGGGAACAGCGATCGGGCTGAAGACGAAGTTGCTTCCCCAAACCTGAACGTGAGGAGAGGGCACCGACGGCATCAACGGAGTTCGGGACGGGATTGAGTAATAGCTGAGTGTTACGGGACCGGATGTTGGGCCATAAGGAGTCACTCCTCGACGCAAGCCTTCAGAGGAGGCTGACTATGATGCAAAGAAAATATCCCGGCAGGTTGGGCGGGTATGGGATGCTGCGGTGGCTGTCGGTTTTATTCGGACTGTTTCTGATCGTTTCCCTGTCAGCGAAGGCGCAGGAGAATGCCGAGCTTCTGGGAAACGTCACCGATCAGACGGGCGCTGTAGTAGCGAATGCAACCGTCAATCTGACCAATTCGGCCACAGGAGAAACCCGAACCGGAGCGACGAATGGAGCGGGGCTGTACGACTTTCCCGCGCTGCACATCGGCACTTACAGCCTGAAAGTGACGGCGCCGGGCTTTCAGGCGTATGAGAGCAGCGGCATTGTGATGAACGTGGGGGCGACGGTTCGCGAGGATGTGAAACTGGCTGTCGGCTCCAGCTCCACGACGGTGACAGTGCAAGCGAATGCGCTGCATCTGCAAACGGACACGAACGAAGTCAGCAACCTGATCACCGGCGCGCAACTGACGCAGCTGGCGACAAACGGGCGCAACATGGTCTCTCTGACCACGCTGGGCACGGGCGTCTCGAACAACCTGAACTCGTTCAATGGCGTGACCGCGCAGGGAAGCGGGTTCGGGCTGAGCTTCAACGGCATGCGTCCCGACCACAACAACTGGCTGATCGACGGCGGCGAGGCCTACGACCGGGGGAGCGGCGGCAAGTTCGACCTGATGCCTTCGCCGGACGTGCTGGCGGAATTCCAGACGCTGAGCAGTAACTACAGCCCGGATTATGGAATCAACTCCGGCGGCACGATCACCATGGCGCTGAAATCGGGCACGAAGGATTTTCACGGCGCCGCCTGGGAGTTTAACCGCAACGACATGTTTGATGCAGTGAACCATTTTGCATCGAGGACTCAGCCGGTTCCGGAGAGACGTCTGAACATCTTCGGCGGCGGCGCGGGCGGTCCGGTCTTCATTCCGGGACTGTATCCGAGGTCAAAGAGCCGGACGTTCTTTTACTGGAGCGAAGAGTGGCGCCGATATATTGCGGGTGCGACTCCGGCAGTCACCAACACCATTCCGGAAGCGAACTTCCCGGCGCTGGGAGCGGATCTGAAATACCAGCCCTGGAACGAACTGACGGCGGATAAGCTGGCGGACGGCGTATGCGCCAACGGCGTGGCCGCGCCGTGCGTGCCGGTTACCAGTGACCCGAAGTATGTTGGCAACGGGTACGTCTTTGACCCCGCCAATCCGGCAGCACCGGCGGGCGGCCTCTATCACACCTATGGACTAACGCCGGGAACGCCTTTCCCGGGCAATAAGATTCCCGCAGCACTGATCGATCAGAACGCGGTACGGTGGCTGAGCACGGGTGCGATTCCGAAGCCGAATATCGGAACGACCCAGTTCTCCTCGTCGCCGAAGCAGCCCACGTTTGTGCGGGAAGACACAGTCCGCATCGACCATGACATCACCGACCGGCTGCACCTGATGGGGCACTGGATCCATGACTCCATGACGCAGACGATTTTCCCGACAATGTGGAGCGGGGACAGTTATTCGACGGTGGGCAATGTCTTCCAGAACCCGTCGTGGGCTTCGGTGATCAAGCTGACCCAGACGATTTCTCCAACCCTGCTGAATGAGACGGCCCTGAATGTAAACGGCAACACCATCAACATCAACCCGACGGGAATCTACCAGCAGCCGGAGGGCTACAGTGCGGGTAGCTTCTTTGCGGGGAACAATCCCATGAACCGGTTGCCAACCCTTGCATTTGGCGGGCCGCTGGGCACGAACTGGACGGAGATCTACTGGCCCTGGCATAACGCGTTCCTCGACTATCAGGTTCGGGATGACCTGTCGTGGACTCGGGGAAGGCATGGGCTGAAATTCGGCTTCTCCTACATGAGGATGGACAAGAACCAGCAGCTGCAGGCGGACACGGAGGGGGACTACACCTTTGGGACGGACTTCTCCGGAGACTCGTACCTGAACTTCCTGCTGGGCTTTGCGGACCGCTATCAGCAGCTGCAAAACCAGACGACGCCTCACTGGATCAACAACACTTATTCGTTCTATGGAATGGACAACTGGCATCTTACATCGCGGATGACCCTCAACCTGGGGATGCGGTATGATGCGCTGCCGCACGTGATGGAGAAATCCAACCGGGTATCCAACTTCGTGCCTGGTTCATTCACGGCCTCTGACGCGCAATTGCCGGATGCTTCTACGGGAGCGATGAATCCGGCGGGAGCGGGCTTTAAGACGGCCTATGGAGTGACCTATTACGCCAACGGGATCGAGCTGGCAGGAGCCAACGGGTATCCACGGGGCGTGGTGAACACCGACTACTTTACCTGGCAGCCGCGTCTCGGATTTGCCTATGACATGTTCGGAACCGGCAGGACGATTCTGAGAGCCGGAGCCGGCATGTTCTACGAGCGTGTTCAGGGCAACGACATTTACGGGGCAGGGGTCAACCAGCCTTTTGCCTATCAACCAAGCGCCAACAGCGTGTACTTCTCCGATCCAAAGACGAACGCCAAGACAGGGGCGACGGCAACCACGCCGGTGTTCCCGGCGAACATCACCAATCTCGCGCGGTACTATCCCGCCCCGGGAACGGTGCAGTACAGCCTGGGCATTCAGCAGGAGCTGGCGCCAGCGATCGTGGGGGTGATCCAGTACGTGGGATCGGGGGGCTGGAACCAGGCAGATCAGCGCAACATCAACCCGGTTCCGCTCAACGATCTGACCCATCGGCAGGCGGTGGCTGCAGGCGCTTCGGCGAACCTGTACCGAACCTTCCCAGGGTTTGCGGTAATCAACCAGGAGGAGAACGCCAGCAATTCGGCCTACAACAGCATGCAGGTAGCGCTGCGCATGGAGAACAAGCGTGGGTTGACGGCGCAGTTCGCCTATACCTACGGCCATGAGATCGACATTGCCAGCGGCGATTTGGGATCGACCAACTTTGCAGGCGGCAACAACTGGGTCTCAAACCCGTTCGACCTAAAATATGATCGGGGATCCGGTGTTCTGGACCGCCGGCATATTTTCACGGCGAACTACGTCTACAACGTGCCCTTCTTCGAGCATGGCAATACCCTGCAGCGTGAGGTATTGGGTAGCTGGGTGCTCTCGGGTGTGACCGTAGCGCAAACTGGAGCGCCGCGGCAGGTCAGTTACTCACCGGACGTCCTGGGTTTCGGCGGCAACGCGCAGAACCGCCCGAACCTGGCGGGGAAGGTGAGCGGGTCCAAAACGCAGCAGTCGTGGTTCAACAAGTCAGCCTTTGCCGCACCGACGGCTGAGTGGGCGGGCGGCGGAAACCACGGCTTCGGCACGGCGGGCAAAGATGCCATCGTCGGACCTGGGCTGCAGAACTGGAACCTCAGCCTGTTCAAGACGTTCCCGATCACCGAAGCGGGGCCGAAAATCGAGCTGCGTTTCGAGTCGTTCAATACCTTCAACCACACGCAGTTCAACGGTCTGGACACGTCCTTCACCGATTCGAATTTCGGTCAGGTTACGAGTTCGCTCGATCCGCGTGTGCTGCAGTTCGGAGGGAAGTTCATCTTCTGAGGAAAACTGAATCATTGCAGGCGTAGTGGGGTGCGATTACCCACTGCGCCTTTTCTTTTGGAACGGATGGTCTAATGCAACCTGGGGGTCTGTAGCGGAGATGACACTTGCGAGCATGCTGCTGCTGACTGGCATTCTGTGCCTGGGTGCGGCGCAGGCCGGAGCGCAGACGGCAACGGCGGCGCAGGCCGAGGCTCTGGCGCAGCAGGGAAGGCTGGAGGAGTCGGCACAGGCGTGGAAGGCGGTAATTGCGGCGCATCCGCGGAATGCGGCGGCGCTGGCGAGTCTGGGACTGGTGCGTTCGCGGGAGGGGCAGTATGCGGAGGCCGCGGAGGCCTACCGCAAGGCGCTGGCGATCCAGGCGAAGTTGCCGGGAGTGGAGCTGGACCTGGGGCTGGCAGAGTTCAAACAGGGACATCTGAAGGAGGCGATTGCTCCTTTTCAGGCCGCGCTGCACGAACAGCCGAAAAGCCTGCAGGTGCGGACGCTGCTGGGGATGACGTACTACGGCACGGCGGAATATGCGAAGGCGATTCCCTATCTGCGCGCGGCGGCGGAGAAATCGCCGGACAACGAGGAGATGCTGGGTGTGCTGGCGCAGAGCTGCCTGTACGCGAAGCAGTATGAATGCACGCTGGAAGAGTACAAAAAGATCCTGACGGTGAATCCGAACTCGGCACAGGCGCACATGCTGGCGGGCGAGGCGTGGGATGGGATGTATGAGCCGGAGAAGGCAACGGCTGAGTTCGAAGCGGCGGAGAAGGTAGCTCCCAATGAGCCGAATGTGCATTTCGGTCTTGGATATCTGTACTGGAAGCAGCATCGCTACGCGGACGCCGAACGGGAGTTCGAACTGGAGCTGAAAAACGAGCCCGACTATGAGCAGGCGATGGCTTATCTGGGAGACGCAGAGATGCGACTGGGGAAATCCGCGGCCGCCCAGGCCACGCTGGAGAAGGCTGTCCGGCTGCCCGGCGCCCCTCGGCTGGTGTGGCTGGATATGGGAATTCTGCTGGCGGGGCAGGGAAAGAATGAAGCCGCGGCGGCGGATCTGGAGCGCGCGATCGCGATGGATCCCAGCGGCGTGGACGCGCACTGGCGGCTGGCGCGGCTGTACCAGGCGATGGGGAAGAAGGATGAGGCGCGTGCAGAATTTGCCAAAGCCGCCTCTCTGCACCAGAAGAAGGATGAGAGCCTGGTGCAGAGGATGAGCGAGCCGCCGAGCAGGTGAGGGGCTAGTGGTGACAGGCTGCCGCTGCGTGCGCCGTGAACGTTGCGGGCGAGTGCACCGCCGCTTGTGACGCAGCGCACAGATTGGGGAATCCGGTGGCCGCGAGAATGGCGGAGGCAGACATGGAATGTTCTGCTGCGAGAGGAGCTCCCCGATTCCCGCGAGTGCACACCAAAGGCACGAGCAAAATCCATCTTTCGATGGAGGCGATGGCTCCGGGGCGGAGCTACGCTCAGGGGTTCCCCGGAGAAGTGGAGCGGAGGTGGGCAGCGGCTGGAAAGAGCAGTTTGCCGACGCACCGGATGTACTCAAGACGCGGCCCGACCAGAAGACGGAGGTGCGGGCGGGCAGTGTCGTAGTCGGTGGCGGGGATTTTGTCACCATGGCGGGCCCTTGTTCGGTGGAGACCGAACGGCAGCTGATGGAGACGGCTGCCTTTGTGGCGAAGGCCGGGGCGCGCGTGCTGCGCGGCGGCGCTTTCAAGCCGCGGACCTCGCCGTATGCGTTTCAGGGACTGGGCCTCGAAGGGCTGAAGCTGCTGGCGAAGGCGCGCGCGGCGACGGGGTTAGCGATCGTGACCGAGGTGATGGCTGCGGCCGATGCGCCGATGGTCGCCGAGTATGCCGACATCCTGCAGATCGGCTCGCGGAGCATGGAGAACTACGCTCTGCTGGAAGCCGCGGCGCGGACAGGGCGGCCGATCCTGCTGAAGCGGGGGATGGTGGCGAGCGTGGCCGACCTGATGCGGTCAGCGCAGTGCGTCATCAGCTATGGCAATCCCAATGTGATCTTGTGCGAGCGGGGGATCCGCACATTTGAGACGGCGACCCGGAACACCTTCGACGTGTCCGCGATCGTGGTGCTCAGGGAAATTGCACGGCTGCCGGTGATTGCCGATCCGAGCCATGCGGCGGGGCGGCGGGAATTCGTTCCGGCGCTGGCACGGAGTGCGGTGGCAGCGGGTGCGGACGGGCTGATCGTCGAGGTGCATCCGCATCCGGACGAAGCGTGGAGCGACGGCGAGCAGTCGCTCGCGTTTGCCGAATTCGAAGCCATGATGACCGATCTGGCCCCGTGGTGTGCAGTGCGGGCGAGGCGTGCCTGTGCCGTGGAGACGGTGGCATGAAGGGGGCAGGGGCTGTGCTGGCGCTGGGCGTCATCCTGCCCATGGCGCTGGCGGGCGCACTCCCTGGACAGGATGGGAACGCGGCTGGACGGGAACACGTGGCGGAGGTGTGGCGACCGGTCCGGGCATCGACAGGAATAGCTCCTGTGATTTTCACGGCGGCACCGGTCTGCGAGCCTGGGGCGGCACTGCGCGGGGCGGAGCGGTTTCCCCGGGGCGCGCAGCTGATGGTCCTGCGCGCGGGGAAGAGCGAGCCATTGGTGCCGGAATTTGCCGCGAGCGCGGACGCAAGCGTTTCGTTCGACGGCAAGAGGGTGCTCTTTGCGGGCAAGAAGAAGGCCGAGGATCGCTGGCAGATCTGGGAGGTGCCGGCGGCGGGCGGCGCTGCGCGGCAGTTGTACGCGGGACAGGGGGATGCGATTCGTCCGCTGTGGATGCCGGATGGGCGGGTGGTCTTTGCCGAGCGCGGGGCGGATGGTTTTGGGCTGGTGACGGCGGCCGTGGACGGTGGGAGGACCGCGCGGTTGAGCTATCTGTCCGGAGACTTTATTCCCGACGATGTGCTGGAGGATGGGCGGGTACTGTTTGAGTCGGAATTTCCGCTGGGTTCGGGTTCGACGCCGGAGATGTATGCGGTCTATCCGGACGGGAGCGGCGTGGAGAGCGTGCGCTGCGATCACGAGGCTGCCGAGAAGGCTGGCGGGCGCGCGCACGGCAGGCAGCTCCACCGGGATTCGAAGATGGCAGGCGACGGCGATGTCGTCTTTGCGCAGCGAGGAAACCTGGCGCGGTTCACGTCGGCGCTGGCCGGGGGAGCGCGGATCGCATCGCCGCCCGGGGAGTTTGCCGGTGATGTGGCGGAACTGCCGGACGGGCGTTGGCTGCTGGCGATGCGGCGTCCGGAGCAAAAGCGCTACGAACTGGCGGCGTGGAAGCCGGGGACGGCTGCGATGGCGACCATCGCGCGGGATACGGATCGGGACCTGGTGGAACCGGTGGTCGTGGCGCCGCGCACGGCGCCCAGGACCTTTCCCTCCGCGCTGCATCCCTGGACGACGGGGAACCTGCTGGCGCTGGATGCGCAGCTTTCGAGAAACGGAAATCTGCGCGGCACCCCGGTGATGGTTCGCGTCGAGGCGCGTGAATCGGATGGGCAGGCGAGGACGCTGGGAACGGCGCCGGTGATGGCGGATGGATCCTTCTTCGTCAAGGTGCCGGGGGATGCGGCGCTGCGGATCATTTTGCTGGATGCGGCTGGGCACACGCTGCGGCAGGAGCGGGGCTGGTTCTGGATGCGCAGCGGCGAGCAGCGTATCTGCGTGGGCTGCCATACGGGGCCGGAACGAGCGCCGGACAATCGCGTGCCCGAGGCGCTGCTGCGGCTGCCGGGACCCGAGCCGGTGGATCTGTCGGGCTCCGGACGCGCGCCTGCGGCAGGAGGGCACTGAAATGAAACTGTCGCTGTTGCTGATTCTCGGGATGGCCTCTGCGGCCGTGGGGCAGGCGACGCCGAACACGCCGCCGGCGGCAAAGAGCGCGAAAACGGGCAGCGCGGCACCGATTCGGTTTGAGGATGCGACGGCGAAGGCGGGCCTCGATGCGACGGACAGCTTTGGTTCGGCGCAGCTGGGATCGCTGCTGGAAGGAACGGGCGCGGGCTGCGTGTGGTTCGACTACAACAACGACGGGCTACCGGATCTTTACGTGCTGAGCGGACGAACCTTGCCGCCGGGTATGACGCCGCACCCTCTGACGACGGCGCCCGATCCGCCGCCGCAGAACCATCTCTATCGCAATAACGGTGACGGGACCTTTACCGATGTGACGGAGAAGGCGGGGCTGAATCCGGATCTGTATTCGGTGGCGGTGACCGCGGCGGACTACGACAACGACGGCTACGAAGATCTGCTGGTGACCGGGTACGGGCGGGTGATCCTCTACCACAACAACGGCAACGGCACGTTCACCGATGTGACGGCGAAGGCCGGGATCAATGTGGATGGATGGGCGATCAGCTCGACGTGGCTCGACTACGACAAAGACGGCTGCGTGGATTTGTTTGTCGGGCGGTATGTGAAGTTCGATCCGAAGTACCGGAACTATTACGCCGCGGATAACTATCCGGGGCCGCTGGATTACGAGGGAGAGACGAACAGGCTCTTCCACAACAACTGCGACGAGACGTTTACGGATGTTTCGGAGAAGTCGGGGATCGCCGCGGCCATCGGCAGAACGATGGGCGTGACGGCGGCGGATTTCGACGGCGACGGATGGCCGGACATCTATGTGGCCAACGACAAGACGGAGAACTTTCTCTTCCGCAACAAGCACGATGGGACTTTTGAGGAGGTCGCCACGGACGCGGGCGTGGCCTATGGGCAGGATGGCGAGGCGACTTCATCGATGGGGCCGGTGTTTGCGGATATCACCGGCAGCGGGCTGCTCGATCTGTGGGTGAGCGACGGGCACTACAACCGGCTGATGAAGAACAACGGGAAAGGGGCATTTGACGATATCGGGATTCTCTCCGGTCTGTCACAGGCGAACGCACAATATGTGAGCTGGGGGACGGGGGTCTACGACTTCGATAACGACGGCTGGCTCGACATCCTGGCGTTCCACGGAGGACTGATTCACCTGATCCCGATGGAGCATTCGGTCTTTCGCGGGCTGGGGCAGGGGAAGTTCGAGGATGTGTCAGAGACGGCCGGGCAGCCGGTAAACCGGCGGACGGTGGCCCGCGGAGCGTGTTTTGCGGATTACGACAACGACGGCAGGGTGGACGCGTTCCTGGTGAATCTGGGCGCGAACGATACGCTGCTGCACAACATGTCGCCGAGCACCGGGCACTGGATTGCGATCAGCCTTCGAGGAGCGCGGCGTTCGGACAACAGGAGCGGGAGCAATCGCGACGGGATTGGCGCGCGCGTGGAGGTGTGGAGCGGGGGTCGCGAGCACGTGGCGGAACGGGTGGCTTCATCCGGTTATCTGTCGCAGGATGACGGGCGGATGCACTTCGGACTGGGTGCGGTAGCGAAGGTGGACAGGATTGTTGTGCACTGGCCGAGCGGGAAGGTGCAGACGCTGGAAAACGTGGGCGTGGACCGCGTGCTGACGGTGGAGGAGCCACGGTGAGGTTCGGCACGCGATCCGCAACGGCTTCCCGGAGGCTGGGGGAGTTGGCGCTGGTGTGCGCGGTTGGCTTCTGGGTTGCGGCTTTGCGGCAGACGAGCGCGACCGTGGCGGCGCAGCCGGACCCGACGCCCGAGGAGCGCTATGCTTCGCCGCTGGAGTTGTTGCTGTCGCCGGATGGGCAGGAGTTGTACGTGTTGTGCCAGGGGGCGGACGAAGTGCGCGTCCTGAACGCGGCGAGCGGGCGGGTGCTGCGGACGATTCCTGTGGGGCATGTGCCGCGGGGTTTTTCCTTTTCGCGGGACGGCGCGCGGTTGCTGGTGGCGAATTCCTGGGATGACACGGTGACGGTGGCGGACGCGCGAGACGGGCGCGTGCTGGCGACCTGGGGGGCGGGGTATGAGCCGTCGAGCGTGGTGGAGGACCGCGCGGGCAGGTTCGTGTATGTTGCGGATCGAATCGGAGACGACATCACGGTCCTGGATGCAAAGACCGGCGCGGTGCAGGCGACGCTGGAGGCGGGCCGAGGCGCGAGCTATCTGACGGTGGCTGGCGATGGCGGGCGGATTTATGCGACGCACGTGTATCCAAATGCCGGGCCGTACCGAAGTCCGCCAAAGTCGGAAATTACGGTGATCGATCCCAGGAAGGCGCAGGTGGTGGATCGGCTGGCGCTGCCCGCGATTGCGGGAGTCTTTCATCTCGCGTTATCGCCGGATGGGCGGCTGGGCGTGGCGGCGGAACTGCACCCGAAGAATCTGGTGCCGCTGGCCCATGTGGAGCACGGGTGGGGCTTTGTGGATACGCTGACGGTTTTCGGGGCGGATGTGGGCCGGCCGGTCGAGGTTCCGCTCGATGAGCTCGACCGCTATTTTGCGATGCCGTTCGGAGTCGCTATTGCCCCGGACAAGTCGCGCATCTTTGTGACGAACGCCGGGTCCGATTGTGTAACGGTGATCGATACAGAGCGGATGCTGACGTTCATTCGCACGCATCGGGAGTCGTTCGCAGAGGATCTGTCGGCAAGCGCGCACTATGTGGCGGCGCGGATTCCGGTGGGAAAGAATCCGCGGGGAGAGGTGTTGAGCCGGGATGGGAAACGGCTGTATGTGGCGAATCGCCTGGACGATTCGATCAGCGTGATCGATACCCAGTCACTGCGGGTGGTGCGGACGCTGCGCTTGGCGGGGCCGGCCAGGGTGAGCGCACTGCGGCGGGGGGAGCAGATTTTCTATTCTTCGCATGCTTTTCAGGGGCAGTTTGGCTGCTCGAACTGCCATATCGACTCGACGTTCGATGGACTCACGTGGGACCTGGAGCCGGACGGGCTGGGCAAGGACATTGTCGATAACCGGCTGATCGAGGACCTGCGGGGGACCGAGCCGTTTAAATGGAACGGAAAAAATCCTTCGATTGCCGTGGAGTGCGGCATCCGGACGGAGATGTATTTCTGGCGGACGGAGAACTACGACGATCTGCGGCTGACGGACCTGGCGCTGTACATCCGCTCGCTGCCATCGCGGCCGAACCGGTGGCTGGCAGCGAATGGGGCGCTGACGGCGGCGCAGGAGCGGGGCCAGGCAATCTTCTACCGCTCGGTGGACAAGCTGGGGCAGCCGATTGCCGAGGCGAACCTGTGCGGGACCTGTCACAGCGGGCCGAAGGGAACGAGCCAGAAGTCGTTCGATGTGGGGACAGGGAAGGCGACGGACAACGGCGGGATGCTCGACACGCCGCAGTTGCGGAGTATCGCGCTGACCGCGCCGTATCTGCACGATGGGTCGGCGGCGACGCTGGAGGAGATCTGGACGGTGTACAACCCGCACGATCGGCACGGGCGCACGAACGATCTGACCAAGGACGAGCTGAACGACCTGATTGAGTATCTGAGGACGCGATGAAAACGGCGGCGATTCTGGCAATTCTTGTGGCGGCGACGGCTGGTCCTGCGACCGGACAGATGACCCATGCGCGCGGCGTACACGCGCTCGCGCAGAGCGAGACGGCGCCGAAGATGCCGCGCTTTCGCTGGGAAAACTTCACGACGGCGAACGGGCTGCCGGACAATCACGTGTTTTCAGTTCTTGTCGATGGCGAGCGAATCTGGGCGGGGACCAATAACGGTCTGGCCGAGTACGAAAACGGGCAGTGGAAGACATACACGACCGAGGATGGGCTGGCGCATCGCGCGGTGCTGTCGCTGGCGCTGGACAAACGGACCGGCGCGGTGTGGGCCGGGACGATGGGGGGGCTCAGCCGCATATCCGCTGGCCGGATCGACACGTTCACGCAGCTGAATTCGGGACTGAGCAATGACGTGGTGTACGGCGTATCGGTGGAAGGTGACAACGTGTGGGTGGCGACGGCGGCGGGGGCTTGCCGGCTGAACACGCGGACCGGGGAATGGTCGCTCTATAACGAGCGCAACACGCCGATGATTGAGATCTGGGCCTATGGCGTCTCGGCGCAACCGGACAAGGTGTACTACGCGGTATGGGGCAGCGGATTGCTCGAGTACACGCAGAAGACGGGCGCGTGGGATATGTACGCCGACCCCGATGGCGAGACGGAAATTGTGCTGCTGAAGGATCAGGGACTGATCCACGAGATCACCACATCGGTGAGTTATGTGGATGGGATGGTGTGGGTGGCGACCTACTTCGGCGACAGCCGGTACGACGGCCGCTACTGGCATAACTTTCTGACCAAAGACAGCGGGCTGCCGAGCAACTTCACCAACGTGGTGAAGGGGGTGGATCGCAATCGGGCGTGGTTCGGCACAGACAAGGGGCTGGCGTATTACGACGGCACGAACTGGGCGGTGTATCGGCCGGCGCTGGACACGCACAAGCCTGAGATGACGGTGCGCGATGCGGCGGGGAGGGTCACGGAGATTCCGGTGACGACGGCGCCGGCGCACAACTATGTGCTGGGTATCGATTTCCAGGGGCGGGATATCTGGGTGGCCACGGCTGAGGGATTGAGCCACGGAATTGATCAACCTTATTAGGAGGCGTTTTTATGAGCGCAGTAGCGGAGTTATTGGCGGGGCTGGGGCATGCGTCGATTCAGAAGCGGGCGATGACGAATCATGGCGTGCTGAACGAGGCCTATGCGTACGCAAAGCCGAGCTCGTTTTCGCGGGGCATGCGGATCGATCTGAACGGGATGACGATTCTGCTGATTTCTGGAACGGCCAGCATCGATGAGGGGGGCAGGAGCGTGCACATCGGCGACTTCCGCGCGCAGTGCCGGCGGACCTTCGCGAACCTGACCGGGCTGCTGGCGAGCGAAGGGGCGACGTGGAAGGACATCGTGCGGACGAGCTGCTATCTGCGGGACATCGATCGCGACTACGAGGCGTTCAACGAGGAGCGGACGGCGTTCTTCACGGAACAGGGGCTGGATCCGCTGCCGGCGTCGACGGGGATCCAGGCGAAGCTGTGCCGGCCGGAGCTGCTGGTGGAGATTGAAGCGATCGCGATGTTCCGGACGGCGGCGAAGGGGTAGCGGCGATGGCGCGGCGCTGGGGGCGACTTTCGGGGGCGGTGCTGCTGGCGTTGTGGGTGTCGGCCGGAATCGCAGCGCAGACAGGTCCAGGGGCATCGTCGCCCGGGTGCGCGTGCGGGGCGCATCCGCCGGGGCCGCCGCCGGATCGTACCGTCACGCCGTATGCCGGCGAGCCGAAAGATCTGCAGCCCTACGGCAGGTTTGCGAAGCCGTACTACGAGCATTACCTGACACCCAACATTTATGTGGGATCGGGCCGGGATATTCCTGATCCGAAGGACGTCAGCGAGGTGCGGATTGGGTTTTTGGGGCCGGTGGAGAAGCAGGCGGACCAGGTCTACGGGCTGCGGATGCTGCACGGCGCGCAGATGGCGATGGAGGAAGCGAATGCCCGCGGCGGGTATGGTGGCAAGCCTTTTCGGCTGATGATCCACGATGACTACAACAACTGGCAGCGCGGTTCGGAGTACGGGGATCGACCGACGGATTCGAAGATCTGGGGCTCAACGTCGGATGCTGCCGTGAAGATGATTTACGACGAACAGGACTGGGCAATCTTCGGATCGATGAGTTCGGAGAGCACGCACATCATTCTGCGCGTGGCGCTGAAGGCCGAGATTCCGATCGTGAATTCGGCCTCGACGGATCCAACGATTCCTGAGACGTACATTCCCTGGTATTTCACGGATCTGCAGGACGATCGCGTCCAGAGCTTCACGCTGGGGCGGCACATCTTTACGGATCTGCGGCTGAAACGGGTGGCGCTGCTGCGGGTGAACAACCGCTATGGGCGCATGGGGGTGGGAAAGTTTCGCGATGCGGCGAGGCGGCTGGGGCATCCGGTGGTGATCGAGCAGAAGTATCTGCCCGGAGAAACGGATTTTCGGCGCTCGCTACGCATCATTCGCGATTCGCGCGTGGACGCGATCGTGCTCTGGTCGAACGAGGATGAAACCGCGGAGATTCTGAAAGAGATGCGCGAGCTGGGGATGCACCAGCGGGTCTTCGGCAGCTATCGAACGTTGGGGGATGAACTGCTGGCGAAGGCAGGCCCGGCTGCCGAGGGATTTGAGGCGGTGTACCCGTACGATCCGGCGCGAACGGATCCGAAGTGGACGGCGTTTCAGCAGCGTTATGCGTCGAAGTATGGCGAGAAGCCGGAAGCGTTTGCGGCGCTGGCGTTTGACGCGATGAATGTACTGCTGGAGTCCATTTGCAAAGCGGGGCTGAACCGCGCGCGGATTCAGGATGCTCTGGATCAGGTCTACCAATATGACGGCGTGACGGGGCCGATGGTGTTCGATCCCAACAATAAGAATGTGAGCGCGATGTTTCTGGGCAGGGTGCACGATGGGACGATCACGTATCGGCCGGCGACGATGGAGGCAGAGCGGCCGGCTCCTGCGGCATCGAATGGGTCCGGAGGAGCGGGGGAACCGGCAAGTGGCGGCGGCTCGTCCGATTCAAAATCGCCTTACGCGCGCGTGGGTGAGGATGGAGTGGGCTATCTGGGGCCGCACCAGAAGGATCTTCCGGCGGGCAGGGCGGCCGTTGTGTTGTTCGGGCCGCATGCGGCCGCGGTGGCGAGCTCGGCGGAGGTCCGCAGCGCTCTGGGATCGGAGGCGTGGCGTGTCATCCCGGTGGACAGCAGCCAGAACTGGGGCATGGCGGCAACCCAGCTGGTGCATGCACTGCAAGACGAGCATCCGCTGGCTGTGGTGGCACTCGATCGGGACTGCGCGCATCTGGCCGAGCAACTCGCGCTCAAGACGTTTGTACCGGTGGTCGCTCTGGCCGATGATCGCACGCTGACTTCGACGAATGTGCCGTGGATCTTTCGGCTGCCGGCGAGTGCGGGGCCGGCGGAAGCGGTGCGGCTGTTAGTCTCCGCAGCGCAAACGAGCGGAAAGAACCCGGAGAAATTGCGCGCGGTGCTGGCGTCAGGGGAGACGCTGGCGGGGGTTCGATTCCGGGATACGGGTGAGCCGGTGCGGTGAGATCAATCAGGGCGTGTCGCCGCGGACGTACAGGACAGGACCGCCATGAGAGAGCCCCTGACCCAGCCGCGCGGCCTCTTTGGCGCTGACAGGCTGCACCGCGATCGGAAAAGCCAGAGAAAAATCGATCTGCGATTCGGCGGGGATGGACAGAAGGGGACCGGGTGTTGCGGCGGCCACCGCGGTGCCGATGCCCGCGCCGAGGGCCGCGCCCGTGCCCATTCCGGCTGCACGACCGACGGCCGTGCTGCCGCCTTTGGCGCTGCCGCTGAACGCGCCACCGACGATGGCTCCGATGACGGCCCCGCCTTTGATTTTGGTTTCCGTGGGCCCGGTTTTGCTCATACCCTGCACGCGGAACAGATAGGTATAGAGCGGATAGGTTTTGCCGCCGAGTTCAAGGGAGGTGAGCCTGAGGGTCAGCTCGGGGCTGCCGGCAAGGGCACCGGATCCTTTCGCCTGGACAGCGGTTCCATAAACCGTGGCGCCACGGGGGATGACCCGTACGTGGTCGACAACAACGTCTTCGCTGACCGTGAATCGCAGCCGTGCGCCGGCATGCGTCATCCTGCTGCTCATCGGGGTATCGGTGATGACCCGGATGATGGTGTTCTCTAGGACGGTGACAGGGCCGTTCGCAGGGGCATGGACCTGCGGTGTCGGCGAAGACTGCGTGACCAGCAGGGAGGACGACTCCTGCGGGGAGGCGGACTGCTCGCCTGGGTCTGCCGACGCGGTTCCTGAAGTGGATAACGGCACGGGTGGCGCTGCCTGCGCGAGTGCAGCTGCGGAAGACAGCAGAGCCACGACGATCCAGATCAAAGAGAGCGAACGGTGTCGGTGGAGCATCGGAGTCCAGCAGCAGATCTGACCGTTGGACGCAGCGGTCAGGCTTTCGTTCCTCTCAGGCAGTGACGAGGCTGGGGGTGCGTACGGGCGCCCCTTTGGACTTCTGTTTCTCTGCGCCGAGGGTGACCAGCTTCCAGGCGGAACGGTCGCGCAGCAGGCGAGAGACCAGCGCGGTGTGCATTGCATGGCCGGCGCGTTCGGCGACGACGTGGCCGAGGATGTGGTGTCCGGCAAGGGCGAGGTCTCCGATGAGGTCAAGCACCTTGTGGCGGGCGAACTCGTCGCGGAAGCGCAGCGAGCCGTTGAGGACGCGCTGGCGAGAGAGAACGATCACACTCTCCTCTGAGGCTCCCCGGATCAATCCCATGTCGCGAAGTTTCTGTTCATCCTCACGCCAACCAAAGGTGCGAGCCGGGGCGATCTGGCGTTCGTAGGCGCCGGTGGCCAGATCAACGACATAGCCCTGCTGTCCGATGGGGGGCGGAAAATCAATCTGATAGGAGACGGAGTAGCCGTCGCCGGGGTAGACTCCGATGAACTTATCGCCGTCGCGCACTTCGACGCTCTTGAGAATGCGGAGATATTCGCGGCGGCGGCGCTGGCTTTTCAGGCCGACCTCGCGAAAGGCCTGAATGTAGGGCAACGAGCTGCCGTCGAGAATGGGAAGCTCAAGGTTATCGAGTTCGACGATGACGTTGTCGATGCCCATGCCGAGAAGAGCGGAGAGGAGATGTTCTGTGGTGGAGATGAGAACGCCCTGGCGCATGAGACTGGTGGCGTAACTGACCTTGGCCACGTTGCGGCCGATGGCGGCGATTTCGAATCCGTCGAGATCGGTGCGACGAAAGACTACGCCGGAACCGGCAGGAGCGGGGAGCAGGCGCATGCGAACCGGCGCGCCGCTGTGAAGGCCAATGCCTGAGAATTCGATCGGGGAGGAAATTGTGTTTTCCAGATGCGATGATTCTGCCAAGCGTTCGCCTCGATGAACCCCTAGATTACAGCGGCAGGAGAGAAGTTGTAGTGTTGTAAATTTGCCACACAAGGGATACCAAAAGTCACGGTACCAAAGGAGATTCATTTTGCAGGTAAGGTCAATAAATAGAAAAGCATACGATCAAAACCAGCTGCTGATGGCTTGCAAAGAGCGAGAGGCCAAGTTGATCGAACGGATTCGTCAGCTGGTTTCCCTGGAGTCGCCCAGCGACAATAAGCGGGCTGTTGAGGGGTGCACCGAAACGGTGGCAGGAATGGCCGCGAAGCTGGGAGCCCGGGTGCGGCGGCACAGGCAGCGGGCGTTTGGCGATGTGCTGGAACTGCGGTTTGGCCCGAGCGGAGGAGCGAAGACGCAGGATGCGCCGCTGATGCTGCTGGGGCATCTGGACACGGTGTGGCCTCTGGGGACGCTGGCGAAGATGCCGTTTCGGATCGCGGACGGGCGCGTCTGGGGTCCGGGAACGCTGGACATGAAGGCCGGAATAGCGATGGCGATGACCGCTCTCGATATTTTGCGCACGATCGAAGCCGAGCATCGTCCAATCGTCATGTTGCTGAACAGTGACGAAGAGGTCGGGAGCCCCGTATCGCGATCCATCACCGAGAAGCTGGCTCGGGAGTGCGCGGCGGTTTTCGTGCTGGAGCCGGCGCAGGGGCTGGACGGCGCTTACAAGACGGCGCGCAAGGGAGTGGGCGATTATACGGTGCGGGTGAAGGGCGTGGCGGCGCATGCCGGCGTGGATTTCGCGCGTGGGCACAGCGCCATCCACGAGCTGGCGCATCAGCTGGAGACGATTCGGACCTTTACCGAGCTGGATCGGGGACTCACGGTGAATCCGGGAGTGATCCGGGGAGGAACGCGGACGAACGTGGTGGCCGCGGAGGCCGAGGCCGAAGTGGACGTAAGGATTGCGCGGGCGAAGGACGCGGCGCGGATTGAGAAGCGGTTTCGCTCCCTGCGCGTTCGGGACCGGCGCTGCGTCCTCGAAGTGGAAGGCGGAATGAATCGGCCGCCGATGGAACGAAGCCGGGCCACGGTGGGGCTTTTTCATCGGGCGCAGAAGCTGGCCGAGGGTTTGGGATTTCGGCTGGAAGAAGCTGCGACGGGGGGCGGATCGGATGGAAACTTTACCGCAGCGATGGGGGTTCCTACTCTGGACGGCATGGGGGCGGTGGGCGAAGGAGCCCACGCATCTCATGAATCCGTGCTGTTGAAAGATCTGGTGTCGCGGACAGCACTGCTGGCGGAGATGATCCGCACGGCCTGAGTGCGAAAGGATGGCTCGATGCTGAAGCTGATGGAGATCGGGTTGCTGGCAGTGAGTCTGGCGGTTGTCCTGGGTCTGGTGGTCAAGGGACGACCGGAGGTACCGCCCACATCGGAGCATGTCATCGGGGCGCAGGAACCAGAGAAAGATGGCGAACAGTTCCGGGCGAGTTGAGGATTTGCCGTCCAGACAGCCGCTAACTCGGCCAGGAGTACTGAAGTGAAGCAGGTTCAGGGGACGACAACCTGCGAGGTAACGCCGGAACGCAGGCGGACCTCGACGGCTTCAATCATGGTGGTTACCAGCGCCAGCGGCAATCCAACGACATTGAAATAGCAGCCGTGGACGCGGGGAATCCAGCGAGCGGCGCGGCCCTGGATGGCGTAGGCTCCGGCTTTGCCGTGGGGCTCGCCGGTGGCGATGTAGCGAGCGATGTCCTCGTCGCTGGGCGTGAGCATGGTCACGTGCGTGACCTCCGCCGCGACTTCGGCAATGCCGGCGTGCGGGACGAGGAGGGCCACACCGGTGACGACCTGATGCGTGGCGCCGGCGAGAAGGCGGAGCATACGGGCGGCGTCGGCATCACTTTGCGGCTTGCCCAGGATCTCACCATTGGGCGCGACGACCGTCGTATCCGCGCCGAGAAGGAGGGGCGGATCGGGGCTGCGCTGGGCCAGCGTCTGGAAAGCGGGAGACTCGGCGACCCTTTCCGCTTTTTCGCGGGCCAGGCGGAGTACATAGCCGATGGGGCGCTCCCCTTGGCGAACGTCTTCATTGACAGAGGCGGTGAGGACCTCGAAGGCAAAGCCCGCCTGAGTGAGAAGGTCGCGGCGGCGGGGGGAAGCAGAAGCCAGCACCAGCATAAAAGCAGGGTACAGGGGACAGCGAACAGGGTACAGAGAGCAGGTAACTCGTAGCCGTTAGCCCGTCGCCGGTAGCAAGCCAGGAGAGCGGCTCAGCGATACGGGAAAACCATCCGCTCAGTCCTCGATATCACGAATGCTCGGGACTGGAGCCGGGCTCGGGAAAGTCGGAGTCGTTGTCCTTGATTTCGTCGTTGCTGTCGCGATGGGGGAGTTGATTGGCGAGGCGATTGTGGGCTTCGCCGGGATGAGACTTCGGATCGTCTTCGATGGCGCCTTTGTTCAGGTCGGCATCATGCTCTGAGGGTCCCGTGGGGGTCATGATTTCTCCGCAAAAAAACGTGAACGGCAAAAGCAGGTGGATGCTCTTTGCTCAGAGTACGCTGCCTGGTCCGCTCGCGCACCCGCCAGAACTGCTAAGGTGGGTTCCCATGGAACGGGTTTTCGATCCGAAGGCCATGCTCGAAACGGCGGTGCGCGAGGCGCGTGCCGGCCTGGCGGAGGGCGGGATTCCCATTGGGGCGGCGATCTTCACCCGTGCCGGAGAGTTGCTGGGCTCCGGGCACAATCGACGCGTACAGGATGGCGATCCTTCCGCGCACGGGGAGACGGATGCTTTCCGCAGTGCCGGACGGCAGCGATCGTATCGCGACCTGGCGATGGTGACGACGCTGGCGCCTTGCTGGTACTGCAGCGGACTGATCCGGCAGTTTGGATTCCGCACCGTGATCGTGGGCGAGAGCCGGACGTTTCAGGGCGGGATCGAGTGGCTGCGCGGCCTGGGGGTCGAGGTGATCGATCTCGATTCACGGGAATGCGTGAATCTGCTGGGGAGCTTCATTCGCGAGCATCCGGAGATCTGGGCCGAAGACATCGGCAACTAGCCGTTGAGGCGGACGCGCATCGCGCCAGACACGGAGCTATGCACAGGGGGTGGGACGTGGGGGCACCGGCATCGGCGCCCCGCTTCGAGATAAGTCGCTCAGGCCGTCTGCGCGAAGACGTGTTTCTCCATCCACTCCTTCGCTTCCGCGTTCTTGGTCCAGTCGCCGGCGACCTGGCGTATGGGGACGTTCAGGCGGTTCCAGACATTGATGGCGGCGATGCTCAACAGCAGAGCGGCCAGGAGCTTCTCATCGTACTGGCGAGCGGCTTCCTCCCAGATGTCATCCGGAACAGGGTCGGGCCGGTCGCTGAGACGGGTGACCGCTTCAGCGAGGGCGAGAGCCGCGCGTTCCGCATCGGTGAAATACGGGGCGTCACGCCAGGCGGCGACGGCGAAAAGACGATCGTCGCTCTCGCCATCCTGGCGTAGTTCGCGGGCATGCATGTCCACGCAGACGCTGCAGCCGTTGATCTGGCTGACGCGCAGCTGGACGAGTTTGACGGTGGATTTGGGCAGCCCGCTCTGTTCCGTGGACGCATTGAAGGCGAGCATTGCCTGCATCGCTCTGGGGAAAATCATGACGGGGTTCTTCATCCGTGCCTGCATGGTGTGTCTCCTTGTCACATTCGGGTTATTTCGTCCGTCACTCATAGGACGGGAGCCCGAAGCCGGATGTGACAGGGGCGATGGGGAATTCCGAGAGTGGGGTCCGGAGAGTTCGGAGGAGGCGGTCACGATGCGAGCGAGGACAGTCGGGTATTGGATCGTCACGGGACTGCTGGCGGCGGAACTGCTGACGGGAGGAGTCTGGGATGTCGCGCGGACGAGTCACGTCGTTGCCGTTGTGACGCAGATCGGCTATCCGGTTTACATCCTGACGATTGTGGGCGTGTGGAAGCTGCTGGCCGTGCCGGCGCTGCTGGCGCCTCGTTTCCCGCTGCTAAAAGAATGGGCCTATGCAGGAGTGTTCTTTGAGATGACGGGCGCGGCGGTCTCGCATAGGGCGCGTGGCGGGGGTCCGGAGGTCATCGTGACTCTCCTGACCGCGGCTCTGGCGGTGATTTCCTGGTGGCTGCGGCCGGCGAGCCGCCGATGTGGCGCTGCTGCGGACGAGCCCAAAGCGCAGGAGGCATCATGAACGAGCATGAATGGCTGGCAGACCGCTTCGAGGAGAACCGGGCCCACCTGCAGGGGGTTGCCTATCGTCTGCTCGGCTCGCTGAGCGAAGCGGAAGATGCGGTGCAGGAAGGCTGGCTGCGGTTGAGCCGCTCGGGCGCTGAAGGCGTGGAGAACCTGCGCGGCTGGCTGACGACAGTGGTGGCGCATGTATGCCTCGACATGCTGCGCTCGCGCAAGTCGCGCCGGGAAGAGTCGCTGGAGACGCCGGGATCCGAAGCAGCGGCCACCGCACACGGCCGGATTGATCCGGAACAGGAAGCGATGCTGGCGGACTCGGTCGGATTGGCAACGCTGGTGGTGCTGGATCGGCTGAATCCCGCAGAGCGACTAGCCTTTGTCCTGCACGACGTGTTCGATGTGCCGTTCGAGGAGATCGCGCGCATCGCGGGACGCACGCCGGAATCGGTGCGACAGCTGGCGAGCCGGGCGCGACGTCGCGTTCGTGGAGTGTCGAATGTTCCCGAAGGCCAGATCAGGGAGCAGCGCTCGCTGGTAGAAGGGTTTCTCGCCGCACTGCGGGCCGGTGACGCGAAAGCGCTGGTGGCGCTGATGACTCCGGAGTTCAGCGTACAGGCTGACGCAGCCACGGCGCCGCGTGGACTGCCGGCGGTGCACGGCGCCGAAGCCTGGGCGAAGGAGGCGATTCAGGCGGCGAAGGGTGCACGTCTGGCGCGCCTGGCGCTGGTGGACGGGAGGGTGGGACTGGTGGTGGCGCCGCACGGGCGTTTGTTCCGCGTCCTGCGGTTCACCTTTGGGGAAGGACGCATCGCAGGTTTGGAGGTGATCGGCGATCCGGAGCGCCTCCAGGCCATCGAGCTGGCGGTACCCGATAAGTTCCTCAGAGGGCGAGATTTCCACGGTTCAAAATGAAACCAACCATATTTCCCTCTTGCCTCCAGTGATGATTGTCACCGACAAACCTTGCCTTCGCCCTGCAACCTATACCTGAAGAGCGTGCCAACTCCGGGACTTTCACGCACGGGAACCTCGCCTCCGGAGGGGCGCGCCGAGCATCCTTTCGCCCTGTTCGGCTGCTTATTTTGAGCCGGCGGCGAGCGGAAGGGAAGCCGAGCCGCCACGATCAGGGGCGGCGGCCGGCGGAGGTCCAACATGCCGCTGTATGCAGAACGTCCGCCTCTGCCCTCCGAAGACAAACGCTGGAGAATTGTGAATGGCACGATGCGCAAGCACGGCTATTCCCGGAATGCGTTGATTGAGACGCTGCATACCGTGCAGTCCTCGTTTGGCTATCTCGACGAGCCATCGATCAAGTTTGTGGCGCAGTCGCTGCGCGTGCCGCTGAGCCAGGCGTATGGGGTGGTGACGTTCTACCACTTCTTCAGCCTGAAGCCGCCGGGTAAACACACCTGTACCGTCTGCACCGGGACGGCCTGCTACATCAAAGGATCGGACAAACTGGTCGCGCAGACGGAGAAGCTTCTGCATATCCATCCGGGGCAGACGACACCGGACGGCGAGGTCTCGTTCACGACGGCGCGCTGCGTGGGCGCCTGCGGGCGCGCCCCGGTTGTGCTGCTGGACGGCGAACTTTCCGGACAGATGGAAGGACCGCAGCTGGCGCAGCATCTGGAAAGGTGGACCCAGCAATGAACGCCGAGGAGCTGGAGCAGATTGCCGCCGCGCAGGCAGAAGAGCGGGAGCAGTACGAGTACCAGGTGAACGTTTGCATGGGGACCGGCTGCCTCTCGCAGCACAGCGATCGCGTGAAAGCGGCCATCGAGAAAGAAGCGGAAGGCTCCGGAAAGAAGTGCCACGTGCGCCGTACCGGGTGCATGGGGCTTTGCGCTGCCGGGCCTCTGGTGCTGGTGGAGCCGGGCGAGACGCGGTACGGACATGTGCATGAGGTCGACGCGAAAGAGATTGTCGCCTCGCTGGGCCAGGAACCGGTGGCGCGCCTCGATCCTCATCTGGGCGGCTACTTCGAGGGCCAGCATCATGTGGTGCTGGAAAACTCCGGGCACATCGACCCGGAGAAGATTGAGGAGTACGTGGCGCGCGGCGGCTATGAGGCGCTGGTGAAGGCGCTCACGGACATGAATCCCGCCTCGGTGATCGAGCAGATCGCGAAGAGCGGGCTGCGAGGACGCGGAGGCGGCGGTTATCCCACGGGGCTGAAGTGGGACACGGTCGCCAAGGTCAAAGGCGCGCAGAAGTATGTGATCTGCAATGGCGACGAGGGCGATCCCGGCGCGTTCATGGATCGCAGCGTGCTCGAGAGCGATCCGCAGCGGGTGATCGAGGGCATGGCCATCGCGGCGTATGCCATCGGAGCCAGCAAGGGCTACATCTACGTGCGCGCGGAGTACCCGCTGGCGGTGCAGCGGCTGACGGTGGCGCTGCAGCAGGCGCGGCGGCGTGGCTTCCTCGGGAACAGCATCTGCGAGACGACGTTCAATTTCGATATCGATATTCGCCTCGGAGCGGGAGCCTTTGTCTGTGGGGAAGAGACCGCGCTGATCGCGTCCATTGAAGGCAAGCGCGGGACGCCACGGCCTCGCCCACCCTATCCGGCTGTATCCGGACTGTGGGGAGCGCCCACTCTGATCAATAACGTGGAAACCTTCGCCAACGTTGCGCCCATTGTCCGGCACGGGGGCGAGTGGTTTTCCTCCATGGGGACGGCGCGCAGCAAGGGAACGAAGGTCTTTGCGCTGACCGGCAAAATCCAGCGCACCGGCCTGGTGGAAGTGCCCATGGGGATGACGCTGCGGCAGATCATCTTCGGCATCGGCGGCGGCGTTCCCGACGGCAGAAAGTTCAAGGCAGTGCAGACTGGCGGACCCTCGGGCGGATGTCTGCCCGAGGAGCACCTGGATTTATCCATCAGCTACGACGCTCTCATCAGCGCCGGTTCCATGATGGGTTCGGGCGGCATGATCGTCATGGACGATGCTTCCTGCATGGTGTCGGTCGCCCGCTTCTTTATGGAGTTCTGCATGACGGAGTCGTGCGGCAAGTGCATTCCGTGCCGCGCAGGGACGGTGCAGATGTACAACCTGCTGACGAAGATCTGCAAAGGCGAGGCGACCCATCGGGACCTCGATCAGCTGACGGAGTTGTGTGAAGTCGTCGGTGCAACGAGCCTGTGCGGACTGGGGCAGACGGCGCCCAATCCGGTGCTGAGCACCCTGCGCTACTTCAAACACGAATATCAGGCGCACATCGACGACAAGCGCTGTCCGGCAGGTGTCTGCGAATGCAGTCCGGCGACGGTGGACGCCGGGGAGGTGCATGTATGAGCGCCGAAGCCAACGTTCGTACTCTGACGATTGACGGCGTGGACGTGAGCGCTCGTCCCGACCAGACCCTTCTGGAGGCAGCCCGCGAGCACAACATTCCGATTCCCACGCTGTGCCATATCGAAGGGCTGTCGAGCGTGGGATCGTGCCGGCTGTGTTTGGTGGAGGTGAAAGGCGCGCGGCGGCTGTTGCCGGCCTGCGTAACCCGCGTGGAAGAGGGAATGGAGGTCGCTACCCGTTCTCCAAAAATCGACCGCTACCGGACGATGATCCTGGAATTGTTCTTCGCGGAGCGCAACCACGTCTGTTCCGTCTGCGTGGCGAACGGGCGGTGCGAGCTGCAGAGCCTCTCGCTGTCGCTGGGCATGACACATGTTGAGATTCCCTATCAATATCCGCAGCTGCCGGTGGATGCTTCGCACCCGCGCTTCACGGTGGACCACAACCGCTGCGTGCTGTGCACGCGATGCGTGCGCGTCTGTTCGGAAGTGGAAGGCGCGAACACCTGGGGTGTGATGGGCCGCGGCGTGCAGTCGCTGGTGATCACGGATCTGAAAGAGCCCTGGGGCGCCTCGGAGACCTGCACCAGCTGCGGCAAGTGCGTGCAGGTGTGCCCGACCGGCGCGTTGTTTGAAAAGAACCGCGCCGTCAGCAAGTCGCGCAAGCATCCGGAATTTCTGCCCTATCTGCGGATTATGCGCGAAGGAGAGCCCTCATGAGCGAACTCACGACGCTGGCCACGGTCTGGCTGGACGGCTGTTCCGGCTGCCACATGTCGCTGCTCGATATGGATGAGCGGCTGATCGAGCTGAGCAGCCAGTTTCGCCTGGTGTACAGCCCCCTGGTCGATCGCAAGATATTCCCTGACAGCGTGGATGTCACGCTGGTCGAGGGCGCGGTCGCCAGCGAAGGGGATCTGGAGAAGATTCGAAAGATTCGCGAGCATTCCCGGATCCTCGTTTCCCTGGGCGACTGCGCGCTGACCGGCAACGTTTCGGCCATGCGCAACATGTACGGTCCGCTGCCCGTCCTCAAGCGCGTCTATGGCGAAGACGCCGACCGGCAGACGCCGACCGTCGGTTTGCCGGCTTTGCTGGATCGCGTGCGGCCTGTGCATGAGGTGGTGCCGGTGGATGTGTTTGTGCCCGGCTGTCCCCCGTCGGCGGACACCATCTATCAGGTGCTTTCGGAGTTGCTGGCCGGCCGCGTGCCTTCGCTGGGCGGCGTCGCTCACTTCGGCTGATTGGAGAATCTATGCCTCGTACCCTGGTCATCGACCCCGTCACACGCCTGGAAGGACACGGCAAGATCACTCTCCAGCTGGATGACGCCGGCATTGTGCAGGACGCGATGTTTCACGTCACGCAACTGCGCGGGTTCGAGAAATTCTGCGAAGGCCGCCCCTTCTATGAAATGCCGAACATCACGGCGCGGGTGTGCGCCATCTGCCCGGTCAGTCATCTCATCGCGTCGTCCAAGGCGTGCGATGCAATCCTGGCGGTGCGAATCCCGCCGGCGGCGGCCAATCTGCGGCGGATTCTGAACCTGGCACAGCTGATCCAGTCGCATGCGCTGAGCTTCTTCTACCTGTCTTCCCCCGATCTGCTCCTCGGCATGGATGCCCCTGCCGACGAGCGCAGCATCCTGCACATCGCCCACACCCACCCGGCCATCGGCGCCGACGGCGTGGCCCTGAGGCAGTTTGGCCAGAGGGTGATCGAGCTGCTGGCGGGGCGCAGGATTCATCCGGGATGGACCGTGCCCGGCGGCGTGAACGAGCCACTCAGCGCAGAAAAGCGCGATCAGATCCTCAACATGATTCCGCTCGCGATTGCCGCAATCCAGCGCACGCTGGTGTGGTTCCGGCAGAGCCTGGAGAGATTTTCGGCCGAGATCGAGGTCTTTGCCAATTTTCCAACCCTGTTTATGGGAATGGTCGACGACCGCGGGCTGGCCGAGTATTACGACGGCGCACTGCGCGTCATCGACTCGGAAGGAAACATCATTGCCGGGGAACTCGATCCGGCGCACTACACCGACTTCATCGATGAGGCGGTCGAGCCCTTCACCTATATGAAGTTCCCGTATTACAAGCCGCTGGGCTATCCGGGAGGAACGTATCGCGTGGGTCCGCTGGCACGGCTGAACCTGGCCGGTCGCTGCGATACGCCCCTTGCTGATACGCACTGGCGGGAATTCCGGGCGATGTCGCCGCGGCCGGTGCTCAGCTCGTTCCACTACCACTATGCCCGCCTGATCGAGATGCTGCATGCGGCAGAGAAGATCGAAGCGCTGCTGGGGGATCCCGGGATTCTGGACAAGCACGTGCGCGCCACCGCCTCGGTGAACAACCTGGAAGGCGTGGGAGTGGCGGAGGCGCCGCGCGGCACACTGATCCACCACTACAAGGTGGACGAGAACGGGCTGATCCGCTGGGCGAATCTGATCATCGCCACAGGGCATAACAATGCCGCGATGAATCGCGGCATCCTGCAGACGGCCCGGCATTATGTCCAGGGAGATCAGATCGCCGAGGGCATGCTGAATCGCGTGGAGGCTGTGGTGCGCACCTTCGATCCGTGCCTCAGCTGTTCCACGCACGCGATGGGGCGCATGCCGTTGGCCATCGAGCTCCGCGCGCCGGATGGTTCTCTGGTGCGCGAGGTGCGGAGGGGCTGAGGCAGGGCGCTATGGACGCAATTACAACCAGAACGCACCTGCCTCCCGCATCGGCGGTTGCGCCCCGGGAGACACGCGCCGCAGCTGCCGGTTTGCCGGCGCTGCTGCTGGCCTGTGGCAACTCCCTGCGCGAAGATGACGGCGTGGGTCTGCGCATCGCTGAGGCGGTGGAACAACTCATCCCCGCATCGCGTCTGCGGATCGTGGCGGCTCAACAGTTCACGCCGGAAATGGCCGCCGACCTCGCGGCCACGGATCTGGCGATCTTTGTGGATGCGTGTGTGGCGGACGATCCTGGAGCGATTCGTGTTTGCTCCGTCGCGCCAAGCTCGGACTTTCCGGAAACGCATCGGCTGGAGCCATCGGCTCTGCTGGCCATGGCGGGGTCGCTGTGCGGTCACACACCCGCCCATGCCTTTGCTCTGACCGTGGGCGCGGGGCGCCTGGGTTATGGCACGGAGATCGCGGGTCCTGTGCGCCAGGCCATCCCGCGGGCCTGCCGCCTGGTCACGAATTTGCTGGCGGCGTTTACTCCACCTCAGGCCTGACCGCCGTTCCGTTTGGCATGGCAGCAGGGTAAGGTCCGGCGGCATCGCACTCAGCGCGCAGGTCCCCGGCAGTGGAAAAAATGGGGCTCGCCGATCGGGAAATTCCTCTACTGACTCTGAGGTTGCGGGGGTTCGCTTTCCTCTGGCTGCTGGGCATCTGGCGGCGGAGCGGCGCCGCGCGGCGGCGTGTAACGCGGCCGATTCTGCAGCTGGAAGCCGTCGCCGATGACGTAGAAGTTCTGCTCAGGCAGATCGGCCTCGAGCAGGCGGCCATCGCTCGTGTAGTAGAGCTCTACGGTGATGCCGTTTTCTTCGCTGACGATGACGCTGGTGTGGCGCACCGTGGTGGATCGCCCCTGAAACGTGCCGCTCACATCCGTCTGTGCGTTGTACTGCGCCGGCACCAGCAGGCCATTTTGTTTGGGGATGACGATCCAGGGGGTCGATGGATTTTCCAGAGCGAAGTGCGCCATTTCGATATAGGCGGCGGGGTCCAGATCGGGCAGCAGCGCGAGATGCTGATGGCGGTCGACGGTATTCGTGGTGGTCTTGCCGCTGGCGTTGATGCTGACCTGGAACTGGCGTCCCGTGGCGTCGGAGGCGAGATTGAAGGCCACCTCGGCGCCGTTCACAGTACCGGTGAGCTGATCGCGAACGATGTTGAGCTGGCTGTCGAGGCGATTGCTGTTGGAAAAGGAATAAGTAAACTTCGCCATCTTCAGATCCCCGTGGGAGGTGATCTGGTAGCCCCCAGGGAGGGTAGCGATGGAGGCTTCGGCGGAACCGACGGT
>DASXFH010000031.1:0-2541 GCA_036489655.1 Acidobacteriaceae bacterium | reverse complement strand
TGCCGGGACGTCCGAGTGGAATCTGGGTGAGCATCGCCTCGCGCTGTTTCTCGTCTAGGACGCCGGTCATGGCGGTCTCGATGTATCCGGGGGCGACGGCGTTGACGGTGATGCCGCGGGATGCGAGTTCACGGGCGAGGGATTTGGTGAAACCGATGAGCCCGGCCTTGCTGGCGGCGTAGTTGGCCTGGCCGGCCTGGCCGGTTTCGCCGACGATGCTGGTCATATTGATGATGCGTCCCCAGCGGGCTTTGAGCATGGGGCTGAGCAGGGCCTGGGTCATCAGGAACTGGCCGGTGAGGTTGGTGGTGAGGACGGCGTCCCAGTCGGCGCGCTTCATGCGCAGCAGGAGGGTGTCCTTGGTGATGCCGGCGTTGTTGACTAGGATCTCGACGCTGCCGAAGTGGGCGATGGCGGCCCTGGCTCCGGCCTTGATGGAGTCTTCGCTGGCGATGTCGATGGCGAAGGGGTGGGCTGTGCCACCGGCGGCGGCGATTTCCGCGGTTACGTCGGCCAGCTTCGATTCATTGCGGGCGGCGAGAGCGACGCGGGCTCCGGCCTTGGCAAGGGCCAGGGCGCAGGCGCGGCCGATGCCCTGGGATGCTCCGGTGACGAGGGCGGTTTTTCCTTCGAGTGACATTGTCTGGATTATAGGAGAAGAGCGATCAGGGATTAGCGATCAGGGATTAGCGATTAGAGGTGGGCTTGTGCTTTCCCACATCTCAAGTGCGAGATGTGGGGCACCCGGGGTTCTGTCTTCTGCACCCTGCTTAGAGCGGTTTGGCTACGGGCACGGGCTGGCCGGCTCTTTGGCGGACGAGGGCGGGCATCTGGTCGAGGGACCAGATGTAGACGACGAGCTCGCGGCTGTAATGGAGGAGCGGCTTGGTGTCGGGCAGGACGATTCCGTGGGCGGCGGGCAGCTCGTTGATTTCGAATTCGGCTTCGGCGCGTTCGAGCGGCCAGGGCAGGTGATGGACGTTTCCTTTGAAGAGCGCGCCGCTGGGATGCGCGGCGTAAAGGGCGTAGCGTTCGGTGAGGAATTGTTCCAGTCCATGCTTGTCAGACGCCTGGCCGAGGCTGCGATAGCGTGCGCGGAAGCGGGCCGGCGTTTTCGCGAAGCGGCGCTCGCTGGTGTAGCAGAACTCGCGGTTGTCGCAGTGGTCGATTCGCATCTTGGCCCAGTAATAGGGCAGACGGTAGAACATGCGGGCATAGGCGACGGCGAGGGGATTGCCGGCGTCGAGCGAGAAGAAATAGACGCCGCCCAGGTTGGTGTGGGGCTCGCGGACGTAGGTGCGGAGGTTGAGCTCGGGAAAGCGGCTGATGCCGGGAATCGCTGGCAGGCCGCGCATGCGGATCTGGTCCATCCAGAAGGGGACTACGCCGACCCATGCGGTGCCATCGAAGGTGTCGACGGTGAGCCCCTCGGGGAGCAGGTGCGTGATCTGGGCGGCGGGAACCGGCCAGTGGGCGAAGAGCAGGTCGTTCCACCGCTGGGTCATCGACCAGTGGGCGGTGGGCAGAGGCCAGGGGCGGTGGCCGGTGGTCGACAGGATATCCCGCATGGTGGTGGGCGGGCCGGACCGCGTTTCCGGAGACCGCCTGCCAAAATAAAGACGAGAATCGGGCGGATGAAGTTGTGGCGGCGGGTCGAGATTCGCGATGTCGTTCACGCTATTCCTGCACGCAATTCCTGGAGACCAGAGCATTTTCCAACGGATGTATCCCGAATCCTGAAAGTCTACGCTGCTTTTCCTCGTGAAAAGCAGCGGCGTGGCGTGTCTTCAACAGGGGCCACAGCAGAAAAATACCGCAATACCGTATTCTGTTGCCCATGCCCGAAACTGAAACCGTCCCCCCGACCATTGACGCCGTGCCTGGGCCCGGCGCGCAGCCCGAGGTCAGCCATTCGAACAACGGGACCGAAGTCTTTGCCGTGCACGGCGCCGATCCCGAGGTACTGGCCTATGCCATGGCCAAGTATTCGCGGTCGTCTCTTTCGATGAGAGATTCGCTTCGCGAGATCAGCAGCCAGCGGGCGGAGCAGTTCCTGAACACATTCTATTTCCAGTACGGCCACCGCTCCATTGCCGACCTGGCGCACCTGGCGTTTGCCGTCGAGCGGCTTTCGCTGCTGGCGGCGATTGTACTCGTCGATGAGCAGCGTTGGGATGGGCAGGAGCGCTCGACGCGCTACCAGAATTTCCGCAAGAGCGGCTGGTATATGCCCGACTTCGGCGCGGATTCGGCTTCGGCGGGGATGTTCCGGGAGAGTGTCGAGGCGCTTTTCGGAACGTATCATGAGGTCGCCGAGGGCGTGCTGGCGTCGCTGAAGACGACCGTGGCAAAGCCCGAGGAGATGAAGCAGGATGCCTACGAGCGGACACTGAAGGCTCGGGCCTTCGACGTGGCGCGCTACCTGCTGCCGCTGGCTACCAATACGTCGCTGGGGCAGATTGTGAACGCGCGCACGCTGGAGACGCAGGTGTGTCGGCTGCTGTCGAGCCGGTTTGCGGAGATACGGCAGCTGGGGGAGAA
>DASXFH010000393.1:0-14323 GCA_036489655.1 Acidobacteriaceae bacterium | reverse complement strand
GTGATTGCTGTTGCCGGGGTTGCGGTAGAGCACGCTGGTGAAGAGATCGCCGGGGAGAGCGCCGCCCATTTCTTCGAAGACATCTTCGTGGCCGTTGTTGCCGGGGTCGCCGAAGGCGATGCTGTGGCCTTTTTGCAGGTGACCAAAGCCGCCGGAGGTGGTGATGTCCTCAAAGGCGCGACCCTGGTCGTTACGGAACATGCGGTTGGGGAGGAGGCCGGTGTAGGTGGAGTCGCCGGTGCCGAGGTAGATGTCGAGCCACCCATCGTTGTCGAGATCGCCGAACGAAGCACCCATGACGAGGATGGCGCGGTCGAGGTGCGCGCGGTGGGTGACGTCGGTGAAGGTGCCGTCGTGGTTGTTGCGGTAGAGACGGGGGAGTTCGGCGTGGTTGGGCTTGTTCATCTCGAAGGCGCCGACGTCGTTTTCTGAGTCGACGGAATAGCCGGCGACGAAGAGGTCGGGCCAGCCGTCGTTGTCGTAATCGAAAAACCAGGTGGCGAAGGAGTGGATGGGGTTTTCGACGCCGGCCTGGTGGGTGACGTCGGTGAACCTCCATCCGCCGTGGGGCTGGGGACCGTCGTTGCGGAAGAGGTGGTTGGGACCGTTGAGGTCGGAGACGTAAAGGTCGGGGCGGCCGTCGTTGTTGAAGTCACCCCAGGCGACGCCTTTGATGTATCCGGTGACGTCAACGCCCATGGACGCGCCAACTTCGGTGAAGGTGCCGTTGTGGTTGTTGTGAAAGAGCTGGGAGGGGTGGACGTCGCGCGGGTCGTTACTGCTTTGGCCGGGGCCGGGACCGGACTCGTGGCCGACGAAGAGGTCGAGCCAGCCGTCGCCATCGTAGTCGGCCCAGGCGGCGGTTTGGGTGGGGGCGAGGGAGAGGAGGCCCGCTTTGACGGTGACGTCCTCGAAGGTGCCGTCGCCGCGATTGCGGAGGAGGGAGAAGGGGTACTCGCCGTCGCGGCCCCACCAGCCTCCGCGAAGGACGAGGAGGTCGGTGTGGCCATCGTTGTCGTAGTCGGCAGCGATGAGGTTGAGGCCGCCGATTTCGTCTTCGAGCCCGGCCTGGCGGGTGCGGTCCTGGAAGGTGCCGTCGCCGTTGTTGTGGAAGAAATGCATGGGGTCGAGCGGGCCGGAGGAGCTGACGACGATGTCGAGGAGGCCGTCGCCGTCGAAGTCGTCCATGACGGCGCCGCCGGCGTGGCCCATGACATCGAGGCCGGCGGCGGAGGCAACATTCTCGAAGTTGCCGATGTTGGCTTCGGACTCGAAGAGCTTTGCGGGGATGAGCCAGCGGGGCGGAACGTCGTGCGGGTAGCCGCCGAGCTGCATGTAGGCGACGTTGAGGAGCCACTGGGAGAGGGCGTCGTGGGGGTTGAGGTCGAGGAGCTGGGTTAACTCGCGGACTGCGCCTTCGGCTCCGCGAGGTTTGTGGTGGCGGCCCGAGGCATCGATGGGGAAGATGCAGGCGCGGCGGGTGCTCATCCCCATGTTGAGGCAATTTTCCTGCTCGCCGAGGCGGAAGTAGGCAATGGCGGCGAGGTTGCGGACGCGGAGGTCGAACTCGCGGGGGAGCGCGAGGTGCGCGGCGGAGGCTTCTTTGCGGAGCTGCTCGATGGTGTCGACGGCCTTCGCGCTGTCGCCGGCCTGGAGGCGCTCGGAGGCCAGCTGGAGTTCGACCTGGAGGCGGTCGGCGACGGAGAGCTGCGTGTTCTTGAGGAGGTCCTGGTAGTAGCGGACGCGGAGGGCTTGCTTGCTCGGATCGGTCTTCCAGTCGGTGGCGGCGTAGGTTTTGCGGAGGAGGTCGCCCATGGTCTGGGTGCCTCCATAGGCAGGGGCGGGCTGGGCTGCCTGGGACTGCGGCTCGGCCCGCGGACCCAGGAATGTGAAGACCAGCGCTGCGCCTGCCCAGACCATCGTGCGCGCCGGAAGCATGGGAGAACGATAACGGCGGATCGAGAGGGTGTCTATCGGGTGTCCTCAACGGCCTGTTCGTTCATCGTTCTGGCACGCTTCGTGCTGCCGGGTGCTATCGGTGGTCTTGCCAGGGCCGGGTGAAGAAGGCGTCGATCTGGTGGTTGAAGTCGTCGGGATGTTCGCGCAGGGTGCCGTGGCCGGAATCAGGAACAACCCAAAGATTCGCATGGGGAATGTTCTGGAAGATGAGAACCGTGTGCGGAACGGAGATGAGATCGTGATCGCCACAGATGATGAGCGACGGGGCCTGGATGGTGTGGAGCTGGGCTAGCGTGATGTGAGGTTCCTGCCAGTCGAGGAGGAAGAGCTTGCGATCGTTCTTTTCTTTGGCAGTCGAGTACGTCCGGTCCAGGCCGGACTCGTATTCCTTCTTCTCGGCGTCCCAGAGACCGGGCTGGAAGGCGTCGGCGGTGGGCCAGAGGTTGGCGCCGGTGGAAGCGAGACGCCTGACTTTTTCAGGATGGCGGATGGCGAGCAGAAGGGCGTCGATGCCGCCGTCGCTCCAGCCAATGACGTAAGCGGAGGGGATGTGCATGGCGTCGAGCAGGGCGGCGTAGTCGTCGGCCATCATCTCGAAGGTGAGGGGATGGTTGGGGTCCAGCGAGCGGCCCTGCGAGCGGCTGTCGGCGAGGATGACCTGATAGTGCGTCGCAAAGTAAGGAACGTTCTTCGAGAAGGCGCTCATATCGCCGTTGTTGCCGGGAATCATGAGCAGGGGCGGGCCGCTGCCGTAAACCTCCGTGTACATTTTGAAGCCGTTGATGTCGTAGAACTTTCCGGCGGCTGGATTGTGGTCGTACGGAATGGGCGCAGGCGTCTGCGCGCGAGCCATGGGGGTGCAGACAAGGTACGCGAGACAGAGGGCGGCGCTGAGGCGGACGGTTCGCAGCAGATGCATCGGAGATCTCCGCTCGCATGGTACACGGCTGAGTGGGGGAGCCGGGCATCACCACAGAGGACACAGAGACCACAAGGGAAATGCTCGAGGCTTCACCTGCTCCTTCTGGAGGGCAGGGCGGCGGAAACGGGTGGTGGCCCGGCGAGTGCTTCGGTATCCCATGTCTGCGAGAAGAGCGCAGACATCGGGCACCCGGATTTCGTTGGAGGACGCAGCTACACGTTGTAGGTGCCGGAACTAACTCTGCCGCCTTTTCCGGTCCAGTTGGTGTGGAAGAACTGGCCGCGGGGCTTATCCACTCGCTCGTAGGTGTGGGCGCCGAAAAAGTCGCGCTGGGCCTGGAGCAGGTTCGCAGGCAGGCGGGCGGTGCGGTATCCGTCGTAGAAAGCGAGCGCGGTGGAGAAGGCGGGCGCGGGCACGCCAAGCGCGATGGCTTTGACGACGGCCTTCCGCCAGGAGGCCTGGTAGTTGTTCAGAACCCCGGAGAAGAAGTCGTTGAAGAGGAGATTGTCGAGGGCAGGGTTCTTGTCGTAGGCCTCTTTGATTTTGCCGAGGAAGCGGCTGCGAATGATGCAGCCTCCGCGCCACATGAGGGCGATGCCGCCCATGTTGACCTGCCAGCCAAAGTCTTTTGCAGCCTGGCGCAGGAGCATGTATCCCTGGGCGTAGGAGATGATCTTCGAGCAGTAGAGGGCGCGCCGGACGTTCTCGATGAAGTCGGCGCGGTCGAATGTGGCGGCCTGGCCAGAGGGTCCCTGCAGAACTTTTGACGCCTCGACGCGCTCTTCTTTGATGGCGGAGAGGCAGCGGGCGAAGACCGACTCGCCTATGAGAGTGACGGGCATGCCGAGGTCGAGGGCGGAGATGGCGGTCCACTTGCCGGTGCCTTTTTGCCCGGCGGTGTCGAGAATTTTGTCGACGATGGGGGAGCCGTCTTCGTCTTTTTTGGCGAAGATTTGCGCGGAGATCTCGATGAGGTAACTGTCGAGCTCGCCCCGGTTCCAGTCGGTGAAGATGGCGGAGAGCTCGTCGGGGGTGGCGTTAAGGGCGTGCTGCAGGATGTCGTAGGCCTCGCAGATGAGCTGCATGTCGCCGTACTCGATGCCGTTGTGCACCATCTTGACGTAGTGGCCGGCGCCGGCGTCGCCGACCCAGTCGCAGCAGGGAGTGCCCTGGCCGTCGGAGGTGGTGGCTTTGCCGCTGGCGTCGACTTTGGCGGCGATGGCCTGGAAGATGTCTTTCACGTGGGGCCAGGCTTCGGGGTTGCCTCCCGGCATGATGGAAGGACCGAAGCGGGCGCCTTCTTCGCCGCCGGAGACGCCGGTGCCGATGAAGAGGATCCCTTTGGCGGCCAGGTCTTTGGTGCGGCGATTGGAGTCGGTGAAGAGGGAGTTGCCTCCATCAATGATGATGTCGCCGGGCTCGAGGAGCGGAACGATGTGCTCGATGTTCTGGTCGACCACGTCGCCGGCTTTAACCATGAGCATGACGCGGCGGGGGCGCCTGAGGAGCGAGATCAATTCCTGCAGGGAGTGAGCGCCGACGACCTGGGTGCCTTTGGCCTCGGTGGCGAGGAAGTCGTCGACTTTGGAGACGGTGCGGTTGAAGACGGCGACTTTGAAGCCGTGATCATTCATATTGAGGACGAGGTTTTGTCCCATAACGGCGAGGCCGATGAGGCCGATGTCGCAAAGTGCGTCGGGCATGCGTGGGTCTCCGGAATTGCAGTTGCGCTTTGCTTGGAGGATAAACCTGCGAGCCCATCGCCGGTAGCCTGTCGCCGGTAGCCAGAGCTGATGCGAGGAGTTTTAGTAATGCCTGGCCGGAAGATTAATAGCCTGCGGCTTTGCCGAAGTTGTGGCGGTGATCCTGGCCGCCTTCTAACTGGCCGCTGTAGGGGTCGAGCTCGATGCATTCGCCGTCGCCCCAGTGATGGCCGGGTTTGAGCTTGTACCCCATGCTGCGGAGAGTGGAGAGGGTATCGGTGGAGAATCCAGGCTCGAGCATGACGGTGTCGGGCAGGTACTGCTGGTGAAAGCGGGGGGCGTCAACGGCCTGCTGAATGTTGAGGTCCTGATCGAGGACGCTGACGAGGATATTGGCGACGGTGCTGATGATGGTTGCGCCGCCAGGGCTGCCGTCGACGAGGATGACCTTGCCTTTGCGCAGGACGATGGTGGGCGTCATGCTGGAGAGCGGCCGCTTGCCGGGGGCGATGGAGTTGGCCGGCCCCTGGATGAGCCCGAACATGTTGGGCACGCCCTGCTTGGAGGCGAAGTCGTCCATCTCGTCGTTGAGAAGGAATCCGAGGCCGGGGACCGTGACGCCGGAGCCAAAGCCGTTGTTGAGGGTCGTGGTCACGGCGACGGCGTTGCCATCGGAGTCCACAACGGAGTAGTGGGTGGTGTTCATCGACTCGTGGCGGACGTCGGCCATGGTGGGCGGCGGCGGAAGGAGACCGACAGGGCGGTGGAGCTGGGAAGAGGGCGTGGCTTTGTCGGGATCGATGGTGGCGCGCCAGGCGTCGGCGTAGGCTCGGGAGATCATCTCCTCGATGGGCATTTTGACGTAATCGGGATCGCCGAGATATTCGTTGCGGTCCATAAAGGCGCGGCGGAAGGCCTCGAGGATGAGGTGCATCTCGGGCGCGGTGCGGTCGTGGAGGGCGGTGAGATTGTAGCCCTCGAGGATATTGAGGATCTCGGCGAGGGTGACGCCGCCGGAGGAGGGCGGAGGCGCGCTGATGACGTCAAAGCCGCGATAGTCGATCTCGATCGGCTTGCGCTCTTTCGCCGTGTACTGGGCGAGATCGTTGGCGGTGACGAGGCCGCCGCCCTGCTCGACGGCCTTCGCGATCTGGCGCGCCATGGCGCCTTTGTAAAAGTCTTCGGGATCGGCGGCGATGTGGCGGAGGGTCTGGGCGAGTTCGGGCTGGCGGAAGGTGTCGCCTGATTTGTAGAAGTCTCCGTCGCGCTGGAAGATTTTTCGTGAGGCGGGGAACTGGGTGAGGAGGGGATCGTGAAGGTCTTTGGCCTCCTCTTCGGTGAGGACGAAGCCGTCGGAGGCGAGGCGAATGGCCGGGGCCATGACTTTCTCAAGGGTGAGGCGGCCGTAGTTGCGCTCGGCGTAGACGAGTCCCGCGACAGAGCCGGGGACGCCGATGGCGCGATAGCCCACAATGCTGGCGTCAGGGATGACGTTGCCGCTCGCGTCCAGGTACATGTTGGGAGTGGCGGCGAGGGGGGCCTTCTCGCGGTAGTCGATGAAGATCTCGCGATCGCCGTGGTGTCCGTGGATAAAAGGGGAATGCTGGTGGATCAGCATGAATCCGCCACCGCCGAGGTTGCCGGCGAAAGGATAAACGACAGCGAGGGCAAAGCCGACGGCGACGGCAGAGTCGACGGCATTCCCGCCTTCCTTCAGGATGGCGACGCCGGCGTCGGTGGCCAGGTGGTGCACGGTGACGACCATGGCGTGCTCGGCGCGCACGGGCTGGTCGTTGGCGAGTTGGGTGGCGGTATTGGGATCGAGGCCGGGAAAGCGCGGGGTCTGCGCACAGAGGGGGAGCGTGAGGGCGGCGACGAGGCAGACGAGAAGAGGAATGACGGTGAGGCGAATGCAGTTATTTTTCATGGGGCTGGAGAGTCCTGCAATGGGGAGGATTTTACGGCAGAGCGGGGAGTGGGGGCCAATGGGGCAGGCGGAAGCCGGAAGCCGGGCTGCCTGGTTTGGATTGATTCCGGTGGAGCCGACGGCATAGACTGGAGGGCAGCCGATCCAGCCTTAAAACACCCAAGAGAATATGCCGCAGTTTTTCCGTCGTTGGTCGCTGTCGCTCCTGGTTGCCGGAGCCGTTGGAGTGGTTCCGTGTCTCGCGCAAAGTTCGAGCGCATCGCCGCAGTCCGCTCCGGGACAGAGCTCGTCATCGCAGATTTCGGTTCCGCTGACCGAGGGGCAGCCGCCGGTGCGGACCTCGCAGACGGGTCCGTCGCCGACACCGTCGCTGATCGACCCGGCGGGGCCGACGGTGAGCCTTGAGACCAGCGAGGCGATGTTCGACATCGGCGTGGCGCTGAATGCCTGCGGGTACGACCGCGGGCTGGATGATTCCGACCCTGTGCGCAGGAGGGTGCGGGACGAGGTGAACCAGGCGCTGGTGGGGACCGCGCAGGGGAGGAACGCCCGCGACAAGCTGTGCGCGTTTATCGATCGGCACCGGCTGGAGGATCCGGCGCGGAGCCTGGCGCAGTATGTGTCGCTGGGGCTGTATCTGACGCCGCCGCCGGCACTCACGCCGAGCGTGGATCAGCAGGATCTGCCGCCGGACGCGAACGGGGTGATCGAGGTGCTGCCGCTGGTGCGGCAACTGGCCGAGGATATCGACCTGCACGTGATCTGGGTCGAGAACCGCGCGGCTTACGACGAGATGACGAATCGTCTGCACGGGCCGCTGACGAAGATGATCGTGGATACCAACTACTACCTGAAGATGCCGGCCTCGACAAACGGCGGCCGGCATTTCCTGGTGGTGCTGGAGCCGATGTTGTCGCCGGCGGAAACGAACGCGCGTATCTACGGGACGAATTATGTGGTGGTGGCATCGCCGAAGGGCGGGCAGATTCCGATGCAGCTGGTGCGGCATGCCTATCTGCACTACGAGATCGAGCCGCTGCTGTACGCGCACGAGAATTCGATGGACCGTATGCAGCCGATTCTGAAAGCGGTGCAGGAATCGCCGCTTGCCTTCGAGTTCAAGAACGATCTGGTATCGCTGGTAATCGAGTGCATGATCCGGGCGATTGAGGCGCGGACCATGAACACGGGGGTGGCGGAGGTCAGGTTTCCGGCCAACCTGCCGCGCGGCGATCTGGGCCCGTACCAGCGGGCAAAGAGCCTGGCGGAGCAGCAGAGGGAAGCGATCCGGCAAAAAGCCGTGGATCACGACATGAGACAGGGCTTTGTGCTGACACAGTACTTCTTCAACCAGCTCAAGGAGTTCGAGAAGAATCCGGACAGCCTGGACGAAGCGATCGGGCCGATGGTTTACGGGATGGATGTGGATGGGCAGATCCATCAGGCCAGGCACATTGCATTCGACGCGCAGGGCGAGGCTGACATCATGATGCGTTCGCCGCAGAAGCCGCCGCAGCCGAAGGAACTGGACCTCGCGGAGATGAAGCTGATGAAGGGGGACGTGGCGGGGGCGCAGGCACTGGCGCAAAAGGCTCTGCAGGCGCACAGCGGGGAGCCGGGACGAGCGGACTTTATTCTGGCGCGGGTATACCTGATGAACGGAAAGATGGACGATGCGGAGACGGCATTCCGGGGCACGCTGGCGGCGGCGAGGGATCCGCGCATACTGGCGTGGGCGCACATTTTTCTGGGGCGGATTGAGGACGTGGAAGACAATCGCGACGGAGCGATGGCCGAATACCGGGCGGCGCTGACGGTGCGCGACGGACAGCCGGACACGAAGCAGGCGGCGGAAACGGGACTGAAGAAGCCGTTTATGCTGCCGCATCAGGCGGAAGACGACAGCAGCAGCCAGGGGGCATCGCCCTCTTCCGCACCCCAGGAAAGCCAGCCGCATCCCCAATAAGGGCGGCCAGGACGGCGGAGCATCGGAACGGCTTTTACAATCGAAAGAGAGACAGCCAGGCGCCGATGGAGTCCACCCCGAAACAACATTCGGAAATAGCCGAGAATGCGGAAGCAGCGACGGAGCCGGCAGGTCTGCGGGCTCTGCAAGCACGGCTGAAGTATGAATTTGAGGATCGGGGGCTGCTGGCCCTCGCCCTGATGCACCGCTCGTGCGTGCACGAACGAGGGGAAGCAGGGCCGGAGGCGGAGGACAACGAGCGGCTGGAGTTTCTGGGCGATGCGGTGGTGGGGCTGCTTGTCGGCGAAGCGGTCTATCGGCGCTATCCGGAGCTGAGCGAGGGGGCGCTGACGCGGATGCGCGGGGCCATGGTGAGCCGGCGGCATCTGGCGGAGGTGGCCCGGGGCCTGGATCTGGGACAGCATCTGCAGCTGGGGCGGGGCGAAGAGCGCAGCGGCGGACGCACGAAGGCGGCGCTGCTGGCGAATGCGATGGAGGCGGTGATCGGAGCGATTTATCTGGACGGCGGAGTGGAGGCGGCGCGGCTCCTGGTGGAGGCGCAGGTGGTGGCGCCGGGAGTTGAAGCTCTGCGAGCGCGGGTGATGGCAGGCGGAGGGATGGGCGACTTCAAGTCGGCGCTGCAGGAATGGCTGCAGGCGCGGCGGAAGGAACAGCCGGAGTATCGAACGGTTCGGGAGAGCGGGCCGGATCACCAGAAGGAGTTTTTCGTGGAAGCGTGGGTGGGCGGCGCCGTGGTGGCCGGGGGAACGGGATCGACGCGGAAGCGTGCGGAACAGGATGCGGCACGAAGAGCGCTGGAGAAGCTGCAGGAAGCAGGGCAGCCGCTATGAGCGAGGGCCCGCAGATCCCCGGCGAAGCAGAGGTGCAGGCACGCAACCAGCGGATTGGCGAGCTGCGCGCTCTGGCGGTGCAGCGGGAGGAACTGACGGCCAGAGAGGAGCAGGAGGCAGCGGCGCCGGAAGCTGCGGTGCGTGCAAAGATGAAGATGTTCCCGGGCGTGATGGAGATGATGCGGTCCCTGCTGGTGGTGCTGGTGGTCGCCCTGTTTATCCTCACGTTCATCGTGCAGCCGTTCCGGATTCCGTCGGAGTCGATGGAACGGACACTGCTGGTGGGAGATTTTCTGCTGGTCAACAAGGCGGCGTTTGGACCGGCAGGGCCCTGGGGCCGGCTGTTGCCGTACCGGACAATCGGGCGGGGCGATGTGGTCGTGTTTCACTTTCCGCCGAATCCGCCCGAGCACGTGGTGAAGCGGGTGATCGGGCTGCCCGGCGATCACGTTCATTTACAGAACGGGCTGGCATGGGTGAATGGACAGCCGCTGGACGAGCCCTATGTGGTTTTCGAGTCGGCCTATGCGGACGATTTTCGGGACAGCTTTCCAACTGAGCTGTACACGGATCCGGGGGTGGATGCGCAGTGGTGGATGGAGATGCGGCGGGACGTGCGGGAAGGCGATCTGGTGGTGCCGCCGGGGGAGTACTTCGTGCTGGGGGACAATCGCAATTTCAGCCGCGACAGCCGCTACTGGGGATTCGTGCCGGTGGATGACATTGTGGGCCGCCCCTTCGTCATCTACTTCTCGCTGCGGCAGAAATCGACCACCGATGTGGCGCAGTCGGCGGATGATAGACTCGGACAGAAAAACGATCCGCTGAGCCGGATTGAGCATTTCGCGCGCTGGGACCGCTTTTTGCGCGTGGTTCGCTGAGGATAGCCGGAGCCCATGGCAGAAGTCCTGGAAAAGCAGATCAGGCAGAAGCACGAGCACCACGAAGAGACACCGCTGGAGGCATTCGCGTCCATCTGCGGCGTGCTGGCGGTGGGGCTGTTCATTCTGACATTCATCTTTCAGAACTTTGCGATTCCCTCGTCGTCGATGGTGTCGGCACTGCTGGTGGGCGATCACGTGCTCGTGGATCGGATCACGCTCGCGCCCCCGGCTCACTACGCGCCGTTCGTCTATTACCGCAATGTGCATCGCGGGGACATCGTCGTCTTCTACAAGCCGACGGTGGAGCCGAACGGGGAGCATCTTTTCCTGGTGAAGCGGGTGATGGGGATTCCCGGAGACCGCATTCATCTGCGGGATGGGATCGTGTACCGCAACGGACAGCCGCTGGACGAGCCGTATGCGGGCAAGCCGACCGACGGTGACTACGTTCCCTACCGGGACGATTTTCCCGCGGTGCCGCCGTCGGAGAGCCCGGATGTGACGGCGGAGTGGGCGGAGTCGCTGCCGAACTATATCCAGGGGCAGGATCTGGTGGTGCCGCCGGGGATGTACTTCTGCATGGGCGACAACCGCACGGTCAGCCTGGACAGCCGGTACTGGGGATTGGTGCCGCGGAAGAACATCGTGGGACGGCCGCTGTTTGTCTACTGGTCGTTTGTGACGCCGGAGTCGCAGGAAAATAAGACATCGGTGGGCGACCGGGTGGGCTGGATCCTGCACGAGACGATCCACTTCTTCGACCAGACCCGCTGGCGGCGAACCTTCCATCGAGTGAAATAGCGATGAGCCGTGTGGAGGAGCTGCTGACCTCGGAGGAGTCGGGGCAGCGGGGTGTGTCCGCGTGGTGGAAGCTGGGGATTGCGGGCGCGGTGATCGTGCTGCTGGTGCTGGCGATTTTTCTTCCGCCGCTGATCAATCTGGGCAAATATAAACGGTCGATTACGGCGAGCATGTCAGAGGCGCTGGGGCGGCCGGTATACGTGGGGGAGATGCAGCTGCGTCTGTTGCCGACACCCGGGATCGTGATGAGCGACTTCACGGTGGAGGAGGATCCGGCGTTTGGGTCGGAGCCGGCGCTGCATGCCAATGCCGTGGTGGCGTCGCTGCGCTTGACCTCGCTGTGGCGGGGGCGGCTGGAGGTGAGCCGCATCAGCCTGGATGAGGCGAATCTGAACGTGGTGCGCAACGCGGCAGGACAGTGGAGCATGGGATCAGTGCTGCTGCGGGCGTCGCAAATCCCGAATGCGCCAACCGGCCAGCGGCATGCCGGGCCGCGGCCGCGGTTTCCCTATATTGAGGCGACGAATTCACGGATCGATTTCAAGAACCGCGCAGAGAAGCGGCCGTTCTCTTTGATGAACGCCGAGTTCTCCATGTGGCAGGCCAGCGCAGACGAATGGCGGCTGCGATTGAAGGCGCAGCCGGTGCGGACGGATACAGAGCTGCACCTCTCCGATACGGGCGAACTGACGGTGGAGGGATCGCTGCGCAGGGCCGCGGATCTGAACGATATGCCGGTGCGGCTGCGGGCAGAGTGGAGCGGCGCGCAACTGGGCCAGGTGAGCCGGCTGCTGGCAGGCTTCGACAGCGGCTGGCGCGGGGATCTGCATGCCGCGGCGAGTATCGGCGGAAGGGTGGGCGACATGCAGTTGCAGACGCGGCTGACGGTGAGCAACCTGCGGCGACAGGATTTTCAGCCGATGCGAACGCTGGACGTCAACGCCACCTGCCGGGGTGAATACCGGCATCCAAACCGGACTGTGGACAGCATCACCTGCTTCTGGCCGGTGGGCGACGGCCACCTGCTGCTGACGGGGAATGTGCATACCTTTGCGCCGTCGAAAGCACAGTTGCGGCTTGAGGTGAATCAGGTGCCGGCGGGGTTTCCTCTGCAGGTGCTGGGGCTGATGCGGCCGTACGCGCAGAATGTCACGGCGAGGGGAACTTTGAACGGGAGTTTCCAGATGGACCTTGGGAAAGAGCCGCTGGTGGCGGGAGACGCCAAAGCGACAGGAGTGGTGCTGATCTATCCAGGAGGAACCCTGGCGCTGCCGACGATGGATCTGCTGGCTGGAGCGCCGAAGGCAACCGAACTGCGCACCGGGACGAAGGCGAAGGGAACGACGCGGCGCGAGCCCGACCGGATTGTCCTGCAGCCCCTGGCGGTTGCCATGGGTGGCGCGGGGCCCCTGAAGGCGGATGGATGGATGGACGGGGCCGGGTTCCATCTGCACCTGTCGGGGCCGGCGAGTGTGGCGCGGCTGATGGCGGCGGGGTCGAACTTTGGACTGCTGGAAAATGCTCTGGCGCTGGCCGCGCCGAAAGGGCGCGTCCAGATCGACACGCTCACGACCGGCAACTGGACTCCGCCGCTGATGGGGGGCAGCTCCGGCATTGTGACAACCGGGACGCTGCATGTGGAAGGGGCAGAATTGCGCGCAGGATTCCTGCGGGCGCCGGTGGAAGTCACTTCGGCCGACGTACAGCTGAATCCCGGCGAGGTGGTCTGGCAGAAGGCGGTTCTGCAATCCGGAGGGCTGGAGCTGCAGGTTTCGGGGGAGTATCCGGCGGTGTGCAGCGAGCCGGTGGCGTGTCCGGCGACGTTCGCGCTGAGCGCGGGCACGCTGAATGCGGCGAAGCTTGAGACTGTGCTGGCGGGACCTCCGCGCGGACTGCTGGGGGAGATTCTGACCAGCGCCCTGGGCGACGGAAGCAGCGGGTCGTGGCCGCCGCTGCGAGGCACGATTGAGGCGAGTTCCCTGGAGCTGGGAAAGATGGCCGTCGAGAACGTGGCCGCCTCCATCGCGGTGGAAGGGAAGAAGCTGACGATTGCTTCTCTTGAAGGCGCGACGCTGGGCGGGAAACTGCAGGCCACGGGCACCATGGATGCCGGCAGCGGAACTCCGCAGTGGGCACTGGATATGCGGCTGACGGGAGCGAGTCTGCCGGCGGTGGGAAAGGTTCTTGGCGAAACGTGGGCTACCGGCACGGGGGCGGCTGAGGCGAAGCTGACGATGGGCGGGTATCAGGCGGCGGATTTGTCCGGGTCGGCGAATGGCACGTTTCATTTCACCTGGCAGAACGGCGGGTTGCCGGGGGTGAGCCGGGTGAGCGCGCCCGTCTTATGGCATTTCGATCGCTGGTCGGCGAGCGGCACGATCGGCGATCGCACTCTGACGATGACCGACGGCGGGATGACGCGCACGGGCCGAACGGATGCTGTGCGGGGCACGATCGCGTTCAGCCGGAGTGTGAACCTCACGATGGAGACGCGGCGCGGACGGCTGCGGATTAGCGGGAGCCTGGAGCACCCGGTGGTGCACTGATTAGAGGCAGCCGGTAGCCAGTAGCCGCCAGGGTTCAGGGTTCAGAAGCCGCCGGCGGGGGCGGTCTTGAGAGTGGTGCGGTGGATGCTGTCCTGGACCTCGGGGACGGAGCCGTCGTTCAGATCCACTTCGGTGGGGTTCTGCGAGAAGGTCATGCGGTGCGTGATGTGGTCGTGCGCGGGGACCTGCACCCAGTCGGTAATGGAGGCGCTGTAGCCCTTGACGGTGAGGGGCACCAGAGCGGAGGCGTAGCCGGCATTGGCGATGTCCACGGCGACGAGAATCTGCTGATGGGCTTCCGGGCTGGGGTAGACGGCGGCGATGGAAAGATCCGGCAGGCCGGCGTCGCGGTAGACCCAGTCCTGGAAAAACCAGCTCAGGTCTTTCTGGCCGGAGAGAAGATCGGCGGAGGCCAGGGGCGTAAGGATGCGCTGGAAGTAGTCGGGCGTAGTGTCCTGGGCCGGGTCGTAGGTTTGCAGAGCGGTCTGCAGCGCCTTGTCGCCGGCGAGATTGCGGAGCATCCAGAGGACGTAGGTGGCTTTGATGCGGTAGTAGATGGCGCTGACCGCGTGGAGCAGATCCTGCCCGGAACCCTGTCCAGGCATGGCGGGCTCGGCGATGGCGAGTGCCGGACGCTCGGCGTTGAGGTTCTCCATGGCAGCGGTCTGACCCTGCTCACTTTCGATCCAGAGTGTGCTGAGGAAATTCGCCACACCTTCGTTGAGCCAGGCACGCGGCGAGCAGAAAGCAGCGTGGGCCAGAGC